>CAZQRD010000015.1:0-47026 GCA_964595535.1 uncultured Flavobacteriaceae bacterium | reverse complement strand
CCTCGGGGCGACATTTGGTTGAAATAAATCAACCAAAATCAACTAACCAAACCTTATTTTAAATATTTTTAGTGCGTGTCTATTATATAAATTCTAACGCTATCTTTCTAATTTTGTTGCAGTGCTGGGTACTAATTTTTTCCTTAAATATATCAGCTACATTGTTGTCTATAAAAACAATCGACACTACTCCTTTTCACTCTGACATTTGATTACAAAATAAATGCTTCTTTTTCTAAATTATCATAATCTAATGTTAAAATTTTATAAGGACAAAAGCCTTTAAGAACCTTAAATCATTTTCACTATAACAAATCAATATTCGTGCCAACTTATGATCAAAAAAATCTAAAACTGTTAATATAATATTAAAAAACCAAATCCTGTTATAAGTGGTTTTAACCCTCAAATACCTTTACTTAAAGCAAATTAGACGCCTTTATTTCTATAATCTTACAATTGATAATCGCAGGTCTTAAACTAATTTTAACATCAAATTTCCGATTTATAAAAAACGTGAGGCAGAAAAATTGTCAGCGCATAACAAGAAGACTTTCATGCCAAATTTTCTTGTCGTGCATCCTAAAACATTAACCAATAAAGTACAATATTTGACCAGATTTTTCGTTGTCAATTAGGAGTTTAATCTTTTAAACTTTTGCTATGAAATATTTTTTAATTACCCTGTGTTTTTACCTTGGTGCATTCTTCAGTTATGGTCAATCTTTTGACGGAAAAGGTGATCAAAAAATCAATATCGGTTATGAAGCTTATGGTTTTGGAAATGGAGTAAAAGTTACCTATGATTATGGTCTTGGCAAACTCTTTTCAATTGGAGCAGGTGCCAGCGCCTATTTCAACGATGGTGAAAACGATTATTATATCTATGCCAGAAGTCAAGTTCATTTAGGGATTCCCTTTGATATGAACTGTAAATTTGACCTATATCCCGGAATTGAATTAGGCTATCTCTCTAGTGAAAAAATCGGTGTTGCAGGATACATCGGTATTCGGTACTTTATCACAAAAAAGATTGGTGTTTTTGCCGAAATTGGCAACAACGGATCTATAGGATTAAGTATTGATGTCTAATTTAGGGCCTGTAAACTTTTTCCAATTTCTTTACACCCGTGATTTTATAAAATCCATCCAGACCATTTACAGAATAAACTAAAATGGCTTCATCCTCCTCAAGGTCAAATGGAATCTTTTTTTTCGGCTTTGATGGCTGATTGCCATATTCTTCGGCTGGATCTTTGGAAAGGATTAAATCCTTTTCTTTGAATTCCGAAAAATCTCCTTCAATTACGAAACCATCACTACTGAATAGAGGAACAATACCGTATTCGTTATTTTGAAAATATACTTTGGAAAAAGAAACATTTAATGACTTGGTTGTACCCACGATTCTTATGGAAGTGCCCTGAGTGCCTTTTTTACCTCCAACCCAATGAAAATAACTCTTCTCCTTTATTTCAAACGGCGCAGAGTTTTCAACAATTTGAGATTTGCAACCTATCATAATAATTGATAAGACAAAGGTGATAAGATACATATAGTTCGATCTCGATGTATTCATAAATTTACGTATTGGTTAATAAGCTCTTTCTTTTTTACCCTCATAAAAATTCATAAAAGCCTTGTTGACTACTTTCATTCCTCCCGGAGTTGGGAAATCTCCTGTAAAATACCAGTCTCCTGTATCGTTAGGGCATGCTCTGTGGAGATTCTCAATCGATTGAAATATAATTTTCACCTCAGCATTGATATTCTCCGTTTTCAAAAGGTATGCAATTTTATCCGAAATTTGTTCAGGTGTAAAAGGAGCATAGATCTGCTTGACATGATTTTCAGGATGATCCTGATCTAAACTACCTTTACATTTCATATAAACCTCATCAACAATATGATACTGACCGGTATCCTTTAATAACTCTAAAGTAGCTATAAAGGCTATAAATTCATCAATTCTAGCCATATCAATTCCATAACAATCGGGATATCTTATTTGAGGCGCTGATGACACCACGATAATCTTTTTAGGGTTCAAACGGTCAAGTATCTTAATGATACTCTTTTTTAAAGTAGTTCCTCTTACAATACTATCATCAATGATCACTAAATTATCAGTGGGCTTAACTACTCCATAGGTAACATCATATACGTGCGCCACAAGATCATCTCTGCTATTGTCATCGGTAATAAAAGTTCGCAACTTTGCGTCTTTTATAGCAATTTTTTCTATTCTCGGCCGCTCTGACAGTATTTCAGTGAGCTTTTGTGCCGAAATATTCTTATTCCCTTTTAAAATCGTCTGAAGCTTGTGTTCGTTAAGATATTCTTCAGCGGCCTCAGTAATTCCGTAAAATGAGGTCTCTGCCGTATTTGGAATATAAGAGAAAACTGAATTGGAAATGTCACTTTCTATTGCTTCGAGTACTTTTGGAAAAATATACTTCCCGAGCATTTTTCTTTCCTGATAGATAGACGCATCACTTCCTCTCGAAAAATAGATCCTTTCGAAAGAGCATGATTTTTTAGGAAGTTGCTCCATGATTTGCGGCATGCTTACCTCCCCGTCCTTTTTGATAATTAGTGCATGAGCCCTTTCAATTTCTTTTACGTCATTGATATCAACATTAAAAACAGTCTGTATAACGGGTCTTTCAGATGCCACTACAACAACCTCGTCGTCTGCATAATAAAAAGCCGGTCTGATTCCTGCCGGATCTCTTAGAACGAAAGCATCTCCATGACCTATCATCCCTGCCATGGCATATCCCCCATCCCAGTTCTTTGACGCTCTTGCTAATATTTTCTGAATATTCAATTCCTTTGCTATCAGCGGTGAAGCCTGCTTCTTGCTGATACCTTTCTGCTTGAATTTATAATAAAGATCCAGAACCTCATCGTCTAAAAAATGGCCGATTTTTTCCATTACTGTTACCGTATCGGTATATTCCTTAGGGTGCTGCCCGAGTTCAATGAGCTCCTTTAAGAGCTCTCCAGAATTGGTCATATTAAAATTTCCTGCTACGATCAGGTTCTTATGTTTCCAATTGTTTTGTCTTAAAAAAGGATGAACACTTTCAATACTGTTCTTGCCAAAAGTACCGTAACGCACGTGTCCTAAATATATGTTCCCCAGATAGGGCATATTTGACAATTGCCAATCAAGATCATTTGCTTTGTCAGGATGCTCCTGTAGAACTCCATTCAAACGCGAATTGATCTTGGCAAATACATCTTGAATGGGTTGCTGCTCATTTGATCTGACCCTACTGATATATCTGGTACCGGGTTCAGCATCGAATTTGATACTGGCAAAACCTGCTCCATCCTGCCCTCGGTTGTGCTGCTTTTCCATCAATAGATACATCTTATTTATTCCATAAAATGCCGTTCCGTATTTATCTTTATAATACTGAAGAGGTTTTAACAGTCTAACAAGGGCAATTCCACATTCATGTTTTATAGCATCACTCATTTTTGAAAGAAGTTAATGTGTTAATTCAATATCAAATTGGGTAAGTTGTTTAAATTGCTTTAATCTTTCCTGAATTTCCTCTTGACTAAGGTTCAGCATTCTTTCTGTTCCAAACCTTTCAACACAAAACGATGCAAAATTTGACCCGTAGATCACTGCTCTTTTCATGTTCTCAAAAGAAACATCATGGGTGCTGGCCAAAAAACCAATAAATCCGCCAGCAAAAGTATCTCCTGCACCTGTAGGATCAAAAACATCTTCCAAGGGAAGGGCCGGTGCAAAAAATACATCCCCGTTGTTAAACAACAATGCCCCATTCTCTCCTTTCTTAATCACTACATATTTGGGTCCCATTTTATGGATCTTTTGGGCTGCTTTAACAAGCGAATATTCTCCACTCAATTGTCTGGCCTCTTCATCGTTTATCGTAATAACATCGACCTTTGAAATGACCTCATGTAATTCATCCATAGTATTGTCCATCCAAAAATTCATGGTGTCTAATACAACTAGTTTTGGCCGTTCCGGAATTTGATTGATCACAGACATTTGGACAGCCGGATGCAAATTTCCTAACATTAAAAAATCACAATCACTGAAATTTTCGGGCACAACCGGATTAAATTCGGCAAGTACATTTAAATCAGTCACCAGGGTTTCCCTTGTATTTAAGTTATAATCATATTTACCACTCCAGAAGAAGGTTTTCCCTTCTTTAATCACTTCAACCCCCGTCACATCAATGTTCTTGTCACTTAGCATATCTAAGTATTCGTTGGGGAAATCTCCTCCCACAACCGAAATTAATCCTGATTCCAATCCAAAATAAGAAGCAGAAAGGCCAATATAGGTAGCAGCTCCACCAAGGATTTTTTCAGTCTTCCCAAAGGGAGTTTCAATAGCATCAAATGCAACCGTTCCAACGATTAAAAGTTTTCCCATGTCAATTGAAATTACTTATTTTTGCAAAAATAAGTTTAAAATATGACTATTAAAGAAATACAAGAAGAAATTATTGAAGACTTCGATCTATTTGAAGACTGGATGGAGCGCTATGAATTTATTATAGAAACGGGTAAATCAATGCCTCAAATAAATGAGGAGAACAAATCTGATGATAACCTAATCAAAGGCTGCCAGTCAAAAGTTTGGCTACATGCTGACTATGACAATGGGAAACTCATTTTCTCGGCCGACAGCGACGCCATTTTAACTAAAGGAATAGTTTCTTTGCTTTTAAGGGTCTACAACAATCAAACTCCTGATGACATTCTCACTGTTGATCCATACTTTATAGATTCCATTGGATTAAAAGAGCATTTGTCACCAACCAGAGCAAACGGCCTTTTATCAATGGTCGGACAAATCAAACTTCTCGCGCTAGCCCATAAATCAAAAAACGCTTGATTTTAGGATTTTGTGGTAAAGTTACATTAGTGTATCTTTGCCCTTATTTAGAATGATTTTAAAGAACCGCCATGGAAAGTAAAGTAAAGGAAGATCTTGGAGAAAAGATTGTTGGGATAATCAAGACCATCTTTGATCCTGAGATTCCCGTTGACATATATGAATTAGGATTGATTTACGATGTTTTTGTGAACGAGGATATGGATGTTAAGGTCTTAATGACACTAACTTCTCCCAACTGCCCTGTTGCAGAAACTCTTCCCATGGAAGTTGAGGAAAAGATCAGATCTATAGAAGAGGTTAGAAACGCCGAGGTTGAGATCACTTTTGATCCTACCTGGACGCAGGATATGATGAGCGAGGAAGCGAAACTCGAATTAGGTTTTCTTTAAAAATCATCTCTAAAATCAGCTTAAGTATTTAAAGAATGTCAGGAGAAATAGTCAACAGAGTTACCAATAGCAAACTCAAAACACTTGATCTGGAAGATTATTTTCCAGAGGGAGAAAGACTGCTGTTAGACATTAGTGACTGGTTGTTTGAAGGAATCATTTTGAAGGAAAAGGATTTTAGAACATCAGTAAACCAGCATCACTGGACCCAATATGAAAATAAATACGTTGCTGTGATCTGTTCATCCGATGCCATCATCCCGTCCTGGGCCTATTTACTTGTCAGTGTATCATTGGCGCCGTATGCAAAAAAGTTTGTTGTGGGTGACCTAGAATTACTTGAAAATATAATCTTTCAGGAAATCGTGGCAAATCTACCACTAGATGCTTATAGGGATGCCCCTGTGATCATCAAAGGGTGTTCTGAGAAAAAAATTCCCGATTCAGCATACTCCGAAATTACCCAGCGATTGACACCCATTGTCAGCTCACTAATGTTTGGAGAAGCCTGTTCGAGCGTGCCTTTATTTAAAAAGAAAAAATAGAACTCTATTTTATTGTCTAATTTCATTATTTTTGTCATGTACTAACCTAATGATATTCCCCATGAAAAAAATTATGGTTGCATTATTTCTGATTCTTGGAATCAGCATGATAAATGCTCAAACAAAAGAAGAGTTAAAAGCCTTACAAAAAGAAAAGAATGATTCCATCGGAGTCCTACAAGGAAAAGCTGATGCCATCCAAGGCCAAATAGATGCCTTGCCGGGCTGGAGACTTAAAGCCACCGGAACCATTGGAGGTAGTGCTTCAGGATTCAACAATTGGTATTCTAAAGAAACGCCTAACTCATCTGTAGGTAATTTTGGAATAAATGTGAACCTCTATGCGGATCGCAATGAGGAGAAATATTTTTGGAAAAATGCCATGAATATCAATATTGGATGGGTCAAATTCGACGATAAAGATGACGATTCGGATAGTGATGCTTACGAAGTTGCCTCTGATATTTTTAACATTACTTCACTTTATGGATACAAAGTTGCCAAAACCTTTGCTGTTTCAGCTTTGATGGAATACCGTACAACTTTGATCAATAATTTCAATGATCCTGGATTTCTTGACGTGGGTGTTGGTGGAACCTGGACTCCCATAGATAATTTGATAATTGTTATTCACCCTATTAATTACAATTTCGTGTTTAGCAGTGGAGATGCTCAATACGATTCGACATTTGGTGCGAAAGTAGTAGCTGATTACACAAGAACATTTGGAGATTTTAACTTAAGATCAAATCTGTCTGCTTTTCTTAGTTACGAAGGATCAGATTATTCAAATTATACCTGGACCAATTCATTTAGCTACACTTTTTGGAAATCACTCGGTGTTGGATTTGATTTTGGTTTGAGGAAAAACAAGCAGGAGGCTCTTAACTATAATCTTATTTCTGATCCTGCTGCAACGTTTGACACCATTGACAATGATCTCCAATCATATTGGCTCCTTGGACTTAACATAACACTTGACTGATTTTTTTTAGCAAGGCAGGTTATTAAAAGCCGTATCATTACCTAAAGATTTTATCTAAATTTTTAGCATAAACTGTTAATTTTAATAAATTAGCTGAAACGAAGATATATGACCCTATTAGTAGTATACGGAGTTCTTTCTATTTGTTTTTCTTTTCTCTGTTCAATTCTTGAGGCTGTATTATTGAGCGTTACACCCACCTTTGTAATAGTAAAAATTAATGAAGGTAAAGGCTATGCCAAAACTTTAAAAACCCTCAAGGAGAAAATCGATGAGCCTCTAATCACTATTTTAACCATTAATACTATTGCACATACAGTTGGCGCGATATTAGTGGGAGTTGAGGCTGAAAAAACATTTGGCTCCGGTAATAATTCAGTGGGAATTGTTTCGGCGATCATGACATTGTTGATCTTGATACTCTCAGAAATTATTCCAAAATCTATTGGTGCTAATTATTGGAAAAGCCTTGCGAACTTTTCAACAAAAGCGATCGTTTTCCTTATGTTTCCGCTAAAATACACGGGTATCTTATGGTTGTTAAAATTTACGACCAGGATCGTTGGTAAAAACTCACACAGCGGCAACATTAGCCGTGAAGATTTTCATGCTATGGCAGATATTGCACAGGAAGAAGGGGTATTCCAGAAATCCGAAAGTGTCGTGATCAAGAATATCATCGATTTTAAGAAAATCGCCGTTAAAGATATTATGACCCCCAGAACAGTGCTTAAAACGGCTCCTGAAAAAATGATAATCAAAGAATTTTATGACAAAAACCCAAAATTAAAATTTTCGAGAATTCCAATTTTTAAAGATAGCACTGACGATATTTCGGGTTATTTCTTAAAAGATGAATTATTTGAATCTATCATTAACGGAAATGGAGATAAGGAATTAAAAACTATCTCTAGAGAAATATTCGTAACCGACAGAGACACTCCTATAAAAAATTTATTCGACAAGTTGATTGACAAACAGGAACATATTGCGCTTGTTGTTGACGAGTTCGGTTCTGTAAGCGGTATTGTTTCTCAGGAAGATATTATTGAAACCTTACTCGGCCTTGAAATCGTCGATGAAAGTGATGGAGATGAAGACTTACAGCTTTTGGCCCGCAAACTATGGAGAATAAGGGCAAAACGGCACGGAATAATTGATAATGACAAAGAGGAAAACGAAATTTAGGTGTTTTCCTCATATTCCTGATACAAAAAGTCATTATAAGGGAATCTCGTGATATGGATTTTTTTCACTTCTTCAAACACCATTTTTTTGAATTCTTCCAGGTTGTCTTTTTTTAAGGCTGATATAAAAACACATTTGTTTTCCATTTTGGCATACCATGATTTTTTCCAGTCTTCCAAGGTGTAATGCTCCTTGGAACGCTCGGTTATCAAGTCATCCTCTTCAATGGTTTCATTCTTAAACGCATCAATTTTATTAAAAACCATGATTGTGGGTTTGCTTGAATCTTCACCTTCCGGAGTAATTTCACTAATGGTATTGTTCACCGAAGCTATATGGTCTTCAAAACTAGAATGGGAAATATCAACCACATGCAACAAAAGATCTGCCTCTCTTACCTCATCAAGGGTAGACTTAAATGATTCTACCAATTGTGTTGGAAGTTTGCGTATAAATCCAACAGTATCAGTAAGTAAAAAGGGTATATTTCTGATGACCACTTTTCTCACTGTAGTGTCTAAAGTGGCAAAAAGTTTGTTTTCGGCAAAAACTTCACTTTTACTAACAACGTTCATCAGTGTAGATTTTCCAACATTCGTGTAGCCCACCAGAGCTACCCTTACCATTTTCCCTCTGTTTTTACGTTGAACCGCCATCTGACTATCTATCTTTTTCAACTTTTTCTTTAGTAAGGAAATCTTATCTCTGATGATCCTTCTATCAGTCTCTATCTCTGTTTCACCTGGTCCTCTAAGTCCTATACCTCCTTTTTGTCTCTCGAGGTGGGTCCACATTCTTGTTAATCTTGGCAGCAAATACTGGCATTGGGCCAACTCCACCTGCGTTCTGGCATAAGACGTTTGAGCGCGTTGCGCAAATATATCGAGTATCAGGTTCGTTCGATCCAATACTTTGCAATCAAGTAATTTTTCAATATTTCTCAGTTGGGCAGGATTTAACTCGTCATCAAAAATGACTGTTTTGATCTCCTTCTCCTGGATAAAGGACTTCAACTCTTGCAATTTTCCGGACCCTATAAATGTTTTTGGGTTGGGGTATTCCAGCTTTTGGACAAACCTTTTTACAACTTCTCCTCCTGCAGTAAAGGTGAGAAATTCGAGCTCGTCTAAGTATTCTCTGGATTTCTCTTCATTCTGTTCTTTGGTGATGACTCCAACCAGCACGACATTCTCAATATTTGAATTTCTCTTTTCTAACATGATGTAAATTTACAATCCTTTTTAAACTAATCTAGTTGATTTTTCCTAATTTGGAGGATCTCTTGCAATTTTCTATGTCTCAAACCTATTCTATCGCTTTTTATAATCTCGAAAATCTGTTTGACCCTTTGAACAATGAGACTACCCGTGATAAAGATTATACACCTGAAGGAATATTTCAATGGGATAGAGAGAAATACTTTCAAAAAATCGAACATCTCTCAAAGGTTATATCAAAAGTAGGCAAGATGCGATCAAATATTCCCCCTGTTTTAATGGGTGTATGTGAAGTTGAGAAAGAGTCTTGTCTGCACGACTTAATAAAGTCTGATCATTTGAAAAATTTCGAGTACAACTGTGTTTTTCAGAGTTCCGCTGACCATAGAGGTATAAATGTAGCCCTTTTATACCAAAAATCGCATTTTAAACTAATTGAACAAAAGACATATCCTATAGTTTTAAATATTGAAGGTCAAACAGAATATTCAAGAGATATTCTTCATATAACGGGACTGCTTTTTGGAGAGAAGGTCCATCTGCTACTCAACCATTGGCCTTCCAGAACAGATGGGACACAAAAAACCAATTTCAAAAGGATAGTAGCCTCAAATACAGTACAACAAATAATTTATAAAATAACCCTAGACGAACCTTCAGCAAACATTGTGATCATGGGAGATTTTAATGATGATCCGGCAAGTGAAAGTATTCTGCCCTTTAGGTTAAGTAATTTTACAAACCCTATGGAACAATTCCAAAAGCAAAAAAAGGGTTCTGTAAAATACAAGGGTAAATGGATTATGTTTGATCAAATTCTCTTTAACCAAAACCTACAGGAGTCAACATGGTGGAATTATCAGGATACTCATATCTTTGTTGAGCCCTTTCTTATTCAAAAAACTGGAAGGTATAAAGGATCTCCTAAAAGAACCTTCATTAATAAGT
The DNA here is from genome assembly GCA_964595535.1 of uncultured Flavobacteriaceae bacterium. Classification (GTDB taxonomy): domain Bacteria; phylum Bacteroidota; class Bacteroidia; order Flavobacteriales; family Flavobacteriaceae; genus Lutimonas. The sequence continues at coordinate 36,857 of CAZQRD010000015.1, read as the reverse complement.
ATCACCAAGGTGGTTATAGTGATCACTTCCCGGTTTTTATTTATTTCAAGACTTCACTAAAAGTATAAAAACAATATCAATAAAAATTTGAAGCTCTACTTGACGGATTTATCTCCTAAGATCAAAATATTATCCAAATCATACGTGGTGGAAGCCCCTGGATCAGAGCCCAAATACTTAAATGCAAGCCTAAATTTTCCTTCTAAACAATGGAGTCGAATAGGACCCGAATCATAAAATTCCTCATTGCTCCCATCTCTGCTTCCATCCGGAATCTTTGTATCCAATTGATACCAGCCGGCTTCATTAAAAGTATCCTTATAGTCGCTAGTGAACCAAACCGTTAAAAGTGACCCTTCCTCAAAGGTTGCTCTTATGTCGAATGTCAAGTATTCATCTTCGGAGTTGTCCAGGTCAATTGCCGGACTTACCAGCCACACCTCCATTACAAACTCATTCGAATCATATGCTGAAATTTGTAAAAACCCATTGTCATTAGAACTTCTTTTTTTGAATCTGCCATTTCCAAAATTCTTATTGATATTCTGCCAGCCTATTTTGTCAATATCTCTCGTATTTGCCAGCCCATTGAAATTCTCATAAAAGATTATTTCTTTTTTTTCTTCTCCAAACCCTCCAGGGCATTCGAAATATGCAGGGTCACAACGTTCCCCTAAGGATTGTTTGAGATTGTCAGGATTATTCAAGATTAAATTGATCTCCTGAGAATAATAGTCACTGCTCAATACAGCTTGTAATTCAAACCTGCCGCTGGGTAATAAATTGGCCCTGAACTTGGCATAAGCACTCGTATACAAATAACTTCTTGCCAGGTTCTCACATTGTTCAATAACCCGCTCCCCATTATAACGGTCAAAAGCTTCTGATGCAAATGACTTTCCAAGATCTTGTCTTAGAAATTGAATTTGATCCAGTGCTACAAAGGTGTTGATCATGGGTTTCGAAACCTCTTCAAGCGAAATCTTATACGGAATGATTTCAACCGTTTCCAGAGAACGAAGTATAAATAAATCAAGTTGACTTTCAGGTATATCAACTAGAGAACCTCCTGATAAATAGCCAATAATGTACTTGCCATTCTGCTCTTCCATACTTAGTCCCGAAAGTTTCAGGAACAATTTTCTACCAAAATTATATTTCGAGTAATATGATCTCCTGTCTATTTTAAGCTCCAACCCATGAGTTGGGTTTTCAGGTTTGTCCTGAACTACCAGGGTTTTGTAAAAATTTCCCGCCTCATCACTTGAAATAACATAAGCGTCTACTAATATATCATCATCAGGACCAAAAGTAAAGATATTGTTGTCAGCCTGTTCAAAGGCATTAATAGCAGTTCCAATATCGGAAGTTGCCGAAACATTCACTTCTGAATTTTCAGGTATCTGAATCTCGAATTCGGGCTCTTGCAGACATGCAAGAAAACATAAAGAAGCGGTAAATAATACTATTATTTTACAGATATATCTCATAGTCTGATATAGAACGAAGTGAAAAAAGTTGTTCCAGACGCAAACCAGTATTTTGGACCGAACAAGGGCTTACTCCTGAGTTTGTCCTCTTTAAGTGTTAGATAGTTTGCAGTTCTCGATTGTTCAAAACCTCCCGTTTTGTATAGGTTGTTTGTGAGATTATTAATAGACGCAAAGAAACCAATATACATGTCTTTAACTTTCCACGATTTTCCTCCAACCATATTCAGGTTCATATAAGATTTTAGAGGTTCCTGTATCAATAATTCTTTTGCAAGAGCGGTGTCAATATTGTGAATGGGCAAACCATCGGTATCAAGAAAGAAATTTTTCGTTCGGGTAATTGGGGCTGCTGCTACAAAAGATTTATCAAAGTAATTTATACTGGTACTGAACCACCAGTACTTCGGACTGGAATACTCAAAACCAACTGAAAACAAATGTTGCGGACTACCGGTAGCATAATATCCCCTTAAAAAGGATTTGCCTAGATTCAATGCACCTTCAAGAGTATTAGATGTGATGTAAAGTTCGGGATTGGAAGCATAAATGGAACTCCCTATGGCAGCAACAGCTTTCAGTTTTAAATTTATAAATACAGGTATTTCAATGCTCAATTCCAGTCCTGTGTTTTGTTTATCAACGCTTGTGAGAACCTCCTGTACAAAGGCCCCCGATCCTGAATTTTCAAGCCCCGTAAGTCCATCAGCATAATAAAACGAAACTTTTGAACCATCATTTATCTTTAAATAATAGATTGATAAAGTGGCATTAAATTTAGGATGTCGCCAACTGTATTTCAAGTCAATGCCCATCATATGCAAAGGTTTAAGTTCATCTACCAGATCATTACTCACCCTGACATTTGAGAATGAATAATTCATCACGGGTGCCCTGTATAAATAGTTGCTATTTAGAACTAAGACATGCCTTCCTGAAAATTTATGTGCTAACCCTGCTTTAATTGCTGGTAAATGAAAAGATGCAACTTTGCTCTTTCCCAGAGAAGCCTCATCCGGATGGAAACCATTCTCGTATAAACCATTTCGTAGATAACTGGTTGAAGAAAATGCCATACCAATAAATGCGTCACTCTTCTTTGATCTATAACTAGTTTGAATGAAGCCTTTTATCTCCTTAGCCATAAGTTGATAATTGTATCTGAACTTCTCGTTTTGCTGAACTATTCTATTGGTGTGCTGAAGATTATTTTGTGCATTTGTAAAATTATCAGCAAACGAATCCACATCAAGGTATCCGGAGCCTCCAAGAAGATCCAGCATCAAGGCGTAATTCTCCGAAGTATTTCCTGTGATTGAAACCGCCCCATCCATTGAAAAATTATTGTTCAAAATTGTTGAAAACCCGCAATTTAAAGACCAAAACCGACTATCTTGATGATCATTATATAAGACATAGATGGAATTATTTTCTGCTGAAGGATTGGTGTTTTCAGCGTACATTTGTTCCCAGTTGATCTGACCCTCTTCTCTAAATTTCTTTTCTGCCAAATAAGCTCTTCCAAAATCCGGATTAGAAGGGACTCTAAGAAAATAACTAGGTAATTTCTGATAATAAGAAGGGTCGGGATTTAGTCCTCCACCTATAAATGTTTGAGAATCCTGTAAATATTTTACACCTGAATAGTCTAATCTACTCGAGGCAATCGACCCAAATTGATAGGTAAAATGACTATGAATGCTTGTTTTTTCATTGACATTATACTGATAATTAAGTTGAAATATGGGCTCCAAGATCTTTTTCTCTCTGGAGTTTCTTTTTTTGTCTTGCTGGTGCCCCCAATAAGAATTGTATGCTGTATTTTTTAATTCAAAAACTTCCTGTGTCAAGGGCGACGATTTGCCTTTTTGAATAAAAGCATAAATAAAAGTTGCGTTAAGACTGTGCCGGGTACCAAAACGTTTGTCTATTGATGCAAGAAAGGAATAAGCCTTGTAATTTGTTCCTTTTCTATAGCCTTCATCTGCGAATCTCAATGATGCTGAAAGCATATAGGCCCAATCTTTGTTCGTCAAACCGCTAGTATAAGTTGCCATAATTCTGCTTTGATAACTCTTATTGGCCATGGCCATTGAAAGTTTTATCCCTTTTTTCTGCTTTGAAGCATTGGTCATCATATTGACTCCCTCAGATAATCCCCCAATACTAAAAGGTGAACTTTGCATAGGAGCATATCTCTCCTGCTGTCTTAAAGCATCATTCAAACCACCCCAATTACCCCATACAGGTTTTCCGGAATAGACTTTATTCATGCTTACCCCATTCAACATCACGTTAGTATGTTCAGAACCAAGAAATCTGGGTCTGAAAAAATTCGAACCGAAATCATAAGCAGCTGTTCTGGAAAAGAGATCCTTACCAGCGCTTAAAATTCCTGAGATATTCTCGGCTTCACCATTGTTGCTGTCAATATCATCCTGGCTCAACTCCACCCAGTCATCGATAACGATCATCTCATCCAATCTTGACATAGCAACAGACCCTAAATCAATTTCCTTCATAGTTAAATCCAATCTTAGAGGGATTCTACGTTTTTTGTAGCCTTTCATTTCCAGGTTTAGTACCGCTGTTTTGAGTTTATAATTTCCCATATTGAAATAACCACCTTCATCCGTGTATCCCGTCAATGACTGACCTTCAAAACTTATCCTGACATGAGGCAAGCCCTTTCCCGAAATTTGATCTACTGCCCTTCCCAGGATATTTACTTGAGCAGAAACCAAGAAGCCTTTTAAAAAGTAAAGAATAAGCAGTGTAAAGATTCTTGGGTCCATAAAAACATTGGAAATATAAAATATATACTTTGTTGATACACTTCTGGAGCAGAGGTCAACAAAAAATGAAAACACTTCAATATTTGCTAACATTTCCATATTTCGGTCATAAAACAAGACGCTAATCATCAATTCCATATGTATAGAAGTTACAAAATTCCTATCCTGTTCTTTTTGCTTCAAATTGTTCAACCTGTCGAATGTCAGATAAAAAAATACACGCTAAGAACCATTGGTTTTTACAATGTTGAAAATCTTTTTGATACAATCGACGATCCTGAAACCATTGACGAAGATTACACGTTAAAGGGTAAAAATCATTATTCCTATAAAGACTACAAGCAGAAAATCAAGCACACGGCCAAAGTAATTTCAGAAATAGGATCAAACCAAAAAAATAAAGGGCCGGTAATTCTGGGCTTGGCTGAAGTTGAAAACTTTAGAGTGCTTCAAGACCTCATTCAAACCGAGGAGTTGCATAAAAAAGGGTATCAGATTGTACATCAGGATTCTCCAGACAGAAGAGGGATTGATGTCGCATTGTTATATCAGCAATCTCACTTTACGCCTATAGGGTCTGAATTCATTGAAGTCAAACTTTGGAGTGAAAAAGGGCAAAGAATATATACCCGTGATATTCTCTATGTTCATGGTATTCTAGACGATGAAGAACTGCATATTCTTGTAAACCATTGGCCCTCCAGGCGAGGTGGTAAATCGAGAAGCGCTCCCAAAAGAATGAAGGCGGCCTATCTGGTGAAACAATTAACAGACAGAATATTTATTGAAAACGAAGGCGCCAAAATTATAATTATGGGCGACTTCAATGATGATCCAAGTGATGAAAGCATCAAAAAAGGACTTCTGTCACCATCTTCCCATGAACAGGAAACGGGGAAACGATTCTTTAACCCAATGGAAAGGATGCATAAAAAGGGTTTCAACACACTGGCTTACCGCGACGGATTGAATCTTTTCGATCAGATTATTTTCTCTAATAACTTAGTTCAGTCAAAACGAAGTGAATCGGGATATTTTTTCCATAAAGCAGGGATCTACAACCCTGCTTATTTAATCGCAAAGCGGGGCAGATATCGAGGATACCCCCTAAGAAGTTTTCAAAATAGTCATTACGCTGGAGGTTATAGTGACCATTTCCCCGTATATGTTGAATTGGTAAGGCCTTTTTCAAATTAACTCTGAGGTTTTGATTACTCCAGTGTAATTTCTTCGGTCTTTACAATTTTATTTTTGTTGTATACCACTTTGGTTTTCTTATCCATAAACCAATAATACCAGGTTCCTACTTTGTCTCCATGATCATAAATGGCAACACATTTTCTGTTTCCATTGGGATAATAACTCTCCCAGGAAGCATGTAGTTTATTGTCTTTAGTCAAAAACCCATGTTGCATCATTGCTCCGTCATCATAGTAAATAGTAACTTCAAAAAGATCTCCAACTGGTTCTATTTTTTGATTCTTTTTTTCCTGAGCAAAGGAGAATGTGATGCACAAAACCAAGAGTAAGGAAATGAGTATTTTTTTCATTATTTCAGCCATTTTAAGTATATGTTAAATTTAGGTTGACTCTCTTTTAAAACCTATGATAATTGTCATCGATTATTTTCTTAACTTTGAGAATCTTTGCTAATAATATGGGCCGCTCTTTCTTCTGTGTATTTGTTTTTTTAATGAGTTGTGTCTCTGTTCTTCAGGCCCAGGATGATTGGATTGAATTTGTTTCCATGAAAGAAAAAGGCCTTATGTCAATCTCTGTGGACTTGAGTCTTGATCTGGTCAAACCAAAATATAAGAACCTCCTTATCGTTGGAGGAAGGTTTAAAAAATGCCTTAAAAATGGGTTTCCATCAGAAGACAGTCTTGAGGAAATTTTTGCCTTTTCGGATTCTACCTTGGCTAGTCTTGATAAGATTACACCTAATCGTTTGGCTGGTTATATTACTTATCAGTGTATGGCCTTTGACGTTTTTTATGTCAAAGACACTGTCAATCTCAGAGAAGGTTTGAATAAAATGTTAGAGGGCAATTTCGCTGGTGTGAAGACTTTTATTAATATTAACTGGGATAAAAACTGGGCTTATTATCGCAATTCTCTTTATCCAAGTAATTTTTCTTCTGAATTTTTGATTGATCAGGATTATCTTCATGATTTGGTTCTACAGGGGGATGATCTTCAGGGCCTTAGGAAGGTCAACCACTGGATTTATTTTAAAAGTGTGAAGAAAAGAAATAGCATGGGTGATAGGCTAAAAAAACTGAATTTCTCGCTTGACTCTATCGCCTATAAAAAAGAAACGGATTTCCCCTACCAATTAACTATTTCAAGACAGGATTCAATTTTGCCCATGACAATTTTTGATTTAACCACTATGCTTCGCAACTTATCAGCTTCGATGACTGGTTTTTATGATGGATGGAGTACAGAAGTAAAACCGAAATAATAAGATAGAAAGTAATTTTTTTATGGAACCGATCAACTATCCCATGATTCTGGACGGAGGCCTTTCAAATGTACTTGAAGATTTTGGCTGCGATCTCAATCATGAGCTTTGGTCTGCCAAACTTCTACAAACAGATCCAGAGTTGCTTGTAAAGGCTCATTTAACATATTTGGAAGCCGGGGCACGCTGTATAACAACATCGAGTTATCAGGCCACAGTTGAGGGGTTTATGGATTTCGGAATTGCTGCACAAGAAGCGGAAAAACTTTTGTTGAGTTCTGTAACCCTGGCAGAAAAGGCAAGGGATCTTTATTACAAACAACATGGTTTCACTCAAAAGATCTATATAGCTGCCAGTATGGGGCCTTATGGAGCCTTTCTTGCAGATGGATCAGAATACACCGGTAATTATGCGATTTCAGAGGAAGCCTTGAAAGACTTTCACAACAAAAGAATTCAGTTATTTGAAACTACCGGAGCTGATTTTTTTGCCTTTGAAACCGTTCCGAGCTTTTTGGAAGTAAAAGTATTGTCTGAGCTTCTTGATCAATGCACCAGACCTTCCTGGATGTCATTTTCATGCAAAGACGAATTTCACTTAAACGACGGAACAAGAATTGAGGAAGCCGCAGCCTTGCTCGCAAACAAATCACAGCCTTTTGCCATAGGTGTTAACTGTACACCTCCAAAATTTATCTCAGAAATCATTGATCAACTGAAAAAATCAGCGCCACATAAAAAGATCATTGTGTACCCAAACTCAGGAGAAGTGTATCATGTTGAAAGCAAATCTTGGATTGGTGTATCTGATCCTTCAGGTTATGAGAAAATGGTAACCGAATGGCGAAAAAAAGGTGCAGATATAATTGGTGGCTGTTGTAGGATAGGCCCCGACCATATCAAAAGAATTAGTGGCCTACAATAATTCAATACCAAACCGTTACACAAGGCTTTTGGAAGAATTTTTATTTTGATATAGAGCATTTTTAGCTCCTACCGGATTTTTCTAGACCCGAAATAAAACGTTGATAACCTCTTCGATCTTGCTTACCTTAATGATCTCTATTCCAGGATTCTTTTTCGATATTTTGCTAAATTTTGATAAAACAATCTTTTTAAATCCAAGTTTTTCGGCTTCCTGAATTCTTTGTTCAACTCTGGAAATGGCTCTTATCTCACCCGCCAAACCCACTTCTGCGGCAAAGCAGATATTTTGCGGGATGGATATTTCACTATTAGAAGAAAGAACCGCGCAAACAACGGCAAGATCAATGGCAGGATCTTCCACCCGCAAACCACCTGCGATATTCAAAAACACATCCTTAGCACCAAGTTTAAAACCTGCTCTTTTTTCTAATACAGCAAGCAGCATATTCAATCTTTTGATATTATACCCTGTGCATGATCGCTGAGGCGTTCCGTACACCGCCGTGCTAACCAAGGCTTGAACTTCTATCATCAAGGGCCTCATTCCTTCCAAAGTGGCAGAAATAGCTGTTCCGGTTAGGTCAGAATCTTTTTCGGAAATAAGAATTTCGGATGGGTTTTCCACTTCCCTTAAACCCGTATGCAGCATTTCATAGATGCCAAGTTCGGCGGTAGATCCAAACCTGTTTTTTTGCGCCCTTAGAATGCGATAAGTATGGTTTCTGTCTCCTTCGAACTGAAGCACAACATCCACCATATGCTCTAATATTTTAGGGCCGGCGATATGACCATCTTTAGTTATATGTCCAATTAAAACTACTGGAGTATCGGTTTCCTTTGCATATTTTATCAATTCAGCGGTCGTCTCACGTATCTGAGAAATGCTTCCAGGTGAAGCCTCTATAAATTCTGTATTCAGGGTCTGAATGGAGTCGATAACAATAACTTCAGGAGAGGTTTCTTCAGCCGAATTAAAAATATGATGGGTTTTGGTCTCTGTAAGGATCAAACAATTTTCATTGGAACTTTTAAGCCGGTCTGCCCGCAATTTGATCTGAGTCATACTTTCTTCTCCTGAAACATAGAGCACCCTGTTTTTCATCATAAGTGCAATTTGCAACAGCAACGTTGATTTTCCAATACCTGGTTCTCCCCCTAATAAAACAACAGAACCTTTCACTAATCCTCCTCCTAAAACCCGGTTTAATTCATTGTTACAGGTGTTGATCCGTTCTTCGTTTACAGCGGTAATTTCCTTTAATTTGACAGCTTTAGTAACCTTTTTACTTGCGGAAGGCTGTTTCCAGGAGCCCTTTTCTTCCCTTTGGATCACTTCCTCAACGATGGTATTCCATTCATTACAAGAATTACATTTACCAACCCATTTTGGGAACTGAGCGCCGCAATTTTGACAAAAAAAAGTGGTTTTGGTCTTGGCCATAAATGATATTTAGAGGTCTTTTATTGATAAGTTTTTAAGGTCAGTTCTTTTCCGTCAAATACGGCATAGGTAAAATGTGAGATCCAGTCTCCGGTATTGACATATTTACTGTTTTTCCCTACTTCAATTTCCATGGGTAAATGTCGGTGGCCGAAGAGAAAATAATCATAATGTTTTTGCTGCAGTTTTCTTTTGGCATATTGAGCCAGCCATTCATTTTCTTCTCCTAAAAACTTAATATCTTCCTGTCCGGAAATCAGCTTGTTTTTAGTTGACAGATATTGGGCAAGTTTAACACCAATATCCGGATGAAGCCATCTGTAAAACCATTTTGATAAAGGATGGGTAAATACTTTTTTCATCCTTTTATATCCTTTGTCACCTGGTCCTAACCCGTCTCCATGTCCTATTAAAAATGTTTTTCCTTCAAATTCGAATTCTTTTGGATGGTGATAAACAGGGATCTGTAATTCTTTTTCAAAATAATCAATCATCCAAAGATCATGGTTCCCAACGAAGAAATACATTCGAATTCCACTGTCTCTGAGTTCGGCAATCTTTCCCAGAACCCTAATAAATCCTCTTGGAACCACCGTTTTATATTCAAACCAGAAATCAAATAAATCCCCTAAGAGAAATATGGCTTTGGCGTCGTCTTTTACTTCATCCAGCCAGGATATGAATTTCTTCTCCCTTAATCTACTGCTTTCAGGATCTGGGATACCAAAATGTTGATCGGAAGCAAAATATATATTTTTTGGATGATTATTCATTCACACGTTTTATTTTCAAAACAAAAGATCTTAACTACTACTGATCGTCTGCATGCCATTCAGCATAGGAGTTAGCCGTTTCATATAACTTTAACGAATGTAATAAAACATTTTGAGGTAATTGTTTTTGAATTCTCCCGGCAAAGTCTAACAGCATATTTTCACTTGTAGGCTGGTAGGGTACAAGAACTACTTTATGAGAGTGATCATTGATGGTGTTCGCCAATTCCTTGTGTGGAGAATTTTCATTCAATACCACTGCATGGTCCAATTTACTAACGATTTCATTTTTGATAATTACCTTTAGATCACCGAAATCCATCACCATCCCGTTTTTTGGATTCTGAGCATCTTCAATGGGTGTCCCGATAACGGTAACATGCAAATGATAACTGTGTCCGTGAATGTTTTTACATTTGCCATCATACCCATAAAGGGCATGAGCCGTTTCAAAATCGAAATGTTTGGTAATCCTTATTTTATTCATCTTTCAAATTATCTGGAAATCTACGATCCCGTTTATTATTTAAATAACATTCAGCGCCTTTCCTACTTTCTTAAAAGCCGCAATAGCCTTGTCTAAATGCTCTTTTGAATGTGCTGCACTTAACTGCACTCTTATTCTTGCCTTTCCTTTCGGTACCACCGGAAAAAAGAATCCTATCACATAAATACCTTCCTTCAGCAAAGCATTGGCCATATCTTGTGATAATTTTGCGTCGTACAACATCACAGGAACAATAGCTGCATCCGCTCCTACTAAGTCAAATCCGGCTTCTTCCATTTTTGATCGGAAATAATTCGTGTTTTCCTCTAGTTTATCTCTTAAACTTGTATCATTCTCTATCAAATCAAAAACCTTTAAAGAAGCTCCAACTATGGCCGGTGCAAGGGAGTTGGAAAAAAGATAGGGTCTTGACCGTTGACGTAAAATTTCAATGACTTCTTTTGGACCAGTTGTGTAGCCACCCATGGCCCCTCCCAGGGCCTTCCCCAAAGTTCCGGTAACGATATCCACCCTTCCCATAACATTTTTCAATTCGACGGTACCTCTCCCTGTTTTACCTATGAACCCGGTTGCATGACATTCATCAACCATAACAAGTGCGTCGTATTTATCAGCAAGGTCGCATATCTTATCCAACTGTGCCACAATTCCATCCATAGAGAAAACCCCGTCGGTAACAATGATCTTAAAGCGGTGCCCTTGTTTGTTAGCTTCGATCAATTGTTTTTCAAGATCCTGCATATTATTGTTTTCATATCGGTAACGGGCAGCTTTACAAAGCCTCACCCCATCAATGATTGAGGCGTGATTCAGCGAATCTGAAATGATGGCATCTTCTTTTTGCAATAAAGGTTCAAACAACCCACCATTCGCATCAAAGGCAGCAGCATATAAAATTGTGTCTTCTGTTTTATAAAATCGCGCTATTCTTTCTTCGAGTTGTTTATGAATATCCTGAGTTCCACAAATAAATCTTACTGACGACATACCATAACCATGAAGGTCCATAGTATCCTTAGCAGCCTGAATTACTTGGGGGTTATTGGACAAGCCCAGATAATTATTCGCGCAAAAATTGATCACCTCTTCTCCTGTTGCAATTTTAATGACTGCATCCTGTGAGCTTGTGATAATTCTTTCCTTTTTATATAATCCAGCCTCTTTGATAGCTCTTAGTTCTTCGCTTAAATGATCTTTTATTTTATTATACATGCGATTCCTTTGTTTTTTAGGCAGTTAACAGTATTGAGTCCTGGTGTTTTGCAGCTTTATACCCGCGTCAACAAGTATTTATGCCTTTTATGTAATACTTAGTGTGATGTTGGCTCTGCAATGGCAAAAGTAAGAAATTATGGGGTATTTGTATTTCGTAATTAGTATTTTTGGCCTCTAAATTATTGATATGGCCAGGGATGAAAAGATAAAGATGCAATGGGAACAAATCCAGGAAAGTATTTCCGAAAAATTTGGAGGAGGTGAAAAAATGGATCTTGATGCTATTATCTATCTTATAGGAATACAGGAACTCGGTAAAGGTTATCAAAAATTCAGCAAGGATGAAAAGTTGAACATCATGCATATAGCGATTTGTAAATTGCTCGAACCCTTTGGATATTACGATTTTGACTATTTTGATGATGATGGTTGGCCTCACTATAAAACCATTGACGAGCTGCCCACTTTGAAAGCAGGGGAGCAATCAGTACTGATGAAAGAAGCTGTTGTTCTGTATTTTGAAAGGCTAGGTGCATCACTTTAAAATGATGGCCCTCGTCATACTGCCTGATAGCGCTTTCCCGAATGGCTTAAAACCATGCCCTTTAGCTCCAGTTGAAGCAATAGCATAAGTGTTTTTTGAACGCTAAACCCGCTTTCAAGTGCCAGTTGATCAAGCAGTTTTTTTTCTGAATTCTCCAATAAATTGTATACCTGCTTTTCAAGATCATCGAGTTCCACAAAAAGTTTTTTTTGAACCTGCCTGGGAGCTTGAGAATCTGAAGTCCATCCCAAGGCATATTCAAGATCTTTTACAGAAGTAATCATAGCGGCCCTATTGCTTTTAATCAGCATGTTACAACCCTGGCTAAATTTGTCTGTTGTTCGACCCGGAACGGCCAGTACATCACGGTGATAGGAAGAAGCGAGTTGAGCTGTGATTAAGGACCCTCCTTTATTGGCGGATTCTACCACTAAAGTGGCTTCGGATATTCCTGCAATGATTCTGTTTCTTTTGACAAAATTTTCTCGTTCAGGAGAAGTACCTGACCAAAATTCTGTATACAACCCTCCATTTTCAAGCATTTTACGAGCTATACCCGCATGTGATTTCGGATAGATCCGATCAAGCCCATGAGCTAAAACACCAACGGTACATATTCCATTACGCAAGGCTTCCTGATGGGCGCAAATGTCTATTCCATAGGCAAGGCCACTTACAATAATGGGGTCATAGTGTTTGATTCCTTTAACAAATTCTTTTAAAAACTGGCTGCCGTAAGGTGTCATCAGCCTGGTTCCAACAATACTGATAACCTTCCTGTTGTTGATGTTGAACTTACCTTTTTGAAAAAGTACAAGCGGCGCATCGGGGCAATGTTTGAGTTTTAACGGATAGTTCTGGTCAGTAAAACTTATGGCATTCAGTTGTTGTTTCTCTAAAAAACGCATTTCCCTTTCGGCTTTTTCAAATATTTCTCGCCTTTTTAATCGCTGAAAAAGGCTTGAACCTAATCCTTTGATCTTCTTGAGTTTGTGCTGCTTCTCTTGAAATATATGCTTAACACCGCCAAAGTGATCCACAAGTTTTTTGGCATTTATCGGGCCGATTCCATCTACCGATTGTAAGGCCAAATAATAAAATAATTCCTCATTGTCCATTTTAAAAGTTTGATTTTCAATTGTGCATCTTTTTGTTAATAAAAATGACAGGGACAATGTAAACCCTCATTGTTTTTTTTTAGTTTTGTTTAAGTGAACCTAAACTCCCTATTGATTGAATTTAGCGAATTACATCAGTGATTTATTATACCGATACGAATGTGTCATTGTTCCAAAATTCGGTGGCTTTGTTACTAATAATAAGTCTGCCAAAATCGATGTTTCAAATCACACCTTATATCCACCTTTCAAACAGATCACATTTAACCGTCATCTGGTCAACAATGACGGACTTCTGGCAAATTATATCGCCTCGGTTGATCATATTTCGTATGAATGTGCAGTAAATTATATTCAGTTCGAAATTGATGCCTGGAAAGAGAAACTGAAAAATAGTGACCTTTCTTTAAACGGATTGGGAACATTCAATCTGGTGGACGGAAAACTGCATTTCGAACCTCAGCAAAAGATTAATTATCTTACCTCCTCCTTTGGTCTTTCGAATGTAGTGCGAAGTGAAATTGAAAGAGAATCAGCCATTAAAGTCGATAAAGTTGTTGAAATCCCTAAGGTCATTCCTATCACAGAGAAAAAAGCACCGAATTACCTCAAATATGCTGCAATATTCGTGATCGGTTTATCTGTTATTGGAATTACGGGTAAATATTATCAAAATCATCTCCATAAAAAACAATTGGTTGAAGCACAAAATCAACAAGATTTGATGGAGGAAAAGATTGAGACTGCCACCTTTGTAATTACCAAACCTCTCCCAACCTTGAATCTGGAGGTCGAAAGCCGTAAAAAAAGTTTTCATGTGATTGCAGGCGCTTTTAGATTTCCTGAAAACGCTCATCGAAAGTTGAACCAATTGGTTCAGGAAGGATATGATTCCCAAATCCTTGGAGTGAACAAATGGAACCTTACCGTAGTTTCATATGGCAGTTTCTCGACAAGAGATGATGCTCTTGAAAATTTATCGCAGATCAGGAATAATGTTGCTAAAGACTCTTGGTTACTCATTCAGGATTTTTAATAATTCATTCCTTATTTATTGCGACTTACTCATTTTTAATAAAATTGTTTATCCCCACATAAGATGCAAAGCAAGATCCCAAATGATTCTTTAACCATAATGACCGACCTTGTTTTACCGGGTGAAACAAACCCTTTAGACAACCTTTTTGGAGGTGAACTCCTCGCTAGAATGGATCGTGCTTCAAGTATTGCGGCAAGAAGGCATTGTAATCAAATAACTGTTACCGCTACAGTTAACCATGTGGTGTTTTCCAAAGCTGTTCCCGTAGGAAGCGTACTCACTATTGAGGCCAAAGTTTCAAGGGCTTTTAATTCTTCCATGGAGATTTTTGTTGATGTTTGGATGGAAGACAGGGAGTCAGGAGAACGAACCAAAGTGAGCGAAGGCATCTATACCTTTGTAGCCGTTGACAGAGCAGGAGCACCCGTTAAGGTTCCTGAAGTTATACCACAAACCAAGCTTGAAAAAGAACGCTATGACGGCGCTTTAAGGCGGAAGCAACTCAGCCTGGTTCTTTCAAAAAAAATGGATCCTAAGGATGCTACCGAATTGAAGGCTCTTTTCTTTTAAACTTCTCAGGCAAACCTTTTTATCACATTTTCAATACCTCCTAAATAAGTACTTCCAAACAAGATCAAATGGACAAGGTTAGGATATATATTGTGAATTGGGATCCGTTTTTGCCATCCTTTTACTAAGGGAAAACAATCGTTATAAACATTCAGGTACTCCTTGTCAAATCCACCAAACAATTGTGTCATGGCAAGATCAACCTCTCTATGACCATAATAAACCGCCGGATCAATAAAAACCGGTTTTTGTCCTGTAGCACAAAGTAAGTTGCCTGACCAAAGATCCCCGTGCAATAGTGATGGTTGCTCATCCGGAACAAGTTCAGAAAAAACGGCAAAGAAAGCATCGAACGAAGACAGATGATGCCGACTCAACAATCCTTTATCAAAAGCTACTTTTATCAAAGGTTTAAGACGGTTTTCGATGTAAAATTCTTCCCATGAACTTTTAAATTGATTTGGCTGTTCTAAAGAACCAATATAATTATCGTGGTCGAGACCAAAAAATCTGTGATTGTTCTGATGAAGTTTTGACAAATCCTGAGCAAAATAATTCCAAAATTCTTTAGTAACCCTCTCCTCTATCATGTATTCAAGAACGAGCACCTGAATCTCATCACTATAAAAATGATCAATGACTTTTGGAGAAATGACGTCGCCTTTGCTCAGTAGTTTCAAGCCTTTGGCTTCTTTCTCAAACATTTCAGGAAACAATTCACGGTCATTAGATTTTATAAGGAACTGTCCTTTAGAACTATTGATCTTATAAACATCATTGATATCTCCTCCCGAAAGTGGTGACATGGATTCAATCTTGACTGAAAGCCTGTCTTCAATTATTCCTTTAACCAACATGATATGAATTGTGGTGATCTAAATCTTATAAACCCATTCTTCAGGATTTTGTCGTTGAACCTCTTTGAAAAGTACAAAAGCCAAAATGGTTTTTCCGGTTGTCTTATCGGTGTGGATCTTACCTAGAAGTTGCTTCGTTGAAACCAGATCTCCTTTTTTCACGGTCACATTATCGAGGTTCTTATATACGGAAATATAATTTCCGTGTTGAACCAATACTGCTTTCTTTTTACCGGGCAGCACCTGTATGGCCAATACTCTCCCGTCAAAGATCACACGCGCATTAGCATTCTTTTCTGTAGCGTAAAAAATTCCGTTACTTTCAATGGTAATACCTTTTAACGTTGGATGCGACTGCTTTCCGTATCTTCTAACAACAATGCCTCTTTCAACAGGAGAGGGTAGTTTACCTTTGTTGGATATAAAATCTTTTTCAAGTGCAACCGCTTCAGGAGTAAGCGCAAAACCCGTACTTTTTATATTTGATTCCTTCCTTGAGTCGGCAATGGCTTCAGCAATTAGAGCTTCAATCTTTCTTTCTATTTGCTTTTCCTCTTTTTGCTTCGTGTTGATTTGAGCGATATATTTTTTTTCCTTCTTTTTAACTGATTTGACCAGGCTTTCCCGAGAAGATTTTTCTTGGCTAATGCTGTCTTTCTCCTTAAGGTTAATAGCAATTAATTCTTCCTTTTCATTTCGGGTATCGATTAACAAATCGTTCAGATTTTGAAGCTTAATCGTTTCTACTTTGATCTCTTCCCCTTGCCGCTCCCTGTATGCTGCATATTGTTTTAAGTAATCTAATCGCTTATAAGCCTGCAAAAAATTCTCAGAGGAAAGGAGAAACATCAGACGGCTGTTCTTTGTTTTACTTTTATAAGATTGTACTACCATATTGGCATATTCCTTTTTAAGAAATTCTAATCTTTCTTCCAGCAAATCAACTTGTCTTTCGTTCTCGTTGATCTCAATGTTTAATTGATTGGTCTCTTCATTGATTGTATTGATTAGTTTTGTTCTGACTCCGATACGTTGCACAAGATCAGACAGGTCAGACAATAGCGTTTTTTCTTTCTTTTGTGACTGGAACAAAAGGGTGTTGATCTCTTTGATCTCCTTTTGGAGTTGCAGACGCTGCTTTTCAAGTTCTTGTCTGTTCTGTGCCTCTAGTGAAAGAGGTATCAGAAAAATTAGAATCAGTAAAATGATTGAAGATCGAAAATTGATCGATGGGAAGGGTCGACGCTTGTATTCCTCTATGTTGGCCTGAAGTGATATCATTCAAGTTCAATATTTCTGTATCCAGCTGGAATTTCAAAGGGGAATTTCAAAGGAATATCAAATTGCACATTTTTATAATTTACGTCGATGATCGTTTTCATGTCACCGGCCGTAGCAGTGATTAAAAATCCTTTCGGGAACAAAGATTCACTTATTTTATGAAAATCTTTGTATAAAATTGTTAAAATTTGATTCTTTTCAACATGACGTATTTCCTCCAAAACAACCTTAAAATGATCTGGATCTATTCTGTATTTGATGTCAAAAATAGGGTTTCTTTTTTTGGGATGCAATTCGTATTGCCGATCCTTTACTCTTACCTGATATTTTTGGGATTCTAAATCCAATAAAGCCTCCCCTAAAAAGAGGTTTTGAACTTTTTTAAAATCAAAATCTGTACCCAGCCAACCTGTGATCAGTTGAAAATCTCCTTTAAAGGCTGTTTTGCCTATTTTTTCGTAGAATTCTACTTCGGAAGGTGTAATCTTAAGCTTGGCAACAGGAAAACCGAGTTTTGAAAAATTGAGCCAAATAATCGAATCTTTTACCATTCTTAAAGAAGCGTTTATATTTGGAAAATCTCCCTTTCCCTTATACTTTATTTGCATGGAAGCCTTGATCGATTTTCCTGAAAAACGAGCCTCGTGATTCTTTTTGACTATGGAACGTGCAGACAAACTCGCAATGCTTTTATCAGAAATCTTAGCTGTCTTACAAGAAACTAAGGTCAAAATAACGATAAGAAAAGTAATGGTTCTATTCATTTACTTCTAAATTATTCAGCTTTCAATTCCATGGCCTGTTTGTAATATTCAGTGGCTTGCTTGTTGTTGCCCATGGCTTTATGACTAAGACTTAATTCCTCGAAAAATAAAGATGTCAAATTATCATCTTCGATGATATAATCTAATCCTTCTTCCAATATTTGCATGGCCTCCTTATACTTTCTTAAACTATTCAGGGCGCGTCCGTTCATTAAATACAGACGTGGTTGGGCCGGAAACAATGACAAGCCTTCATCACTATCCTTAAGCAAATCAAGATATTGTTTTGATTTCCACTGCTGTTCCAATAAAGTCACTAATGTGATAAAGTCTCTGTTCAAAACATATGCTTCCTTAAGGAGATCTACTTGCCTTTTTGGAGAATCTTCAATGATTGGTTCAGAAATCTTCTCTGTTGGCCCCTCTCCATCTTGCAACAGAGACTCTTTTAAGGCTTCCAATCCTTCTGGTAGTTTATTCAGATCATCGAGTTTTTTCAATAGTTTGATTGCATTATCAATCTCACCAGATTTAATATAAAGTATTACTAAATCAGCCTCTTCCTCTGGCTTTAAACTAATGATCGTGTTTTGAACCTTAATGGCCCCTAAATAATCATTTTGCTTGGTCTTGATCTCTTTTAAATGGCGCAGCATATGCAAATTCAAAGGTTCATTTTCCAATCCTTTCAAGATATAATATTCTGCTTCAGTATATTTAATCAACATTGCATAGTTCTTGGAAAGTTCAAAAAGAACGGCAACATTATCCTTATCAATATTGTTACAGGCTTCCAAAGCGAAAACAGCCTTGTCATAATTTCCTATCGCTTTTTGCTGCAAAGCCTCAAAAAAGAAGGTTTGAAAATTAATATGCTGCTGTTCCACGAGCATTTCCTCACTCGATACAACATCTTCTTGCCCAATGGCAAGAAAGGAGTGAAAAATTACCCCTAAAAAAATAACAATATGTTGTGCTTTCTTAATCAATACTTATTTTAAAACTGAATAATCCCCTATACTTACTGATTTAAAATCTCCGTCAAAATATGCATTATTTCCAATCATGGCTTCCGTTAATGTTGCGTTTTTGATAATGGTATTGGATTGGATAAGTGAATTGATAATATGAGAATCCTCCACGATACTACCATCGCCTAAAGAAACATTAGGACCTACTGTGGCATTCTTCAAAACCACATTTTCTCCAATATAACAAGGTTCGATAATGGTGGAATTATCTAAAGATACACTTTTGGAAATTAACTTTTCATTTGCCTGATTGGCGAATTTTAATATTTTACTATTCGTATCAACAGTGATCTCCTTATTGCCACAATCCATCCATTCGCTTACCTCTCCAGGCACGAA
This sequence comes from uncultured Flavobacteriaceae bacterium, assembly GCA_964595535.1. Classification (GTDB taxonomy): domain Bacteria; phylum Bacteroidota; class Bacteroidia; order Flavobacteriales; family Flavobacteriaceae; genus Lutimonas. The sequence goes on along the minus strand of CAZQRD010000015.1, from coordinate 17,701 downwards.
TTTTAAGCCTTTCTGTTTCATGTGCTCCAAAGCATTGGTCAATTGGAACTCGCCCTTGTCTTTTATATTATTATCAAGTAAGTACTGGATTTCTTCTCTTAGAACTTCTCCATTCTTGATATAATAGATCCCTATTATAGCCAAGTCAGAAATGAATTCATCCGGTTTTTCAACAAAATCAGTAATAATTCCGTTCTGGATCTTTACAACCCCATATGAGCTTGGTTCTTCAACCTGTTTGACCCAAATGGCACCATCCGTTTTCGCGTCAAGTCTGAAGTCAGCCTTGAACAAAGTGTCAGCAAAAGCAACCACACAAGGTCCTTCTAAAGAATCCTTTGCGCAGTAAATGGCATGTGCAGTTCCCAAGGCTTGTTCTTGTACCGATACTTTGCCAACAGCACCCAGATCCTTTGCAATATTCATTAGTTTTTCTTCGGTATCCTTAGGAAATGTGGGGCCAATTACAAAAGCGATCTCCTCAACTTTCTGGTCCATCACTTTTACAATGTCTTCTACCAATCTCTGAACGATAGGCTTTCCTGCTATTAACGTAAGAGGTTTTGGAATAGTTAAGGTGTGTGGCCTTAGTCTTGAGCCGATTCCGGCCATTGGCACAATAATCTTCATACTTAACTTTTTTCTTTTAAACGCCCAAATATACATAAAATTGTTGCAGTGCTATGACCGATTTATAAGCGTGAATGCCCCTTGTTTGAAGGTGTCATGAAAAACAATACCGGATTTTTTGGCAGACTTTCCCCAAAGCGCCTTATAAGAGGAGAAATTAGATCCGTCAGCAACGATTATTTTTGGACGTATATCAGCTAAAATTCTGTCCAGATTTATTTTGGGTGAATTTATGAGTATTAGAATATCTGGTTCGAATCCAAAATCACTTTTGATTGAAGAGTGATCAATAACCATTATCCTAAAATTCCCCAGCTTATGAAAGTTTAACCTTTTCTTCGACTCGGAGAGTTCAAGAAAAAAGTGTTCCAACTCATAGTTTTTCGTCACATTCAATTCTTTAGAACGAGGTATTCCTGCACCAGGATACAAAACTCCTCTGTCACCGGTTCGTCTCAAGATGAGGCTCTGTTTGTACTGATGAAATACAACAAAAGCAGACTCCGATTGCGTATACGTTTTCTCAAAAAGAAGGATTACGAAAAATAAAATGCCGCAAATTAACAAGGAAGCGGATCTTTTCGCACTGGGTTTTCGTATCCAAAAGGTGAGTAATCCAATAAAAATATAGCTGACCAGTACAAGAGCTTCGGTAAAAAACACATTCTGATATATCAGTGAATTCAAACTTCCAAACAGCTCAATTGTCTGATTCATCATTCCTATCATCTTAGCATAAATCTGAACATAGAATGGCCACAAAAAATCAAAATAGTCAAGAATTATCATAAAATAACCCATCGCTAATACGATTCCTAAAAAAGGGATGATAGCAATACTGCTAAGAAAGAACAAGGCTGAAAAGTGATGAAAATGATATAAAATTAAGGGTAATACGCCAAGTTGAGCCGCTAGAGAAATTACTAACAGGTTCCAAAAATATCTAAGCGTTTTATTCACTGGTTTCCATCGTGATTTGAGAAGAGGGCTCAAGCTAATAATCGCTGCAACCGCACTATAACTCAATTGAAATCCCAGGTCAAAAACATACAAAGGTTCAATGACAAGACTCAAGAAGAGGGCAATGAATAAATAGTTGCCTAGTTGTGAAGAGCGTCCCAAAAGCATACCAAAAGAAAGCACAGTAAACATTGTAGCCGCTCTTATCACAGAGGCCGAAAGGCCTGATATGAAAGCAAAAAACCACAAAAAAGCAATAAGAAAAACCCATTTGATCCTTTTCCCATAATGTAGCCGCTCCAATGGCTTTAAAACAATATTCAGGAGCATAAGTAAAATCCCTATATGTAATCCTGAAATTGCCAAAAGGTGCATGGCGCCGGCATTTTGATAGCTCAGTATCGTTTCTTTTGAAAGATCCAGCCTTTTGCCCAGCAATAACGCTTCAATTACTGAAAATTCTTTCATGGCAAAACCCTTATTGCCCAGCGACTTAAGTAAACGATCACGAAGTTTTAATGCCTGGATCCTTAATGTGTTTTGTTCTGAAGGGATTCTTGCGAACTGACCTTCGCTTAAACTCAACTGATGATAAATGCCTTTCCTTTTAGTGTACTCTTTAAAGTCAAAAGCTCCAGGGTTCAAGACTTTTCCCATTTCTTTTGGTTGCTTTGAGGTTATGAGGTACTCATCGAAACTCAAGGGCTTGCTCAAGCGATTCTTCGCGACACGAATTAATATATCTCCTACTGTTCTTTTCTGATCCACTCCAATGATCTCTCCCTTGTATTTAAAATAATAGTCACTGGGCTTATGTTCTTCCTTTAGGATAATTCTGATGATTGATCCGGAGCCATAGTGATTTAAATAATGCCTACTGTTTTTCGCTGGTTTGCTCTTTGAAACGAGGAACATCCCATACAGCATCATCGACATGACCGAAAATAACACGAATAAAAAAGGTGGCCGAAATAAGTCTTTGGCTCTGAAATAACAATAAAGTAATGCCCCAAACAACAGGGTAGCTCCAATTGCAATCCATGCTAATGAGAAGTCAAAAAAAAACCAAGAAGAATTCCTGTGATCAAGGAGAAGCAAAAATGTGCCGGAAGAAATTTTAAATTGATCAAGACCGTCTGGTTTTCCAATTTAATTGTTTTATTTTCGTCCTGGTAAACATTCAGCTCATTGAATAAGGTCCCTAAAATCTCTTTTCGACAAATCAACAAGCTGGCAATTCCTGCGATCATTTCAGGAATTGCAGAACCATTGTTGTCAATTACTGATACGGCAATTGTTGGCAATATAAATATGAATCCTACCGAAGCTCTTGCTGCAGTGGGTATAGCAGGGTCATTTATTTCGGCCATTGTTTGGATCCTTGCCCAGACAAGATCGGCGATTAGCGCCATTATAGCTCAATATTATGGAGCAAACAAACTCAAAGAGATCCATCAGCTTCCGGCTCAGATCATTCTTATTAATGTTATCCTTAGTTTGTTTATTTATGCCCTAACTGTTTTTTTTGTTGAGAATATCTTTGAATTGTATAACGCCAGTGGATTGATCCTTGAAAAATCAGTTTCCTACTATAAAATAAGAGCCTTTGGCCTTCCTTTTACTCTCTTTGTTTTCTCTGTTTTCGGCGTTTTCAGAGGTCTCCAAAATACATTCTGGCCCATGGTGATCAGTATTATAGGTGCCTCCTTAAACATAGTCCTTGATTTTATACTGGTATTTGGAGTAGAAGGTATTATTCCAGCGTTTGAAGTTGAAGGTGCCGCCTGGGCCAGTGTTATTGCTCAAGGAGTCATGTCACTTTTAGCCTTACTGCTTCTTATTAAAAAAACACCTTTTTCATTGAAACTGAATTTTCCTTTTCATCCAGAGATCAATCGTCTTCTTTCATTAAGTCTCAATTTAATTATCAGGGCCATTTCGTTGAACATTGCCCTGTATATGGCTAATGCCTATTCAACAAAATACGGGGCAAATTATATCGCGGCTCAGACTATAGCTTTCCAGATATGGCTTTTCTTCGCTTTCTTTATCGATGGTTATGCCAGTGCAGGTAATATTTTGTCAGGGAAATTCCTTGGTCAAAAGGATTATACCAAAATATGGAAACTCAGCAGTCAACTCAACAAGTACGCTTTTTATATATCATTGGTTCTTGGATCGGTCTGTTTTATGTTCTACGATTCCATTGGAATGTTGTTCAGTCAAAAAAAAGAAGTGCTTTCTTTATTCAACAGTGTTTTCTGGATTGTTATTATCATGCAGCCCATTAACGCTGTTGCTTTTGTTTTTGATGGCATATTTAAGGGTCTTGCCGAAGCCGTACTATTGAGAAATACCCTTTTGGCCTCCACCTTTCTGGGCTTTATACCCGTCTTGCTAATTGGTGACTATTTTGATTTGAAATTATACGCCATCTGGATTGCCTTCTTTGTATGGATGTTGATGCGAGGTGGAATCCTCCTGGTCATTTTTAAGAAAAGATTTCTCCCAACAAATCACATATGATAAATGTTAGTTTTTTAACCAGACTGATTGCTTAATTTTATAAAAATTTTAAACGAACTCGTATGAAAAAGTCACTATTAATTCATCTTTCATTAGTTGTTATTTTCTTTTCTTTCAGTTTAAAGGCTCAGGAAATAAGTCCTTACATTTCAGTCGGTGAAACTCCGAACTCACTGGAACAAACGGAAAAAGCTGTAGTGAAAGCGTTGGAGGCGTCCGGGTTTGATATTATAGGTAAATATCATGTGGGAAATAACCAAACCCTTAAAGTAATTGTGTACTCAAGAAATGACTTGCAACAAATTACACTGAAGGTTAAAGATCGGGGAGTTTTGGCAGCAGCCCTCAAAGTTGGTTTAAAGGCAGATGGCCCGGGAACCCAAATTAGTTATATCAATCCCGAATATCTTTTTCAGGCCTACTTAAGAAATTCATACGACGCCCACACCAAAGGATTGGAAAAGATCACTGCTGATGTAAAAGCTGCGCTATCTCCCTTAGGTAAAGAAAATAAAGGTTTTGGAGGTTCAATGACTGCGGAAAAACTTAGGGAATACCATTACAAAATTATGATGCCTTATTTCAGCGACCCTGTTGAATTAAAAGAGTTCGGTAGTTTTGAAGAAGGTGTAAAAACCATCGAGAAAAACCTGAAGTCTAAAAAAGGAGATACTCAACTTGTATACAGTTTGAAATTTAACGATCAAAAAACAGCTGTTTTTGGAATTGCATTTTTGGACGAAGAGAAAGGGGAAAATTATTTTCTTCCTATCATAGGAGAAAGTCATCTTGCCGCCATGCCTTATGAGATTATTATTCAAGGAAAAATGGCAACCATGTTACATGGCAGATACCGGCTTGCAGTGCATTGGCCAGAACTAACCATGGGTACCTTTATGAAAATAAGAAGCGTCCCAGGTGATTACGAAGATGTTTTTGAAGGACTTTGTGAATAAACACTGAACTTTGGATAATTTTTCAAAAGAACGAATTAAAAGATAGTAGGTTCAAGTATATTTTGTGATCAATTTAGCTGTATTTTCGCTGGCTCCTTTTCCTCCTAAGGCCTTTTCCAGCTGATAATACTGGTCGAACATTGCTTCTCTTCCCTTATGATCAAGAATCTTGAATAATTCATTCTCCAGATTAGTTTCGTTAAATTCATCTTGAATCAATTCTGTAACGACTTCCTTATCAAGAATAAGATTAACAAGGGAAATATATTTGACATTGACTAATCTTTTTCCAATTTGATAAGAAATCTCATTCCCTTTATAACATACTACTTCCGGTACTTTAAAAAGTGCAGTTTCCAAGGTCGCAGTACCTGAGGTTACAAGAGCTGCTGTTGAAACAGATAACAGGTCATATGTTTTATTTGCTACGATGGCAACATTTTGTTCGCTGATAAACTTTTGATAAAAAGACATTTCCTGACCAGGTGCTCCAGCGATCACAAACTGATGATCCGGAAATTTTGGGGCCATTTTAAGCATGACCGATAACATCTTTGAAATTTCTTGTTTTCGGCTTCCGGGCAAAAGAGCCACGATGGGTTTTTCATTCAAGCCATTCTCCTCTGCAAATGTTGAAGGCTTAATCGGTTTTCTATGAGCAATCGCATCGAGCAAAGGATGCCCAACAAAATGAACAGGAAAATCGTGCTTTTCTTCATAGAATTCTCTTTCAAAAGGAAGAATCACATACATTTGATCAACGTCCCTTTTGATCTTTTTTATCCTGTTTTCTTTCCACGCCCAAATTTGAGGGGAAATATAGTAATGCACTATTATCTGATGCTTCTTGGCAAACTCTGCAATCCTTAAATTGAACCCAGGGTAATCCACAAGAATCATTGCATCAGGAGCGTACTCAAGGATGTCTTTTTTACAATATTTGATATTATTGAGTATGGTTCTAAGATTCATAAATACTTCAGCAAATCCCATAAAAGCAAGGTCTTTATAGTGCTTCACCATTGTTCCGCCAACGTCTTGCATTAAATCTCCTCCCCAAAACCTGAAATCAGTATGACTGTCTTCATTTTTAAGGGCTTTCATAAGGTTGGAAGCATGCAGGTCTCCTGAGGCTTCCCCTGAAATAATATAATATTTCAAAATACGATCAATTTAAGTTTAACTGTTACTGGGTTTTATAAAAATTTACTTATCAAAATTAAAAAGGCTATAAAGAAGCAAGAAATTAAAACACCCCTTGCTCTAAGGTCTTGTTTCTTTTTTAAAAAAATAAAAAACACAAACAGGTTCGGAATGGCTGCCAAACCCAAAACCTTTCCATACAAATCACCCTCATTCAGTATTTTGATGGTTTCCTCAAAGCTATAAGTCGATACAAATTCCACATAGATATAAAAACCAAAGGCTGTGGCCAGCAGACCAACTAAGATTCCAATTACAATTTCCTTTTTCATTACAATTTCCAGTTATTTAATGAGGGTAGAAAATGATGGGCCGTTAGATCAAATCCCACGGGAACTATAGCTATAAAATCATTGTTTAGTGCCCATACATCAGTGTCTTCTCCTCTATCCAAATTGATGAACTTTCCCGTGAGCCAATAATACTCCTTGCCTTGTGGGTTTACCCTTTTATCAAATTCTTCTACCCAATTAGCCCTGGCCTGACGGCAAATTTTGATTCCTTTGAAACGGTCGCCTTCAATTTTTGGAAAATTCACATTGAGCACAACCCCATCCGGTAAACCACGTTCCAGCACATTAAGGGCCAGGTTTTTGATATCCTTTTTGAGATGATCAAATTTTGCGTTCCAAGAATAATCCAGAAGCGAAAATCCAATAGCAGGAATTCCTTCTATTCCTGCTTCAATGGCCGCGCTCATCGTTCCTGAATAAATCACATTGATAGAACTGTTCGCACCATGGTTGATACCAGATACGCAAAGGTCGGGTTTCTTATTGAGAATCTCACTGATTGCCATCTTTACGCAATCTGCCGGAGTCCCAGAGCATCGATACTCCAATTGTGGACCATCATCTATCGTTACTGCGTCACAATAAATCGTTGAATCCAAAGTTATAGCATGACCCATTCCGCTCTGTGGGCTATCGGGAGCAATTACCATTACATCTCCGATTTCAGTCATGACGGAAATTAAAGTGCGAATTCCAGGTGCAGTAATGCCATCATCATTAGTCACCAGGATCAAGGGTCGTTTTTGCATTTGAAGAGAATTTAGAACAAAAATAAAACTTTTGACCTTACCGTTTGAAGTTTATGTTTAACATTTAATTATGAGCCAAATCATGAATTTATAGCTAGTATTGCTTTCTGTTTTGCTGAATTTTGCAGACATTTGTCAGACTAATTTTTACTTCTATACTAAGAAAATAAGGTTTTTCAGTATATTGGTCCGAATGTTGATAACTTTATGTAGCGAGTAAATGATAAAAATTTCCCTCCTTATGAAAAAAAAGTATAAAATTATTTTTCCTTTGATGATTGTGGCAGGTTTGTTATTTGGCTTTCAAATAACAAATAGTCCTGATCCTGAAAAAGATAAAATATTAATTGGCCTTGTTAGATACGCTTTGAAACAAGGGCATTATGAACCTCATCAAATTGATGATAGCTTTTCTGAAAAAATATTTACCGATTTTATAGGCGCCCTCGATCCTTACAAAAGATTCTTCTTAATAAGTGATATTGAGGAGTTCTCAGTTTATGAGCATCTGATTGACGATCAGATCAAAAGTGAGGACCTTACCTTTTACAATATTGTGATGGCCCGTTTTAATCAAAGAGTTCTTGAATCTCAGAGCTTCTACAGGGAAATCCTTCAAAACCCTTTTGATTTTAACAAAGATGACAGTTTTAATGTTGACTATGACAAAAAGAACTTTTCTTCAACTGAGGCAGAGTTGATCAAGAATTGGCAAATGCAATTAAAAATTAGCACATTGTCAAGACTTCATGAAAAGATCCAATTACAAGAGGCTATGGCCAAAAATGATGAATCTAGTGCTGAAGAGCTTGATGTAGCAGTTGAAAAAGAGGTGGTGATTAAATCGATTGAGGAGCTTGAAAAGGAGTCACGTGTGGCAGCTGAGAAAAGTTTAGATGATTTGTATACCCTGATGTCTGAACTTAATGAAACTGACTGGTTTTCCATATTTATCAATACGATGACCATTCAATTTGATCCTCATACCAATTATTTTGCTCCTAAAGACAAAAAACGGTTTGATCAACTTATGGCTGGCAAATTGGAAGGTATTGGTGCGAGACTTCAAAAAAGAGAAGACTATACCCGTGTTGCTGAATTGATTTCAGGAGGACCAGCCTGGAGAGGCGGAGAATTGGAAGTTGGAGATCTTATTTTAAAAGTTGGGCAGGATGATGAAACGCCAGTGGATATCGTAGGAATGAGGCTCGATGATGCCATCGAATACATTAAAGGAAAGAAAGGAACAGAAGTGAGGCTTACCGTTAAGAAAATTGATGGTTCTGTTCAGGTAATCTCTATTATAAGGGATATTGTTGAATTGGAAGAAACCTTTGTTAAATCAAGCGTAGTTGAAGTTGATCAACGCAAATTTGGAGTGATCAACCTTCCTAAATTCTATATTGACTTTAATGAAAGGAACTTTAGGAATTCGGCCACTGATATGGAGCAGGAAATTGCCAGATTGAAGGATGAAAACGTTGAAGGTTTATTGATCGACCTTAGAAACAATGGAGGTGGATCTTTAAAAACCGCCATTGAAATTGTGGGTCTTTTTATTAGTGACGGGCCAGTAGTGCAAGTTAAGTACCGTGGCGAAGAACCAAATATTCGATCAGATAAGGATACGAAGATTCAATGGGATGGCCCATTGGTTGTTTTAGTGAATGAATTAAGTGCCTCAGCTTCTGAAATATTCGCGGCCGCTATGCAAGACTATAACAGGGCCATTATTATTGGAAGCAAGCAGTCTTTTGGAAAAGGAACCGTGCAGAATGTACTTCCCTTGAATAATTATTTTAAATATGAAAAGGATTTAGGAGCCTTAAAAATGACAATTCAAAAATTCTATCGTATCAACGGGGGATCAACCCAGTTGAAAGGGGTGGAAAGTGACATTGCCATGCCGGATAAATACACCTACTTTGAAATCGGCGAACGAGATGAGAAGAATCCTTTAAGTTGGGATAAAATCGAACCTGCTGAATATACGCCTGTTGATATTTATGAAAATTTCCATGAGGTTGTCAATGACAGCAAGAAAAGAATCGCAGACAATCCTCATTTTATAATAATCGATGCAAATGCGAAATGGTTAAAACAAGGGCGCGATGACTCGTTGGTGAATCTAAACTACGAGAAATACAAAAAAGAATTAGCGGAAAGAAAAAAGGAAAGCAAAGCCTTTGACGACATTGCACTTTATGAAAGTAATTTAACTTTTAACTCACCTTCATACGAAATTACCATTATGGAACAAGATTCCGTTCTTGGCAAAAAGCGTGAAATCTGGCATAAGAATTTGAAAAAAGATATCTATATGGAAGAAGCTTTAACAGTGCTGTCTGAATTAGAGATCAGTAAGAATCTTCTTGTAAAGAATTAAAATCCACAAATTTTAAAAAAAGTCCTTAATAAACTGTTGTAGTTTGCTAAGGACTTTTTTATTTCTTTTGTTAAATAGCATAACTTTGCAGTAGGCAAACTTCAATAAGGCATCATTGTTCGACCATTTAAAAATACACTTAGAAAAAAACTTTCAGGAAATTGGAAGTAAAAAGTTACTCCTTGCAATTTCAGGAGGTGTTGACAGCATGGTTTTGCTGGATCTGCTCTCTAAGATGGAAATGAAACTATCCCTGGCTCATTGCAATTTCGATTTAAGGGGAGAAGATTCTGATAAGGATGAGGCGCTTATAAGGCTTGAAGCTGAGAAATATGACCTAAACTTAGATAGTATTCGCTTCGATACCAAAGAATATGCAAGGCTTCACAAATGTTCGATTCAAATGGCAGCAAGGGATCTTCGATACTCATGGTTTGAAGATCTTCTAAGAGAAAAGGAATACGACTATTTGCTCACGGCACATCATGCCGATGACAACATGGAAACTTTTTTTATCAATTTATCAAGAGGGACCGGAATTGACGGTTTGTGCGGAATCCCTGAAAAAAGCAATCATATCCTTCGCCCTCTATTGCCTTTCAGCAAGAAAGAAATTATTTCGTACGCCACTGAACAGGGACTTAACTGGAGGGAAGATCTCAGCAATCAGGATAGTAAATATCTCAGAAACAAAATAAGGACCGAAATGATCCCTCTACTTCTGGATATAAACCCCTCTTTTATCGAAACATTTGAATCTACCCTAAACAATCTTCAAGGAAGCAGAAATATTGTAAATGACAGGATGAAGATTGTGAAAGCCATGGTTATCGAACAGGGAGATACTGCAAATTCATCCCTTACCCGCTTTAAGGTGAAGAATCTTTCAGAACTGGCCGATAATTCTGCCTATTTGCACCAACTTTTCCATCCCTATGGTTTTAAACAGTATGAGGATATCAGATCATTGCTTGAAGCCCAAACCGGAAAACAACTATACTCAAAGAGTCATCGACTATTAAAAGACAGAAATTATTTGCTTCTCAGTAAAATTTCTGAGAATGATATTGATCACACTGACATTTTGCTCAATGAAAATGAAACTTCGGTTGCACTGGAAGGAGTTCAATTAAAGATGGAATCGATTATTTTAACAAAACCCTGGTCTTTTGAGCATATCAGTCTAAGCCCTGAAACGGCTTATTTTGATAAAAATTTGTTAGTATATCCGTTATCTGTAAGAAAATGGAAAAAAGGCGACTATTTTTACCCGATTGGTATGTCAGGAAGAAAGAAGCTTAGTAAATTTTTTAAAGACGAGAAATACTCGTTATTAGAAAAAGAAAATATTTGGTTACTTTGTTCCGGCACTCAGATCATCTGGGTGATTGGAAAGAGAATGGATGATCGTTTTAAAGTTTCCAACAAGACAAAGAACATATTAAAAGCAACCCTATACACATGAACTTCATTTCTAAGTTATTTTTATTCATATTTCTGATTGGATCAGCATCGTATGCACAGATTCATGATCCGGTGGCTTGGGAGACCTCTGTGGAAAAGATCAATGATTCTGAATTTGAATTAGTGATTTCTGCCAGCATTGAAGAAGGTTGGCACCTGTATTCTCAAAACGTACCTGAAGGTGGCCCAATACCCACAAGCATAAAAATAACTGAGGATGCCACTAATTTTCAGCTTATTGGTAAGACTTCAGAAGGCAAGGGTCATGAGGAATTTGATAATGTCTTTGGAATGAACATCAAGTATTTCGAATCCCAGGCTGTTTTTAAACAAAAAATTCGATTGCTTTCCAGCGACAAAATAAAAATAGCAGGGATCATTGAATTTATGGTTTGTGACGACACAAATTGCCTTCCACCAACCGAAATAGATCTGAGCTTTGAACTGCAGGGAGAAGCTGCAGAACCGCTTACAGATCTTACAGAAGAAAGCGAGAATAAATCCTTTCTTCAAAATTCGGAGATAGCAGTTGAATCAGACAAGGTAAATTCAAAATCTGAAACACAGGGAATTGTTGGTAAAACCAAAAAAGAAAAAAAGAAAAGTTTATGGACACTTTTCATCTTGAGTTTCTTTGCAGGCTTTGCCGCTCTTTTAACTCCGTGTGTATTTCCTATGATCCCTATGACGGTAAGTTTCTTTACCAAACAAAGTAAAACAAGAGCTATAGGTATTCGGAACGCTATTCTTTATGGTGCTTCTATAGTTATATTATATGTCTTTCTAGGTACTGTGGTGACCTATTTCTTCGGAGCTGATTCTCTTAATGCTTTGTCGACAAATGTATGGTTCAACCTAGCATTCTTCTTGTTGCTTATCATTTTTGCTGTTTCTTTCCTTGGCGCCTTTGAAATTACGCTGCCAAGTTCCTGGGGAACAAAAGTAGATTCTCAGGCTGATAGAGGCGGTTTGATCGGTATTTTCTTTATGGCACTCGCTTTAGCTATTGTATCCTTTTCGTGCACTGGACCTATAGTAGGAACAGCGCTGGTTGCTGCGGCAGCTCAAGGAGGTACAGCTCCGATTATCAGTATGCTCGGATTCTCATTGGCTATCGCCCTTCCATTTTCACTATTTGCTGCTTTTCCCGGATGGATGAATTCCTTACCTAAATCAGGCGGATGGCTCAATACCGTAAAAGTGTTTTTAGGATTTTTAGAACTAGCTCTCGCATTTAAATTTTTATCAAATGCTGATTTGGTATTGCAAGGACACTGGCTCGAAAGGGAAGTTTTTATTGCCATTTGGATTACCATTTTTGGAGTGCTTGGACTATACCTTTTTGGGAAAATTAAATTACCTCATGATTCTGACTTGCCTTATATTTCAGTTGGAAGATTAAGTCTTGGGCTTGTTGTAATGGCTTTTACCATTTATATGATACCCGGGCTTTGGGGAGCCCCCTTAAAATTGATAAGCGGATTTCCACCCCCTATGCATTACAGTGAATCTTCCTATGGAGTAGGTTATACTAAACTTGGTAATGGAGGCAGTAACTTAGCTGTCAAGATTCCCGAAGGAGCTCATCTCGGGCCTCATGATATTATTGCATTTCTTGATTATGAAGACGGAATGGCTTATGCAAAAAAAACCAACAAGCCTGTCATGATCGATTTTACGGGTCATGCCTGCGTAAACTGCCGTAAAATGGAGGAAAGAGTTTGGTCTGATTCCAGGGTTTTACAAATACTGAAAAATGACGTCGTTCTTATATCATTATACGTAGACGATAAAAGAACCCTCCCTATTGAAGATCAATACATCTCTTCAATCAACGGAAAAAAGGTCACCACCATAGGAAAAAAATGGAGTGAATTTCAGATCGAAAAATACAAGGCAAATGCACAACCTTATTATGTTTTACTCGATCATGATGGTAATAATCTGAATGAGTATTCGGCTTATAATCCAGATATTGAAGACTATTTGACCTGGCTCAAGGATGGCATAGGGAACTTTAAAACTTCAAAAGACTAGAAAGTTGGTATACATTTTGATATATTAGGATTTGGTGTATTGATAGAACAAGTATTGGTGACCTTTTTTAGAATTTATTGTATATGAACAGGTTTCTGCCTATAATCTTCTTATTATTTTATCTTAACTCCCATTCACAAAATGACACATTATCATTTAAGCGTGGAGAATTCTTGAAGTTTAAGATACAATATGGATTGTTAAATGCTGGTTTCGCTACTGTTGAACTTAAAGCGAACAATAAAAAGAATGATTCTCTGATTCACTCAGTTGCGAAAGGGTGGTCAACCGGAATGCTTAAATTCTTTTTTCCTGTGGAAGACCTATATGAAAGCTATTTTACGGAAATCGACTTAAAACCAAAATATTTTATAAGAAAAATCAATGAGGGGGGATATACTCAGGATAAAGAACTCCATTTTGATTTTGATTCGCATCAGGCCAAAGAGATCAATCATAAGAAAAATACAGAAAAGTCCTTTTTCATTCAAAACAATGTGCAGGACATGATTTCATCGTTCTACTATATGCGGAGCATTGATTTCACAACGCTTAAAGAAACTGATTCGATTGATATTAATATGTTTTTTGATGGAAAAATGAATCCAATCAAACTAATAATTCTAGGTAGAGAAACCATTAAAACCGACTTTGGAAAGATAAAAACAATAAAGCTCAGACCTCTCGTACTTAAGGGAAGGGTTTTTAAAGATGAAGAAAATGTCACCTTGTGGATCAGTGATGACTATAACAAAATACCTTTAAAAATAAAGGCTTCTCTCCTTGTAGGGGCCGCAAAAGCTGAATTAATAGAATATAATGGATTGGTTCATCCTTTTCCCTGAATTTTTAACTAATCTTAAGGGTATTTATTTATCAAATTCGATAAATTTGCAGCGTTGTAAGAAAATAATTCAAACGTGAAGAGAGCTATTGTATTTATTCTGGGGTTAATTCTTCTGAATTCCTGTCAAAAAGAAAATAAGGAAGTAGCAGAGATCGAAACTGCTGAAATTGTTGAACCCATCATCATAGAAGAATTTGGATATATTTTAAACAACTATAAAGTCATAAAGGACACCATTCGAAAAGGGGAAAGTTTTGGCGAGATTCTTGACCGCCACCATATTGATTACCCAGAGATCTATAAGATCGCAGCTGCAGCAAGAGATACTTTTGACATCAGAAAGTTGCGCGCAGGCAAACCCTATACTATTCTTTCAAAAAATGATTCAACCGAACGGGCTCAGGTATTTATTTATCAGCCGAATAAGGTCGAATACCTCATTGTGGACTTTACGGATTCGATCCAAACCAAATTTGGTCGAAAAAAAGTCAAGATCGTAGAAAAGACGGCAACGGGAATCATTGAAACATCCTTATCCGAGGCTATCGAAGTACAAAATCTAAATTATATACTGGCACATGAAATGAGTGATATCTATGCGTGGACCATTGACTTCTTTCATCTTCAAAAAGGTGACAGTTTTAAACTGATCTACGAGGAAAAATACATCAATGATACGATTCCCGTAGGCATAGGAGATATCAAAGCTGCTTATTTCGTTCACAAAGACAATCCGATCTACGCTTTTAACTTTATCACTGATTCCACGAAAAACATCAATGACTATTACGATGAGAAAGCAAAAACTCTAAGGAGACAGTTTTTAAAATCACCTATTAAGTTTAGCCGTATCTCATCCAGGTATAACTTGAAAAGAAGGATCAAATATTACGGAAATAAGGTGAGGGCCCATAGAGGCACTGATTTTGCTGCCAATGTTGGTACTCCAATCATGAGTACTGCTAATGGTACTGTTATCGAATCGAGATACAAAGGTGGAAATGGAAACTATGTAAAAGTCAAACACAATTCGACCTATAGCACACAATACCTGCACATGAAAAAACGCGCAGTTAAAAAAGGAGCTTATGTCAAGCAGGGAGACGTCATCGGCTATGTAGGAATGACCGGAAACACCGCTGGACCGCATGTTTGTTATCGTTTTTGGAAAAATGGAAAACAAGTGGATCCATTTAGACAGAAACTCCCTTCTGCGGCACCTATTAAAGAACATTTAAAGGACGATTATTTTACTTATATATCTCCTTTAAGGCAGCAATTGGATGCTATTCCAAACAGTTTTTTGGAAACTGAGGTGGCTGCCAACCTCTTAGCTGAATAAAAATACTTAAATCGCATATATCATGTCACTTATCAATATCAATCCAACAAATACAGTTTCCTGGAAGGAACTCTCTGAACATTATGAAGAAATTAAAGATGTTCATATGAAATCTTTGTTTCTGGAAGATGCAGATCGAAAAGAAACTATGAGCCTGAAATTTGAAGATCTCCATCTTGATTTCTCCAAAAACAGGATTTCTGAAGAAACCTTATCACTACTATTGAAACTTGCCAAGGAAAGTAAACTTGATGATGCCATTCAAAAGTATTTTGGAGGCGACAAGATTAATGCCACAGAAAACAGAGCCGTATTGCATACGGCACTGCGGAATAATGATACGGAGCCGATTTTGGTTGATGGCCAGGATATTATGCCGGAAGTAAATGAAACACTTCATAAAATTAAGGGTTTTACCAAACAGGTAGTAACTGGAGAATTGAAGGGTTATACAGGAAAGCCATTTACCGATGTGGTCAACATTGGTATCGGAGGCTCTGATCTTGGACCGAACATGGTAGTTGAAGGACTTCACTATTATAAAAACCACTTAAAAACTCATTTTGTATCAAATATAGATGGAGACCATGTGGCAGAAGTGTTAAAAGAACTGAATCCTGAAACTACTTTATTTGTTATCGTTTCCAAAACATTTACAACACAGGAAACACTTACGAACGCAGAAACCATTAAAAAATGGTTCCTGCAAGCTGCAACGAAAAAAGATATTCAGTATAATTTTGTTGCCGTGTCTACGAATCTGGAAAAGGTAAAAGCTTTTGGAATCGCTGAGGACAATATCTTTACCATGTGGAATTGGGTTGGAGGCCGATACTCACTTTGGAGTGCTGTTGGCTTGTCTATTAGTCTTGCGGTTGGATTTGATAATTTTAAGAAATTCCTGGATGGAGCTTATGCCATGGATCAGCATTTTAAAAACACTGAATTCCGTCATAATATTCCTGTAATCTTAGCAGTGATTAGTATTTGGTACAATAATTTTTTCGAATCAGAATCGGAAGCTGTTATTCCCTATACGCAATACCTGCAAAAATTGGCTCCTTTTTTACAACAGCTTTCTATGGAAAGTAATGGGAAATCTGTTGACCGAAATGGTGAAAAGGTAACGTATCAAACTGGAAACATCATTTGGGGTAATACCGGAACAAATGGACAGCATGCTTTTATGCAGCTGGTACATCAGGGCACAAAATTGATCCCGGTTGATTTTATAGGGTTTGAAGAATCCTTATATGGTAACGAAGATCATCATCAAAAATTAATGGCCAACTATTATGCCCAGGCAGAGGCCTTGTATGCTGGGAAAACAGCTGAAGAAGTGCATCTTGATATGAAAGTTTCAGGTGATCTGCAGAAAATAAATACCCTCTTACCCTTTAAGGTTTTCGATGGAAACAGACCGTCAAACGCCATTTTAATCAAAAAACTCGACCCAAGAAGCCTGGGAGCACTTATTGCCGGTTACGAACATAAAACTTTTGTACAAGGAATCATTTGGAATATTTATAGTTTTGACCAGTTTGGAGTAGAATTAGGCAAAGAATTAGCCAATAAATTATTAGTTAACTAATTGTTAAATTATGTTAAAAAAAATCACTTTTTTTTGACAATCATTTTTGTTTTTTTAAGTAGTTTTGCCCCAGTTATTAACTCAAATTAAACTACTTATGAATACAATTCAAAAGTTTATAACTCTTGTCTTATTTTTAATGACAACAGTTATTTATTCTCAAACAACGGTTAGTGGAACTGTTGTTGATGCTAATGGACCCGTTCCAGGGGCCAATGTATTGGAAAAGGGATCTTCCAATGGAACTACTACTGACTTTGACGGAAAATTTTCTATTGAGGTTCAGGAAGGCAAAGGGGTACTAGAAGTTTCCTTTGTTGGTATGGTTACGACAGACTTTTCTTTCACAGCTGCTGATAGTGATGTCGATGCCGGAACAATTACTTTATCGAACGACCAAAATGTGCTTGAGGAGGTAGTTCTTGTAGGTACAGGAATTATCGATTTAGCAGAAGGAAGAAAGACGCCAATCGCGGTTTCTACCATTAAAGCTAAAGAAATCCAAGATAAAATTGGAACACAAGACATCACCATGACTTTAGTAAATACACCTTCTGTGTATGTTGCCGGTCAGGCTGGAGGTTATGGAGATTCAAGAATTGCCGTAAGGGGATTTGGTCAAGACAACACTGCTTACCTTTTAAACGGACAACCTATCAATGGTATGGAAGATGGAAAGATGTACTGGTCTAACTGGTCTGGTATGGCTGACATCGC
>CAZQRD010000014.1:28422-48754 GCA_964595535.1 uncultured Flavobacteriaceae bacterium | reverse complement strand
TCTGGGCACCGATGATCAAGGCCACTCGTGTATGGGGTGGATCTGCTTCTCAAGGCAAGGCTTTTGGCTATTTGGACGGCGGACGTGGATTAGTGGGGGCGCTGTTTGGAACTGTTGGTATACTTATTTTTTCACTATTTATTAATTCAGAAACTTCCCAGCTGACAGTCTCTGAAAGCAGGGCAGCTTTCAAGCAGGTTATACTGGTATCATCTGGCATAGTCACATTTGTTGGCGTGTTGGTGTGGTTCTTTATGAAATTTGACCGAAAAAATGAAAAGGAGATCATCTTAAAAAAAATAACAATACCACAAATTCAAGAAGTGTTGCGTTTACCATCCGTATGGTTGCTGATGATCATTATTTTATGTGCCTATGTTGGCTACAAAATCACAGATATATTTTCTCTTTATGCTCAAGACGTAATGCTTTATGACCAGGTAGAATCAGCCCAAGTAGGAACTTTTTTATTGTTTGTTCGCCCTGTCATTGGAGTCTTGATTGGGATATTGGCGGATCGCTCACAAATCACTTTCTGGTTAGTTATTGCTTTTGTTCTTTCATTCCTGGGAGCATTAATTTTCGCTTTTGGTTTGATTTCAGATTCGGCAACAGTTTTGTTTTTTATTTCGATTTTAGTCGTGACCACCGGTGTTTTCGCCGCACGTTCTTTGTACTTTGCAGTAATGGAGAAAGGTCAAATCCCTTTAGTTCTTACGGGAACTGCAGTAGGCATTATTTCGCTGATAGGTTATACGCCCGATATTTTTGCAGGGCCAGCAATGGGATATCTCTTAGAAAATTCGCCAGGCGCTGAGGGGCATCAGCACGTATTTTGGATGTTGGCTTTATTTTCCTTTGTGGGCGGTATCGCATCTTGGTATTATTTCCGATTGTATAGTGATAAGAAACGATCCATTGAGGTGTCAAACTCAAAATGAAAGAGCTTCTCAAGGCAAGACTTTTGGCTAATTGACGGCAGACGTGGATTAGGGAGGGATCTGTTCTCATCAAACTTAACACCAGCAGCCATCGAATTATACGATGAACCAAATCAACAAGTAATTGAGCTTTATTAAATTATTGAGTCAGGCTTAAAATCGGGCATTCGTATGGTAAACTAAAATGATGCCTGAGATCATTTCTCCTATGATCAAAAAAAAATGTTTTACGAGTTAAAATAAGTCCTTAATTTGTAAGTGATAATCAGGAAGAACTTTTATACACAATTGAAGAAAATTCAATAAATCTTTTCTGGGAAAAAGCAAGGATTTCTATACCAATAAAATCTTATTTAAATTAAAGGAAATTATACCATAAAATGAATTTAGATTTAGCCCCTAACAAAACTTTAAAACTGCTTTTAGCTACTATTTTTATACTACTTATCGGAAATATAATAACCATTTATCTTTTGCCGATTTTTGATTACAATTATAATAATAGCCTTATCAGATTACTCAATTTCGATACAGAACAAAATATTCCAACCACATTTTCTTTTTTGATCCTCGGCTTTAGTTCTATCCTACTCCTTCATATTGCTAAATCTAATAAAAAAGCGAATTTAGATTTCAAAATATGGTTATTTCTAGGTTTTGTTTTTATGTTTTTAGCCTTTGATGAAGCTCTTTCCATTCATGAAGTGTTATCGAGTATGATGGGAAAATTATTCGGACTTGAAGGGATCTTTTTTTATGCATGGGTCATCCCTTATGGTATAATACTTTTGATTGCTTTAATCCCCTTAACTAAATTCTTACTTAAACTGCCTGTTGAAATTTCAAAATTGTTTGTCATTTCCGGTGTAATATTCGTTGTAGGTGCAGTTGGTTTTGAAATGATTGAAGGTAACATCCATTTTAGTGAAGGTAAAAGAAACATGAATTACACTATTTTTTATTCCATTGAAGAAACTTTAGAAATGCTTGGAATTTCTTTATTTATTTATGCTCTGTTGAAATATATTATAATTTCGAAAATAGAACCCATTAAAATTAGTTTTAAAAATTAGTTTACACAGATTGACGAGGTTGGTACGGGCGAATAAACTTCCCTCCTTCGGCGGGCAGGCTCCTCCTTCGGCAGGTATACTTAAAACTTAATCCTTAAAAAGTAACACTTAGTCCCTACCTCCGGCGGGCAGGCTCGTCCTTTCGCCACTATTATTTCATCAAAATTTTAAACAAAATAATATTTAAATCACTTAAATAATAACTACCTACAACAAGACGGGTATCAGCAATAGCTCGAATCATTATTTGAAATGAAAATTAAACGAACCCCGCTTCCAGCTGGGCAGGTAAATAAAATCAACAGTCGTAGGTGAGCTGCTGCTCATGCCCAA
The DNA here is from genome assembly GCA_964595535.1 of uncultured Flavobacteriaceae bacterium. GTDB lineage: Bacteria > Bacteroidota > Bacteroidia > Flavobacteriales > Flavobacteriaceae > Lutimonas. Next base: position 46,407 of record CAZQRD010000014.1, on the reverse strand, counting down.
ACCTTTGGCAACAAGCTTGACCAAACCGACAGAATAGAATTAAAAAAACTATGGATTTAATAACTGACTGGAATAAAATAAGAAAACATTTTAATAAAAGTTTTAGCTCGAATTTTTATGTTTCTGTTGCATCAGTAGATTCGGAAAATAATCCGACTATAACTCCGATTGGCTCAATGTTTCTTAATGACAATCAGACTGGGTTTTATTTTGAAAAATTTCCCTCGAAATTACCTAAACATGCAAAAGAAAATCCCAATGTATGTCTTTTAGGAGTAAATAGTGGACGCTTATTTTGGGTTAAGTCTTTGTTTAAAGGGAATTTCTCGAATTATCCAGCAATAAAACTTTATGGAAAACTTGGTGAAAAGCGAAAAGCGACAGAAAAAGAAATTTACCGATTAAATAAACGAATGAAGGTCACTAATGGACTTAGAGGAAATACCTATTTGTGGAAAAAAATGGAATACATTAGGGAAATAAAATTTATAAAAGCTGAAAAAATCAATTTAGGCGAAATGACAAAAGATCTATGAATAAAGCCAGTTGGTAACTACGGGTATCAGCATTAGCTCTGCTAATTATTTGAAATGAAAATCAAACGAACCCCGCTTCCAGCAGGGCAGGTAAATAAAATAAACCAACGTGGGAGAGCTGCTGCTCATACCAAAACGTTGGCAATAATATGAAAACTGACGAAAATTAAAAAAATGAAAAGAATATTTACCCTCATTGCCGTAATGTTTTTGGGTTGCCAACCTTCTACGAAAACAGAAGAACCTTCCTTTAAGCAACTAACAAACTTAATTGACCAATATGCCGATAATACATTAAAAAAAGGAAATATTAATTCGCTGGCGGTTGCGGTCTATAAAGAAGGTCAAGTCTATCACAATTATTATGGGAGCATTCATAAAAACGATCAAAACCTAGCCAACGACAATACACTTTACGAAATTGCATCCATCACAAAGGTATTTGTAGGTTCTCTTGCTGCTCAGGCGGTGTTCGAAAACAAAATCGCTTTAGATAATGATATTAGAGATTATTTAAAAGGTGATTATCCAAATTTAGAATACGAAGGCACACCCATTACAATTAGAAATTTATTGACCCATACACTAGGTTTTAAAAACAAAAACCCAAAACATCTAGAAGAAATTGAAAATAAAATCTCGGACGGATACTATGAAAATAGACCCATAGATTATACTATCAAAGAATTTCTAGAAGAACTAAAAACCATAGAACTTGATAAAAAACCAGGGTCTTTTTATAACTACAACTCTATTGGACCAGAATTAATGGCCTATATTTTAGAACAAGTTTATAGTGATTCGTTTGAAAATTTGCTTACAACGTTTTTAGATGAATTAGATATGAAAGACACATACTTACAAAATAGTCACGACCAACAGCGTAAAAATCTTATAGATGGCTATGGTGAAAATGGGGAATTAGCACCTAAATCCAGAAGCGCCATACTAGGCGGAGGTGGCGGTATGGTATCCACTTTACCAGACTTAATTAAGTTTATGAAATTTCAATTAGAAAGTAATAATCCTTTAATTAAAGAATCAACTCAAAAGTTATTTGAAAATGATGACGATGATACGTTGGGGTACCTTTGGGAAGTAGGTATTGCCGAAGAAGAAGGTTTTTATTATTTGAAAAGCGGAACTTCACAGGGTATTCAAAGTATCATATTAATATGCCCTGACACTGACTATGGCCTTATTCTAATTGCCAATAGCACCTCGGAAGTAGCATTTTATGATTGGGCAAACCTCTATAATCAAATAGAATCCGACCTTATAAAATATCCGAAAATTAATTTGGTATCATTACTTAAAGAAGAATTAGTTACAAACCCAGAGCAAGCAATTCAAATATATAAACAGCTTGTACAAGAGAATAACAATTACTATTCTGATCCAGATGATTTGAATACAATAGGGTATGAATTATTAAATCATGAGGAAGTAAAAAAATCAATACTCATCTTCAAATTATTAGTCTCTGAATTTCCAGACAACTTCAATGCTTATGATAGTTTAGGGGAAGCATATTTTGTAAATAATGATTATGAAAATGCTCTAATTAATTATAAAAAGTCTCTTGAATTAAATCCTAATAATGAAAACGCAAAAATATATATTTCTAAAATTAAAAAACTAGAGCATAAAAACTAAAATTTAAGACAATTAGAAGATGGAGATTTCATTATTTGAAGTATTAATGTAGCACAGATAGAACACTCTAAAGCAGGTAACATTTCATCAAAATTTTAAACAAAAAAAAGCTCCTCAATGTTTGAGAAGCTTTGTGCGGGCGAAAGGACTCGAACCTTCACACCGTGAGGCACTAGATCCTAAGTCTAGCGTGTCTACCAATTTCACCACGCCCGCAAAATTTAGGATTGCAAATATAATCATTTTTGCAAATTAGCAAACAAAGAATAAGAATTTTGTTTCCTATTTTAATAAGTATCTTTTATCCAATTATAGGGTTTTCTTTTCACCCAAAGTCCACGGGTAAAATCGGGAAAATCCTGGGGCTCACCGTTGTTCTCAATAGATAACTCAGAGAGCGGTGTAATGGCACTCCAGGCAGCAGCATCATACACGTCAATCGGAGGTGCAACTTGTTGCTTTACTGATTCCACAAAGGCATGAATCACAAAGAAATCCATTCCTCCATGCCCTGCCCCGGTGGCATGCTCTCCATATTTTACCCAAAGCGGGTGGTCATACTTTTTTAACCACTCATCAGCATCATCCCATTTATGAGGTTCAGAGACTCCTTCTACATATATCCGGTTACCATCAACCTCCCAAAGCCCTTTGGTGCCCTGTACCCTAAAACCTAAAGAATACGGTCTTGGAAGGCTGGTGTCATGGGTTACTATAATAGTTTCTCCTTGTGCCGTTTCAATGGTACTTGTGATGACGTCACCCATTTTGAAGTTGAGCTTTGAATTGGGATGATTGGCGCCTCCGTTCTCAACAATATAGTTATGCAATCCTCTGCTTTTGGTTGCGTGTGAAGTCATTGACAAAAACCTGTTGCCTCTGTTGATATTGGTCATGGCGGCAATAGGGCCAATGCCATGTGTGGGGTATACATCCGCGTTGCGCAAAAGAGAATGCTGAGTACGCCATTTGGCTTCTGAAATCCCCTTTTCGCCAAATTCTACTCCTTTTCCATGAGCTGATTTTCCATCATTGAGCTTTACAAACCGAAGGTCGTGTTGATAGCCACATCTGAAGTGCATCATTTCTCCCAAAACATTTTGCCTCACCATATTGAGAACGGCCAAGACATCCCTTCTGTAATTCACATTTTCCAGAATCATCAAATGAGTACCAGTTTGCTCATGAGTATTCACAAGATCCCAACATTCTTCCATGGTATTGGCGGCAGAAACTTCCAACCCTACATATTTACCCGCAAGCATGGCATCTTTAGCCATACGTGTATGCCATAACCATGGCGTTGCAATTATTACCGCATCTATTGAGTCAAGTTCGAGAAGATTCCTATAATCCAGTTCATCCCTGCCAAAAACTTCAGGTTTCTTCTTACCTTCCCTATCCATCAAGTCAAGGTTCAGAGAAATTCTTTCCTGATCGATATCACAAATAGCAACTATATTCACATCATCTCTGAGGAGTAAATTGTTAAGATGATTGCTTCCCCTTAGGCCAACTCCAATTAAACCGATATTGATTTTGCTGTTTTGTAGTGAATTCGCAAAGCTCAAATTGGGCAAAACACTCAATCCCGCAGTTGCCAGAGCGGTATTTTGGATAAAAGTTCTTCTAGACTTCATTTACATATTTTTGGATGAAAAATATTATTTTTTATTCTTTTAGACCATAAAAATAGGTCTTTTCTTTTGTCTATATTTGTTTACATTAAAAAAATTACTACAGCTTATGTCAGCAGTTAAGACTTACATCAATCAAAATAAAGACAGGTTTATTGAGGAGTTGATTTCTTTGTTGAAAATACCATCCGTAAGCGCGGATAAGGCTTATCAAAAAGATGTGTTAAAAACAGCCGATGCTGTTGCGAATTACCTGGAAAAAGCAGGATGTAAAAAAGTAGAAATCTGTGAAACACCTGGTTACCCCATTGTCTATGGCGAACATATCATCGATGCTAGTTTACCTACAATACTCGTCTACGGCCATTATGATGTACAACCCGCTGACCCTATTGATTTATGGGATTCACCTCCTTTTGAACCCGTAATTAAAAAAACTGAATCGCATCCGGAAGGGGCTATTTATGCAAGAGGCTCTTGCGATGATAAAGGGCAAATGTATATGCACATAAAAGCTTTTGAGATCATGATGAGTCTGAACACACTCCCATGTAATGTAAAATTCATGATTGAAGGAGAAGAAGAAGTAGGTTCGGAAAGTTTAGAATGGTTTGTAAAGAGGAATCAGCAAAAATTGAGCAACGATGTGATCCTTATTTCAGATACGGGGATGATCAGCAACGAACAACCCTCTATCACTACTGGTTTAAGAGGTTTGAGTTATGTGGAGGTTGAAGTAACAGGACCTAACAGAGATCTTCATTCAGGTCTTTACGGAGGCGCTGTGGCTAATCCCATTAATATTCTAACTAAGATGATTGCTTCCTTGCAAGATGAAGACAATCATATCACAATTCCAGGATTCTACGACAAAGTGATTGACGCTACGGAGGAAGAAAGAAAAGAAATGGCTAAGGCGCCATTTTCTCTTGAAGCCTATAAAAAAGCCTTGGATATCGAAGAAGTTTACGGTGAAACCGGATATACGACTAATGAAAGAAATTCGATCAGACCTACTTTAGATGTCAATGGGATCTGGGGAGGTTATACCGGTGAAGGTGCAAAAACGGTTATTGCCAGTAAAGCCTATGCCAAGATCTCTATGCGTTTGGTACCTGATCAGGATCCTGATGAGATTACCCAACTATTTATAGAGCACTTTAAAAGTATCGCCCCAAAAGCAGTGAAAGTTAAAGTATCACCCCATCACGGTGGTCACGCCTATGTAACCCCAATAGATAATATTGGGTACCAAGCGGCAAATAAAGCCTATACAGAAACTTTTGGTGTGCCGGCAATACCTCAACGCTCAGGTGGAAGTATTCCAATTGTAGCTCTTTTTGAAAAAGAATTGAAAAGTAAAACAATTTTGATGGGTTTTGGGCTAGACAGTGATGCCATTCATTCTCCTAATGAACATTTTGGTGTATTTAATTATTTAAAAGGAATTGAAACCATTCCGCTATTCTATAAAAATTATACAGAATCGTATTTAAATCAATAAACGATTAAGATATCTTTTTCACATATTTCGTGATGATCACAATTTGTGTAGGCCCGACTTTTCCTTCAATAAATTCAGCGTTATCTCTATCTAGTGAAATTCTCCGAACTGCGGTTCCTTGTTTTGCCACCAAACTTGAGCCCTTAACTTTCAAGTCTTTGATCAAAACTACCGAATCACCGGCTTGTAATACGACACCATTTACATCTCTGTGAACAATTTTATTTTCACTTTCCTCCCCTTCACCTGTGGCTTTCGCCCACTTCAAATTCTCCTCATCCAGGTACATCATATCCAATAAATCCTGGGGCCAGCCTTCTGATCGCATCCGGGTAAGCATGCGCCAAACAACCACTTGGACCGCAGCAACTTCATTCCACATACTTTCGTTTAAACAACGCCAATGGTTTACTTCTACATTGTCTGGGTTTTCAATTTGATCAGAACAAGTATGGCAAATCAAAATAGCATCGTTTTCATCTCCTGTTGATAAGGGTAATACCTCATAAACGGTCAGTTGTTCTTCTGAACCGCATAATTCGCATTTTGATTGGCTTCGTTCTTCTAATTTCTTTAATAAACTCATAGGCTTGTTTTGTGGTGGCAAAAGTACATTTATTAAACATGCTCACAAGTTTTCGGAGAAAATCCCTCCTGTTTTTTAACATTGATGCAATTTTAACAAAACTTTAGTATAACAAAGACAATAACTGAGCAACATATAGGTGGATAATTTCGTTGTTTTTAACTAAACCCTCCTCTATTATGATAAAAGAATTCTTCTGGATGTGCTCTGGCGCAGACACCGACCTGCTTCAGGAAAGTCCAAAATCTGAACAAATTAAATATGCCGGTATTGGCGGTACCGTTTTTTTTACGGCAATTATGGCCTTGGTTTCGAGTGCCTATGCCTTATACACGGTATTTGACAATGTATATATGGCCCTGTTATTTGGATTGATCTGGGGCTTATTGATATTCAATCTGGATCGATTTATTGTTTCTACCATAAAGAAACGAGATAACTTTTGGCAGGAATTTCTTCAGGCATCTCCGAGAATTGTCTTGGCATTGATTATTGCTGTCGTTATATCAAAACCGCTCGAGTTAAAAATATTTGAAAAAGAAATCGACCGTGTTTTACTCGAACAAAAAAACCAGATGACCCTGTTAAATCAGGATCAAATCGCCCAACAATTCACTCCTGAAATCACTCGTGTCGAAGGTGAAATAAAACTGATACAGGAAAATATAGCTGCCAAAGAAAAAGAAGTTAATGACCTGTATGACACCTATATAACCGAAGCTGAAGGTACACAAGGCACCATGAAACTAGGGAAAGGACCTGTTTATAAGGAAAAAAGAGAAAAACACGATGCTCAGCTCAAAGAATTGCAGCAATTTAAAGACAATGGCGCAGCTAAGATGGCTGGAAAAGAGATCATGCTGAGTGACTTAAGAGAAAAACAAAAACTGCAAACAGCAAACAGTCAACCCATCATTGATGGATTTGATGGATTAATGGCCAGAATAAATGCCCTTGAAGAATTGCCTGCGATTCCTTCTATGTTTATACTGTTGCTTTTCATCGCTATCGAAACAGCACCGGTATTTGCCAAGATCATGGCTCCTAAAGGCGCATACGATTTAAAATTTGAGGAACAGGAGGATGCCTTAAAAGTATGGGTGACCCAGCAAAAAAATCAAAGAGCCGAGGTGCTGTCTACTGACACCACCCTGAATGAAAAAGTATATTACGATGTTGCCAAGGATGAAGAGATTTATGAATACAAAAAGCAAAAAGCAAAGGATCTTCTCAAGTTGCAATCAGATACCTTCTATAAAAAACAACGCGATGTATTAGGCTAAATAATTAGGCTATATTTGAAATCTAATTAAGCCCTATGATTGTTTTAAGTACTGAGAGACTGCTTATCAAGAGGATCACACTGGAGAATGCTCCATTTCTTTTGGAACTGATGAATGACAAAGACTGGATCAGCAACATTGGTGATCGGGGTATTCGAACCATACAAGACGCTGAGGTATATATCACTGCAAAATTTCTAAAAAGCTACAAGGAGCAAGGATTTGGCTTTTATGGTATTGTTTTAAAGGAAACTTCTGAAATGATCGGTACGGCCGGTCTGATTAACAGGGAAGGCTTAGATCATGTTGACGTCGGTTATGGCATGTTACCAGCATTCAGGGGAAAAGGATATGCCTTTGAAGCCACCAAGGCAGTCTATGACTACGGATATGAAGTCTTAGGGCTCGACAAGATCGTTGCCATCGTTCACCCCAATAATAAAGGGTCCATCAAACTTTTGGAAAAACTCGGCTTGATGTACGAGAAAATGGTGCGACTTCCAGGCGAAGACATAGACATTAAACTCTTCTCCTAAACTATTGTATTCCATTGATTGAACTAAGCTCAGTAGTTTACCCCTGCTCTTAACCTTTTTCGCGCCATTGCTATATTATTATATCTATTTGAATGGTATTATAGGAATCCTACCAACAAATAATTACTTTTATTCAAAAAAAATCAATGGATCAAATTCCATACATTAATAATGAATTTATGGAGTCTCATACTGACTTCAAAAAACTGATCAAATCTTTGAAAAATGGATTTGCAGATAGCGCTGTTGAAACCCCTATGCGGCATCATCATGATTATGCCAATCCAGTAGAAGAAATTGATTCAACCCTGCTATTAATGCCTTCATGGGAAGCTGGAAAGGATCTTGGCGTAAAGATCGTTTCCGTAAATCCTAATAATGGGAAATACAATTTGCCTTCCATTCAGGGCACCTATCTCTATATCGACGGCCATAAAGGAATGATCAGGGCAATTTTCGACGCCAAGGCACTTACTGCCAAAAGAACTGCAGCCGCTTCGGCACTTGCTGCTTCCTATCTTGCGAAATTAGATGCTTCAACTATGCTGATGCTCGGAACTGGTGCTCTTTCGGTAAATCTGATAAAAGCACATGCAAGCGTCAGGCCTATTAAAAAAGTCTTTGTTTGGGGTCGAAATTTTAACAAAGCGAAGTTGATTGCCGACCAATTTGCGGAGCTAGCCATTGAGGTTATTCCTGTGGAAGATTATCTGCAGAAAATCTCTGATGTAGACATTATTTCATGCGCCACTTTATCAAAAGAACCACTTGTTTTTGGTAAACTCCTTAAGCAAGGGCAGCACCTGGATCTCGTGGGCGCCTATAAAAAAGACATGAGAGAAGCCGATGATGATGCTGTGCTAAGATCGAGTATTTTTCTTGATACGTATCAGGGGGGATTAAAAGAATCAGGAGACATTGTCATCCCAATGGCCCATGGAATTCTTAAGAAGTCGGAGGTCAAAGCCGATCTTTTTGAGCTTTGTTCCGGGTCAAAAAAAGGAAGAGCATCAGACAAAGAGATTACCTTTTTTAAATCTGTAGGACATGCGTCTGAAGATCTGATTGGAGCGAGGTATTTTTATCGACAATGGAGGGACATTGAAACAATGAAATAATGATGTAATGATTTAATGATTTAATGATTTAATGAAAAAGTGAAATAATGGGTACTTTTCAAAATATTCAACATAATAAACAATTTGATCCTGATCCTAATTGGCTTCAGATCAAGACCATCGATATGCATACTGGCGGTGAACCTTTGCGGGTTATTACTGAAGGTTTCCCTGAGCTAAAGGGAAATTCAGTTCTGGAATACCGAAGATTTTGCAAGGAACATTATGATCATCTGAGAACTGCCTTGATGTTTGAACCAAGAGGGCATGCTGATATGTATGGTTGCATACTGACCCCTCCCAATGATGACGAAGGAGATTTTGGGGTTATTTTTCTGCACAATGAGGGCTATTCAACCATGTGTGGTCATGCCATCATCGCCTTGACCACCCTTTGTGTCGAAATGAATTGGATTGAGCTTAAGGAGGGTGACAATATCGTTAAAATAGATGCCCCTTGTGGCAGAATTACCTCCTTCGCTCATATTAAAAACGGGACACTTATCGGCGTGCGATTTCATTGTGTGCCAAGTTTTGTGGCAGGACTAGACAGGAAAGTACCGATTGCTGAGCTAGGAACCGTAACCTATGATCTGGCTTATGGAGGGGCCTTTTACGCCTATGTGGATATGGATAAAAACAATTTTGATTTTGACCTGTCAAAAGCCTCTTATCAGCAATTGGTCAGAACAGGGATGGATATCAAAAAAGCTGTCATGAAACAGGATCACAAGATCTTGCATCCTTTCGAAAAAGACCTCAGTTTTTTGTACGGAACCATCTTTACCGAAAAGTCGCATAAAGACTCCATAGACAGCAGAAATGTTTGCATTTTTGCCGATGGCGAAGTTGATCGATGCCCCACAGGATCGGGAGTTTCGGGTAGAATGGCGATTCACAGAATGAGAAATGAAATGGATCTAGGTGAAACCATGAGCATCGAAAGCATCACGGATTCTGTGTTTATAGGATCGGTGGTGAAAGATGTTGATTTCGGCCCCTTTAAGGCGGTCATTCCACAGGTCGAAGGAACAGCAAATATAACAGGAATGCATACCTTTGTCATAGACCCTAATGACTCCATGAAAAACGGATTTATACTAAGATAAAATGATGCATACAGATAAGATTTCAGCTTCGAATAGTTTATTGAACCACATACACATTCATCATGAAACGTTGTCTGCAAAGATCTATCCAAATCTGGGAGGCAGTATACAGGAACTTATTGTCAACAAGGTGAAGATCATTGATGGTATCAGTAATGACCAAAAAGGACTTGACGATTATGCAGTTACTTACAAATCATCGGTTCTCTTTCCGTTTCCCAACAGGATCGAAGATGGATCTTACAAATATATGGAGACGAAGTATCGCTTTCCAATCAACGAGCCATCTGTAAATAACGCTATTCACGGTTTAATTTACAACAAAGCATTTGAAATCAGTTCAATTCAATCAGAGGAGGAAATCTCGACCGTAGTGCTCACCTACAGTTCTAATGGCTCAACTCCTGGTTTTCCTTTTCCTTTTGAATTAAAACTGACCTATACGATATATGCCACAGGGAATCTGAAACTTAGGTTTGACATCGCCAATAAAGGAGAGAGTCCGTTTCCTTATGGGATGGGATGGCACCCTTATTTTATGGCCGACCCACTTCATGATTCCACCCTGTCATTTCCTTCAAGAGATTTTTATGTCTGTAACAAAAGAAGCCTACCCGTAAATATGACTACTTCTGGCCTGTCTGAAACCTTTAAAATGGACGACAGCACTTTTGATGATGCCTATTCACTCAACAGATCTGAATGCCTGTTTCAATCAAAATCCTATAACTTAAAGTTAGACTTTGATTATCCTGAAGGCACCTTTTTGCAAGTCTATACTCCTCCCCACCGAAAAAGTATAGCCTTAGAACCCATGACCTGTGTTGCTAATAGTTTTAATAATAAAATCGGTTTAAAGGAATTGCTTCCTGGCACATCCGATTCCTGGTGCATACATCTGGATCTCAACGTTAAACCATGAATTGACTTTATGCAAGAACCCGATTATAACAGCTTAGTCATAGAACCTTCCACTGCAGAAAAAATCCTGCTGGATGTTTACCAACTCACGGGAAAGGCTAGTTTATTGCCTGGTGAATACGACATGAATTTTAAGATATGTATCGATGATAAGGATCAGTATATTCTGAAAATATCAAGGCCCGATACAGATCCTGAAACTCTTGATTTTCAGCAAAAACTATTAGTACATGTGGAGGATGGCCCAAACGCCATTAAAGCTCCACTTGCAATCAAAGACAAAGTGTCAAATTTGGTGTCTTCATTTACTGACGGTTCAGGACGCAACAGGCATGTTCGTTTGTTGAGTTGGATTCCGGGACGCATGTATCACCAGGTTCATCCCAAACGCGATAAATTGAGGCTCAGCCTGGGGCGTATTGGCGGAAAACTCTGTAAATCTCTTCAGGGATTCGATCACCCCAAGGCTCATAGAACCTTTGAATGGGATCTTGCGAATTCCTTATGGACAACTCAACATATTGGACTTTTTCCTGAAAATGAAAAAAATGTTCTACGCTATTTTCAGCAACGTTTCTCACAATCACGGGAAGGTTATAGTACTTTGCGGAAATCTATTATACATAACGATACTAATGATCACAACTTAATTGTTAGCCCTGACTTAAAAGATCCATCCGTTTTAGCTGTAATCGACTATGGCGATGCTGTTTACTCACAAATCATCAATGATTTGGCAATAACCTGTGCTTACGGCATCATGGAACAAAATGATCCTTTGGCTGCTGCTCTCCACATTGTTAAGGGATATCATCAGGGGATGAAACTTTTAGAAAAAGAATTAGCCTACCTCTATGATTGTATCGCTATGAGGCTGGTCGTTACAATTACAAAATCGGCATTAAATAAGATCAAGGAGCCAGATAATACATACCTGCAGGTAAGTGAAAAACCAGCCTGGGAACTTCTTAAAAAATGGAAAGAAATCAGTGCTGATTTTGCACATTTTAGTTTTAGGGATACCTGTGGCTATGCACCTCATCCGAAGGAAGAAAAATTCAAGTCATGGATTTCGACAATAAAATTAGATCTTGATCAACTCTTTCCAACAAGAAATTCTAAGGAATGCTTGAATCTTGACTTAAGCGTGTCAAGTAAATGGTTAGGTCATTTAAGTGAATTTGCAGATTTTGATCTTTTTGAATATAAAATCAACAAACTTCAAAAGAAACATCCAGGCAAGATTATTGGCGGGGGCTATTTGGAACCACGACTTGTCTACACGACAGCAGCATATCAAAAAAATGGGAACGAAAGAAAAGAGAACAGAACAGTTCATCTTGGAATAGATTTCTGGCTGCCGCCAGGCACCCCTGTTCATACCCCGCTAAAAGGTGAGGTCGTGGTGGCCGTAAACGATGCTGGTGAAAAGGAATATGGGGGATTAATAATTTTGAAACATCAGATAGAAGCCCTTACTTTTTTTAGTTTATATGGTCATCTCTCCGTGGCTAGTGCCACTTCCAAAAGTGTTGGTGATATTCTGGAAGTTGGGGAACAAATTGCCGTTATTGGCAACTATCCTGAAAACGGAAACTGGCCACCTCATCTGCATTTTGAATTGATGTTGTCGATGCTCGATTATACCTCAGATTTTCCAGGGGTAGCCTATAAAAGTGAATTGAGCATTTGGAAAAGTATCTGTCCCGACCCTAATCTTCTCTTTAAGCTAAATACTTTAAAAGATATTGCTCCTGCAGACAATAAGACATTAACAAACTTTAGAAAAGTTCATTTGGGAAAAGGGATGAGTTTATCATACGAGGAACCTCTTCAAATAGTGAGAGGTGCGGGCCCTTATCTGATCGATCAATTCGGGGCCATCTATTTGGATACAGTGAACAATGTGGCTCATGTGGGCCATGAGCATCCCCTTGTAGTAAAAGCCGGGCAGGAACAAATGGCCTTGTTAAATACGAATACCAGGTATTTACATGAAAACATCAATCTGTTGACTAAAGAATTACTCGATACATTCCCTCCTGAATTATCTGTAGTTCATTTTGTAAATTCAGGTAGCGAAGCTAATGAACTTGCTATACGTATGGCGAAAATTGTTACAGGAAATAAAGATATTCTGGCCTCAGAAATGGGCTATCACGGTAGTACAAATGCCTGTATAGAGATCAGTTCATACAAATTTGATAGTAAAGGTGGCGATGGATGCCCAGAACATACGCAGCTATTTCCAATGCCAGACAGTTTTAGAGGTCTATACAGAGGAGAAAGCACAGGAGAAGTTTATGCAAAAGAAGTGGAAAAGAAAATTTTAGGGCTTCAAAAAACAGGAAGAGCACCGGCAGCATTTATTATAGAACCCATTGTCAGCTGTGGTGGGCAAATTGAATTACCACCTGAATTTCTATCTAAAGCCTATCATTATACCCGAAAGGCAGGAGGCTTGTGTATTTCAGACGAAGTACAGGTAGGATGCGGAAGAACGGGTTCGGCTTTTTGGGGTTTTCAGTTGCATGGGGTAATCCCTGATATTGTGACCCTAGGAAAACCTTTGGGCAACGGCCATCCTGTTGCAGCAGTAGTTTGCACAAGAGAGGTAGCTGACAAATTTGCCAACGGCATGGAATATTTTAATACATTTGGAGGAAACCCTGTTTCCTGTGCGATTGCAACAGAAGTGTTAAAAACAGTCAAAAGAGATCATTTGCAGGCCAATGCCTTAGAAGTGGGAAATTATCTTAAGACCGAACTAAAAGAATTGGCTAAGACATTTACCATCCTAAAAGATATCAGGGGTCAGGGCCTATTTTTGGGTATAGAATTAACAGATGATCAGCTAAAGCCACTACCTGAGCAAACCAAATATCTCGGCAACCGAATGAAAGATAAGGGCATTCTTATGAGTATTGACGGGCCTGATCATAATGTGCTCAAAATCAAACCTCCTTTGGTGTTTTCCAAAGAGAATGCCATTGAACTGATAGAGGCTCTGACATCGGTTCTTAGGGAAGATTATATGAAAACCAAATAAATATCATCATGAAAAATAGTTTATTATTACTAATTCTTATCCTGCTCACATCTTTTAAAACAAGCACAGTTGTGGATGATGAGACCGCGATTAGAAAGATTTTAGAAGATCAACGGCAGGCATGGAATAATTACGATTTAGAAGGTTTTATGCAGGGCTACTGGAAATCGGAGGAACTTAAATTCTATGGAATCAACGGGGTTACCTATGGCTGGGACAATACTCTTAAACGATACAAAACGGCCTATCCTACAAAAGAGCATACGGGTACTTTAAAATTCGTGCTCAACGACATCTCAAAAATTGATAAAAATTCCTACTATGTTATGGGCGAATATCACCTCGAAAGGTCAGTAGGAAATGCAGACGGAATCTTTATGATTATTCTCAAAAAGATCGATGGAGAATGGAAGATCATTGCAGATACGTCCTGCTAAAGGCATTTTAAAAATCTACAAAAAAGGTGTATTAATTCATGTATTCCATCAGAAAGGCAACTTTAAGTGATCTTCATATACTGTTAGATTTCGAGCAAGCTTTAATCAAAGCGGAGCGTCCTATGGACCCTACGATCCGGCAGGGTGAGATTTCCTATTACGATATCGGCGCTTTTATTGAGGCAGATGACACGGAACTTATTGTAGCGACTCATAAAGGTGAAATTGTGGCCTCAGGTTATGCCAGAATTATAGACGACCGTCACTATTTAAAACATGATAAACAGGGCTATCTTGGCTTTATGTTTGTAACAGAGGCCCATAGAGGAAAAGGACTTAACAAGCGTATCATTGATGCTTTGATACAATGGTGTAAAGAAAAAGATGTATTTGAGATCCGACTCGATGTGTATCAGGAAAACCCGAAAGCCATCAAAGCCTATGAAAAAGCAGGATTTAAAAAACACATGATTAGCATGAGGCTGGACGCTAATAACAGTTAAAAATAACCTTATGCCATTAATGCTTCAATCTCTGCGATCTCAATGGGCATATTGGCCGTAAGATTGATCGTCTCGTTTTCTGTTATCAAATAATCATTTTCAAGTCGGCAACCAATTCGCTCTTCCGGGATATAGATTCCAGGTTCACAAGTAAGCACCATTCCGGCTTCGAAAGGTCTCGAATACAAACCAACATCATGAACGTCAAGACCAATATGATGAGCCGTACCATGCATAAAATACTTTTTATATAAGGGTTTTTCAGGGTCCTGAATGGCTATTTCAGCCAAGGTCAGCAAACCTAAACCAACAAGTTCATTTTCTACCAGCTTGGCCATCTGCTGTTCATATTCAACTGAAATAATACCCGGCTTCAAAAGTTTAGATCCTTCTTTTAAACAATTCAATACGGCCTGATATACCTCCTTTTGTCTTTTTGAAAACTTGCCATTTACCGGGAAACATCTGGTCGTATCCGAATTGTAGTTTGCATAGCACACCCCAAAATCCATAAGGATCATTTCTCCGTCAATACATTTTCCATCGTTGCTGTTATAGTGCAAGGCACAGGCATTTTCACCAGAAGCCACAATAGGTTTAAAGGCATGTCTGATCGCTCCATGTTTTAAAAATATATAACTAAGTTCAGCCTCTAGTTCATACTCCATCATTCCGGGTTTAACTGATCTCAATACTTTCTCGAATCCCTGGATACTGATATCCGCAGCTTTTTGAATCATAGCAACCTCCTCAGACCACTTGATCTGCCTAAGTCCTCTTGTGACTTTGGCGGCCCGCAAGTACTCATGCAGAGGGTATTTAATTTTACACCATTTAATCAACCTGTCTTGCCTGGTTTCCAACTCCTTGGTTGATCTCTTGATATGCTCATTATGACCCAGGTAAAAACCATCCGCTTCGAAGGCGATCAGTTGTAGTATTTTTTCAAAATCTTCTACCCATTCAACCCTTGTGATACCCGAAATCTTTGAAGCCTCTTCCTGCGTCAACTTATCGCCTTCCCAGATTCTCATATGTTCATTTGTTTTTTTTACAAAAAGAATTTCACGATTCTCTTCTTTATAAGCATCAGGGTATACCAGCAAGATGGATTCCTCCTGATCAATACCTGACAGATAAAAGAGATCATTATTCTGGGCAAATCCCATGCTGTCATCTGCATTGGTAGGTTGCACATCGTTCGAACAAAGCAGGCCAATGGTGTTATCCTTCATGGCAGCAGCAAAATTTCGGCGGTTCTTTATAAACAAGTTTTTAGAAATGGAATCATATTTCATGGTGGTTGGGTTATTTAAAATGTTCTATCGGGGTTAAAGGGATGAAGATCAAGTGATATTTTCTTGTCGGAAATGATCTCGGAAACTAATTTACCTGTGCCAGTTGCCATGGTCCAGCCCATCATGGCATGACCCGCGGCTATGGTAAGGTTCGCGCAGTTTTGGGTTCTACCAATATAGGGTAAGCCATCAGGTGACAAAGGCCTTAAGCCAGAGGAAGCCTCTTTCATTTCACTTTCCACAACAGTCACTTCAGGATAATAGTCATGGGCCGCTTTGGCTATGGCTCTTACCCTTGCCGGATTAACAGTATTATTAATGGCGTTAATTTCCATGGTACCGGCAAACCTTGTAAATCCGTTCATTGGGGTTACCGCTACATTGGCCTCCACAAGTATGGCCGGGTAAGAAATTTTTGTTTCACGTTCCACATTAATTCTGTATCCTTTACCCGCTTGCAGCAGAAGTTTTATCCCCAGTTTTTTCGCAACCAGACCTGTCCAGGAACCGGCGGTCAATATAAATTCGTCACCCTCATAAACCGCTTTGGTTGTAATAATCTTGTTTATCTTTCTCTCTTTTATTTGCAGATCAACCACTTCTTCTTGAGCATGAATCTCAACTCCGTTTGACAAGAGGTGTGCCTTCATATTGCTCATAAATTCATGCGGTGTTGAATGCGCGTCACATTTGTAATGGGTGGCCCCAATTACGTCAATGTCAACTTCCGGTTCAAGGAGCTTCAATTCGTTCATACTGATCACTTTTGCCTCGAGGTCAACTTCTCCTGCCAAATGAGCCAACTCTATCTCCTCCTCCAGCATTTTCTCTGTTTTGCAAAGCATCAGCAAACCCTTCTTTTCAAAATGAAAATCAAAACCAGGCTCACTTTTAATATCCTCATACAAGTCATGACTAAAAACCGAAATATCCCTGATCACCGGGATAGACCTTTTTACATGTTCTTGCGTACAGCTTTTATTGAATGCCCAGGCCCATCTCAAAAAATCAGGATCCAGCCTTGGTTTTACATAGAAGGGGCTTGCAGGATCAAACATCCATTGTATGCCTTTCTTTACAACTCCAGGAGCAGACAAAGGCACAATATGGCTGGGAGAAATATACCCGGCATTCACATATGAAGCGCCTTCATTCATTGCAGACTGATCGATCACAGTTACCTGATGTCCTTCTTTTTGAAGATAATATGCGGAACACAATCCGATAATGCCTCCACCGATGATGATGCATTTTTTCATAAAATAATGATGTAATGATAAAATGATGTAATGATATATTGATACATAATACCCGTTTTTTGAAAAGCTAATCTTTCTGGTTGGCCATAAACATAGTAGATTTTTCTTTTGACATTATTTTTAGTATTTCAAGGGATTCTTTAATCAAATACTTCAATTTATCCTCCCTTGCTAATTTAGTTTCTTTCAGCAATTCTAACCAATATAAGGTTTCATCTGCTTCTTCCACCACAATTGAAATTTTGGCAAAAAACTCCTTTCTTGACCTCCCCAGACATGCTGACCTATAATTAGCAGCAGTCGAAGTTGCCGATCTGATCAATTGCCTCCCCATAATCTTACCTGGTTCCGACTTATCAATGAATGGATAAAACATTATGATATCTTTTGAAAATCTTTTTGTTCTATCTTTTAATCCCTTGACGAAAACATCCTTTTTCATATTTATTAAAGATATTATTTTTACCACTTAATAAATTTTCAACTCCAAAGTCATCGCAAACATAATGATTCAATGATAGAATGATTCAATGATATATTCATACATAATAAC
>CAZQRD010000014.1:7683-28322 GCA_964595535.1 uncultured Flavobacteriaceae bacterium | reverse complement strand
CAAACATAATGATTCAATGATAGAATGATTCAATGATATATTCATACATAATAACTGTTTCTTTGAAAAGCTAATCTTTCGAAATAGATATGAGCATTGTAGATTTTGCTTTTGACATTATTTTTAATATTTCAAGGGATCCTTTAATCAAATATTTCAACTCCAAAGTCATCGCAAACTATACATCAAAAAATAATGATTCAATGATAGAATGATTCAATGATATATTCATACATAATAACCGTTTCTTTGAAAAGCTAATCTTTCTGGTTGATCATAAACACTACATCATTCTATCACTCTATCACTCTATCATTAAATCATTACAACAATATCACAACACCTGAAACCCATACGCATACGGATCATCTTCCTCATCGATAACAATGGTATTATAACCAGTTACTTTCGCCCAGCCTTGTATACTGGGCACAATAGCCGGAATACCCTTGATCGTTGTTTCTTCCTCTACCCTGCCAATAAAGGTAGAACCTATATAACTTTCATGAATAAAGGTTTCCCCTTTTTTGATTTTCCCCTTGGCATACAACTGGGCCAGTCTTGCTGAACTACCTGTTCCACATGGTGATCTGTCAATGGCCTTATCTCCGTAAAACACAGCGTTTCTTCCCGATGAATTTGAATCCAAAGGCTCACCTGTCCAGAGCATATGGCTTACTCCCCTTATCGAATCATTTTCAGGGTGTACAAAATAATCGAGATATTTTTCATTAATACGCCTCCTTACGAGCTGCGAATACTGAATGATTTGACCTGCTGTAAAGTCTTGAACCCCTGTGTAATTTTTTTGCGGATCAACAATTGCATAAAAATTACCTCCATAAGCCACGTCAAAAACCAGCTCCCCCAGATCGGGACAGTCTACCGTCAATCCTTCTGCTGCCAGATAACTCTTTACATTCGTCAGCCTTACCGATTTCACCTTGTCGTTCTCTTCCTCGTATTCGATTTCTACTAATCCGGCCGGAGCCTCCATTTTAATCTTACCCGCTACTTTTGGCTTGATCAGACCTTCTTCGATTCCAATAGTAATCGTTCCAATGGTTCCATGCCCGCACATTGGAAGACAACCCGAGGTTTCCACAAATAAAATAGCAAAATCATTATCAGGATCATGAGGTGGATAAATAATACTCCCACTCATCAAATCATGACCACGTGGTTCGAACATTAACCCTTGCCTGATCCAATCGTATTCCTTTATAAAATGAAGTCTTTTTTCATTCATATTCTTGCCCAACAGCTCTGGCCCACCACTGGTTATGACCCTCACAGGATTACCGCAGGTATGTCCGTCAATACATTCAAAAATACTACGCGCCATGTTTTTTACTGTCAATATATTGATCTATTCTTTTTTCCAATAAAGGAAGGGTTACCGTTCCCTGTTCCAGTATTACTTCATGAAATTGCCTGATATCAAAATCTTTACCTAATGCCTTCTCGGTTCTGGTTCTCAACTCCCTTATTTTTAATTCACCGATCTTATAAGACAAGGCCTGTCCCGGCCAGGAAATATATCTATCTGTTTCTGTTTCTATTTCATGTAAAGAGAGTGCTGTGTGTTCTCTCATAAACACAACCACCTCTTCTCTGCTCCAGTCGAAGGCGTGAATTCCTGTATCAACAACCAAACGACAGGCTCTCCACATCTCATAGGTCAATTGTCCAAACCGTTCGTAAGGATTCGTGTACATTCCCATCTCTGCGGCAAGAAATTCAGAGTACAATCCCCAACCTTCCCCATAAGCTGAGAGATATAGATCTCTCCTAAAACTTGGAATACTATCTCCTAATTCATTGTTTAGACTGATTTGCAAATGATGCCCTGGAACGGCTTCGTGTGCCGTTAAAGCAGGCAAAGTATACAAAGTTCTACTAGGTAAATCATAAGTGTTTACCCAATAGAATCCAGGCTCATTTTCTTCCTCGGTACCTATATACCTTCCAGCTGTATATTTAGGAGCAATGGCCTCAGGTACAGGAGCGACACCATAAGGTTTTCTTGGTAAGGTTATAAAAAATCTTGGGAGTTGTTCGTCAGCTCTTTTCGCCATATCCCTAGCAATCATCATTAATTCTCTAGGTGATTTGGCATAAAACTGTGGATCTGTTCTAAGAAAAAGTAAAAAATCATCGAAAGAACCTTTAAAACCCAATTCAACTATGATCTTTTGCATTTCATTTTGAATGCGCTTCACCTCTTTTAATCCGATCTTGTGAATATTCTGAGCCGTATACTCTTCACTTGTAGTATAAAAATTGATTCTGTTTTGGTAAAATAAAGCTCCGTTTTGAGTTGCAGATATCCCCAAGCTCGTTCTAGTATTTGGTAAATAGGTTTTTTCAAAAAATGTTTTTATTCTTTTGAATTGTGGGGTTACAAATTGCTCAATACTGATTCTTGCGGCATCTAATACCGAATCCTTTTGCTGATCAGTAAGGTCATCAGGTAAATTTTTAAAAGGACCATAAAAAAAGGAGTCTTGAAAATTCTCAACCAGATGCAAATCATAGGTGCTTTCATAGCCTTTAAAGATTACTTTGGGTTGCGAAACGCCCTTTTCCAATCCTTTTTCAAGTACCACAAAATATTCATTTACATACCTTGGTATATCATTTAAAACCTTAAGATAATTCTTGGTTTGTTCATAATCCTGCAAGGCCTTGACCTCATATACCAGATTACTGTGAAATCCGGAATCAGACAAAAGAGGGTTCAAATACATTTCAAAAGTATTGTAATCAATCTTATCCTGTAATTTGAATTTCAATAGCGCATAGGAAATTTCCTCTGACTCTGAAAAACCACCCCTGTCCAAATTGTTTAATTCATTGAGACGGTTCAGCGCAAAATCGGCTTCAGCCTGAAAATAAGCTTCATTGAATAGACCCAATGGAAATGCATCTTCATCATATCCTTTATGATCCTGGATCTTTTCAATAATTTCAGCTAATAACACTGAATCATCTTTTTTGCCTGGTTTACAGGCATTTAAAAAGAGCAAGGTAAAAGCGAAAAAGATGATTTTTACCTTCATAAGCTTATAGAGAATCAGTACTTAGTTGATTATTTACCAATCTAATGATCCCTAATGGATTCTCATTTTTCAACGCATCCGGTAATAGCTCATTCGGCCAGTCCTGATAGCTAAAAGGTCTTACCCATCTTTTGATTGAATTGATCCCTACCGCAGTAAATCTGCTGTCGGTCGAAGCCGGATAAGGACCGCCATGAACCATAGAAGGACACACTTCAACCCCGGTGGGAACACCATTAAAGATGATCCTGCCCACCCTGTTCCTAAGGGCATCGACTACTCCTGGAAAAGCATTCACTTCATTCCCTTCTGCAATAAGTGTTCCGGTTAACTGGCCTTCCAATTTTAAAATAATAGCTTCAAGTTGTTCTTTGTCATTGCATTGAACAACCATAGTAAAAGGGCCAAATACCTCCTGATGTAAAGCCGGGTTTTCTAAAAAAGTTCCTCCTTCAACAGTAGTTACCGCCTGTCGAGCCACGTTATGACCAGTTGACCGCTCATACTCACTTACCAATTCCAGACCTTGCTGTGATAAGGCCTTTTTCTTATTGGCCTCATAATTTCTTATGATATTAGGGTGCAACATACAGCCTGGTTCAATTAAAACGATCTCCTCTGAAAGTCTTGTGATAAAACGGTCAAGGGAATCTCCCTTGATACCAAACAGCAGTCCTGGATTAGTACAAAACTGACCTGTTCCCAAAGTCACAGAACCTGCATAGGTTTTAGCCAGTGAATCTCCTCTTTGAGTTAAAACTTCGGGAAGAAAAACTACTGGATTCACACTTCCCATTTCGGCAAATACCGGAATCGGTTCCTCCCTTTTGGCAGCCAGATCATATAAAGCCCGTCCTCCTCTGATACTTCCGGTAAAACCTACCGCCTTAACCTGAGGATGCTGTACAAGCTGCATACCAACTTCTATACCGCTACTGTTTAAATTAGAAAAGACGCCTTCAGGCATTCCTGTTCTTTCAGCAGCCTTAATAATTGCTGAGGCAACCAATTCACCTGTGCCTGCATGCATTGGATGTGATTTCACAATTACAGGGCATCCGGCAGCCAAAGCTGCAGCTGTATCACCACCTGCCGTAGAATAGGCCAAAGGAAAATTACTTGCCCCAAAGACCACAACAGGGCCTAGAGCTGTCATCATTTTTCTGATATCAGGCTTAGGTATTGGTGCACGATCCGGAAGGGCAGTATCTATTTGGGCCTCAACCCAATCTCCTTTTTTGACCAATTCGGCAAAACTTCTTAACTGAAACACTGTTCGTCCTCTTTCACCCATGGCCCTCCCTGCCGGTAAACCTGTTTCTTCACAATAAGTGTTGATCAATTCATCTCCCAGAGCCTCTATTTCATCCGCAATTGCGTTTAAGAATTCGCCTTTACGCTCTCCTGAAAAATCCTGATAGCTTAAAAAAGCCTCCGAGGCCATAGCGGCGGCCTTATTGATCTCTTCAGTTGAAGCTTCATAAAAAGATTGCCCGTTCTCGGCATTGCTAACCGGGTTGAAGGTTTTAAAAATTTTACTTCCCAGTGCACTTCTTTGGGTTCCAATATAATTCTTTCCTGTAATCATCTAATGTTTTGTTTTTTTATATGAGCTTCTTTATTTACCAACTGAAATTCGCTCTTTTATGGAGCGAAATCCATCCTGCTATAAATTTTTATAATCTGGCAACAATGGCCTGTTTTTTATGGCCTGATCAATAATGCCCAAGACTTTTTTTCTCTCCGCTCCGGCCAAAGGTAATCTGGGCTCTCTAACATTTTCAGTACCAATTCTAGTGGCAACTTCCGCCAGTTTGATATTTTGTACTAATTTAGTGTTTATATCCAATTCCAACAACGGTAAAAACCATCGATAAATATCAATCGCTTCCTGTGTTTTTCCTGCTCTCGACAATTCATAAATAGCTACAGTTTCGGCAGGGAATGCACATACCAAACCTGCTACCCAGCCATCTGCTCCTATTAACAAACTTTCCAAAGCCAGGGTATCTACTCCACATAATATGGCAAGACGGTTCCCAAATCTGTTTCTTATACGGTTGATATTTGAAATATCCCTGGTAGATTCTTTTACAGCCTGAATGTTAGGACACTCATTCAATAATTCCTCGAACATATCAAGCGTTACTTCAATACCATAATCAACCGGGTTGTTATAGATCATGATTGGTAGTGATGTGCTTTGAGCCACTTTTTTGAAATAGGTTGTAGTTTCTCTGTCGTCAGCTTTATAGCGCATAGGTGGCAACATCATCAAACCGCTTGCCCCGTCTTCCTTCGCCATTTGGGCCAGGTCAATAGCCGCCTTTGTTGATTGCTCGGCAATATTGATGATCACAGGAACAGCACCTTTTACAAAGGATACAGTTTCCCTAACAAGAGTTCTTTTTTCCAATTCTGATAAAGTACTAGCTTCTCCCAAAGTACCTCCAAGAACTATTCCGTGAACACCAGCATCCAGTTGTGCTTGAATATTTATTTTGAAGGTCTCAAGATCCAGTTCATCGTTGTCATTAAATTTAGTGGTTACGGCAGGCATAACCCCTTTCCATTGAATAGTCATAATTATGATTGTTTTTATGCAAAATTAAAAGAAGAATAACTTGTGGCGTTCATGTAAATTAGCCATTTATAGTACTATATTAACTCTATTTCTAATTAATTACATATTTTTGATTAATATTTATCTAAGTTAAATTATGAAAGTACTTCCTTTTAAAATCCCGAAGCCGGAAAACGCTACCCTGGTCATTCAAGAAGATCGAGCGACCAAGCTCTATGATAAATTACATCAGCATCAGGAAATTCAGATCAGTTTAATAAAAAAGGGAGAGGGAAGTTTTATCATCGGTGATTGTGTTGGTGAGTTTCATGAGGGACAAATATTCGTTATTGGAGAGAATCTGCCTCATGTTTTTCACAACGACCCCACAGAAGGATCGGTGCATATGATTTCATTATTTTTTATGAAATCTACTTATGGCGATCAATTCTTTAACCTTCCTGAATTCAAAGGTATCAACCATATTTTTCAGGCAGCCTCCTTGGGTTATAAACTAAAAGGTGAACAAAACAATTTAATAGGCTCGATAGAAACACTTCCGGCCAAGTCAAAACTTCATAGATTCATTTCATTTTTGGAGATCTTAGATGCCATCTCAAAAGAACAGCTTATTACCTTATCGTCTGCTATTCACAACAAATCCTATGGAGAAGAAGAAGGGAAAAGAATGAGGGATATCTTCGAATATACTCTTAACCATTTTGACCGCAACATCAGTCTTGACCAAGTGTCAGGTATCGCCAACATGACACCCAATGCTTTTTGTCGTTATTTTAAACAACGAACCAATAAAACTTATATCAATTTTTTACTCGATATCAGAGTTGGGAATGCCTGCAAACTGCTTACAAAAAAAACAGATCTTAGCATTGCCGAGATCTCGTATACATCAGGATTCAACAACCTGACAAATTTTAACAGAAAATTTAAATCCATTAAAGGGATGACGCCTTCTGAATTCAGGAAAAAGTCTTAAATAATATTCACCAGGCAAATGGGTTTGCCTGGTGAAAAATTACTAACAAAAACAAATTACTTAGATAATCCGGATACGTAGGTATAGATATAATCACCATGTATTCCCGTGTAATATTTACTCATCTTTTTGCCCATTTCAGTTCGGGCTGCTTCATCGGGCCAGGCTTCTTTTGCAAGCGTATCCATGTTGTCAAGCATTTTATCAAGATCTGCCAAAGAATCTACATAAAAAGCCTCAAGGAATTCTGTTCTGTCTGCACCGTAATAATGCTGACTTGGATAATATGCCTTGACAAACTCATTCTTATGCACGATGTTCTCCAAATACTTCTTGTTTAATTCTTCCCATTCCTCATTACTTCCATCTTCGGGAAAAGCAAAATGTCTTATTTGTAAATACAATGTCATGTTTTCTGCAGGCATTTCTGGCATAACTTTTGCTCCATCCATGGTAGCGTAAATTTCATCAGAATGTTCGGGCGCATAAAATTTGTTTCTCTTTTCAAAAAAAGCTTTTCTGACTTCATCATCTGGCCAGGCTTCCTTTGCCAACTCTGCATCTCTATCAGCAGCCGCATGAATGTCATTCCAGGTATTGAACACCTGAACATAAAGTAATTCAGAATTGTCTTCTGTGAATTGATGCATAAAAAAGGATGCTCCGGCAATGAGTTCATTTTTCATAACAACTTTGTCAAGGTATTCTTTTTCAAGGGCCTTCCAATCATCATAATCATAATCTTCCTGTTCCATGTTCCAATGCATGGTAGTTACCACATAAAATTCAGGTCTTTTTTCTTCCTCCTGAGCGATAAGGTTTGCAGAAAAGGAGATAAGAATCACTGCAATTAGTAAATAGTTTTTAATTGATTTCATAAAAAAGGGGTTTAATATTAATATATCCTGAAAAATATGTTTATTTGAAGACATGAGAAAACCCACAAGGACGAATGACCTCTTTTACTTTTCCAACAGCCGCTTTTCTTTACCGAACGATTTTCCCCGTAATTTGGATAATATGCATAACCAAATGATTATTATTTTATCTGATCTCGAAGTTTTTTAGATAAGCCACTGGTAACCAGTTCATAGGAATGATCTATGAGCTTCTTAAAGAAATCATCAGAAAAAGAACCGTCAACTTTGACCGTATTCCAGTGTTTTTTATTCATATGAAAACCGGCAATGATACTTTCATATTCCTCTCTTAACGAAATGGCCCAGTCAGGATCGCATTTTAAATTAACTTTAAAATCGGGATTTTCCAAGCCCGTAAGTGCAAACATCTTTCCACAGACCTTAAATACAAGGGTAGTTTCGTCAAAGGGAAATTCTTCCTTAACCATTGATTTACTTAAACAATAACTTCTAAATTCTTCTATGTGCATCATTCATCTTACTATCAAGCTAGATAAAAACCAAAGCCATTTTGATTTGATCGTAACTTACTTCTCCCTTGAGTATATCAAAAATGGGTTTCAAGCTGATCCTTTCACCTGGCCCAATTTCTTTCAAGAGTTTGTTTCTCGCTTTCTTCACCTCGTTCAAGACTTTATCGTCTGGTTTGAATCTGCTCAGATCTGTTTTTGGATAGAGTTCAGCTATCCTTATAAGATGTGTGGAAACTGTACCAAGAGTCAGGTCTCTCTCAATAACAATATCTTCCAGAGAATGACCTTTGTCTATCAATTGTTTGGTGATCAGATATGTTGACCTCTTAGTTACCTTCTTCCCTTTATCCAGATTCTTACGATTCTCACTGATCTCATCTTTGTTGGAAATACCTCCACTCTTCTTAACAAAATTTCGTGCTTTGATCTCCAGAACCTCCTCTTCAAAAATATCTTCTACCTCTTTGGATAATTCCTGAAACCTAAGATCGGCCTTGAGAGCCAACCCATCGACTTCCAGAGCCGTATTGTTGAAACCGTTTAACTGCAAACCGCTTAGCCCTTTTACCCTTGACAAGGCTACATATCCCTGACCTTTTTCAAAGGTTTTACTCAAGTCCATCACTGCACTGTCAAGTGTCATTCCCTGACTCTTATGCACCGTAATTGCCCAGGCAAGTCGCAGAGGAACCTGGACATAGCTTACCAGAAGTTTTCCAGCTTCATCTTCTATCCTCCAGTCTTCAGGCTCAGCAGTTATCTCATACCCATTGTTCAATCGTATCACAGGATAACCCTCATCGTTATATCTTATGACCTTACCTAAAGAACCATTCAAGTAGCCCTTTTCATAGTTATTCTTAACAAACATCACTTTGGCATCCTTTTTCAACTCCAGGGTTTCTGGAGCCATGATAGATCTTTTGATCGTTTCGGCAAGTTTCAGATTCCCTTTTACTTTTGCTTTAAATATCTTTTTTCTCCCCTTGATCTCTCCTATATGAGCTGTATTGATCCGGTCGACGTCCAAATTATGGGTATATAGCCTGGTGGGTTCTTCTGTTTCTATGAGGTCTTTTGTGGCTTGTAACATGGAAACGGAATTGTCTGAGACCCTTCCTTGTCTGATCTCATTGAGTATGTCATTGAGCTCGCTGTCTGTATGTCTGTATTGATCTGTTAAATAACAAATGGAGAGATTGGCATTTAACCATGACTGAGACATAAAGCAAAACTTATCTCTGTTGGTTTCACCTGAAACACCAATAGGCGGTAACTGAAAAAAATCACCGCAAAGAACCACTTGTATTCCGCCGAACGCTTTGTCATTTTCCCTAAAGAATTGCAATACTTCATTAACAAGATTAAATTGCTTTTTATGAAGCATGGAGATCTCATCAATGATCAGCACCTTTGTTTTTTCAATGTGTTTCTTTAGGTACTTTTTCTCCCTGAGGTCCCTGAGATTTCTTAGGCTCAAGGAGTCTTTTATACCGATGCCAGACCAGGCATGGATCGTAGTTCCTTGCAAATGAGTTGCAGCAATACCGGTTGAAGCCGTTATGGATACAGGAATTTTTCTTGCCTTAAGATATTGAATATACTTGTTTAGTACATAGGTTTTTCCCGTTCCTGCTGAGCCGGTTAAAAACACATTGTCTCCTGATTTTAATATGGCCAGAGCCTGTTCCTGATTCACGTTTTAATTTTGGTTTTTTTTGTGAAGTAACTTATGCTTCCAATTCTTTTAATATATTTTCCTTTAGCATAATTCCTTTATTGTTTTTAGCAAGGAGAAGATCTTCATAGTCTAAGGTCCAGCCAATAGTCTCTACAATATTTTGAATTAATAGTACAGCTTCGAGCGCTTCACTTTTTGCAGTATCGAACAAACCACTCTCAGGGATCTTTAACAATACATGTTCCTTGGCTTTTGAATTGACCTCCGTAAGATCCGTCGAATCAAACTTATTGAACAAACCCTCTTTTTTATCGTAATACTTTAAGTCGGTTTCAAGACTTAAGATCTGGGGGTCGGGAAATTCAGTCAGCCTGATCACTTTTTTATCATTGTTCGCCTCCATTTTTATTTTCGAAAGGTCATAGCCCACATGCGCCTTGGCATTGATCAGCAATATTGCTTTCTTTTTACTGGAAACCATACTCATAAATCGCTCCTTGGTGTTCTCATAGTGATAGATCTCCGCAAACTCCCCTTCAACCGTAATCAATTTCCAAACCTTTCTGATCTTTTCCATAATGACCATAGATTGAGAATTTGTAATGTCTTTCCTTTTCTGAATTTTGATATATTTCAAAACCCAATAAGTAATAACTGCACCGAGAAATAAACCTAATAAACCTTCCATATAACTATTTGATGACTTAAAAGTACTAAATATATCATACTTTCAATAAAAACAAATCAGAAGAGATTCCATCAGCAAGAAAATAACTTTCTGGTCTTAGAAATAAATGTTCCTGCGCTAAATATAAGCTTCCCTGTTCCAAATATTTTTCAGCCTGAAGAAGAATCTCTTTTTTATATTTTTCACCATGCTTCTCCTGTATCGCTCCAAGCGATACCCCCCATATTGTTCTGAGCCCGGTCATAATGGTTTCGTTGATCCTGTCTTCGGTATTGAGAAGTTCTCTTTCATTTGGCAGCAAGTTATTTTGAAGCGTTGAAATATATTTCGAATTATTGCTAATGTTCCAACTGCGGTAATCACCATCGTAAGAATGTGCCGAAGGCCCTATCCCCAAATAGGGTACACCTTTCCAATAGGAGGTATTATGTCGAGAGAAAAAACCTTCTCTCCCAAAATTCGAAACCTCGTATTGCACATAGTTTTGTTTTTCTGTGAGTTCCTGAAGGATTTTAAAATGCCTTTCTGTCAATACATCCCGAGGAGCCTCAAACTTGCCGCTCTTGATAAAATGATCTAAAGCCGTTTTGGGCTCGACCGTAAGGGCGTAACTGGAAATATGTTGTACTCCCATATCAAAGGTTAAGTCAAGATTCTCCTTCCATGATGATTCAGTGAGATGCGGCAATCCATAAATCAAGTCAATACTGATATTATCAAAATGCCTGATTGCCAGTTCCAGAGATTTTTTTGCTTCACCCGCATTATGAGCCCTGTTCATATACTTCAGATCCCTATCAAAAAATGACTGTACGCCAATACTGAGCCTGTTCACCCCCGAAGCAGCCAGTTCATTAATTTTATGTTCTGAGAGATCATCAGGATTAGCTTCCAACGTAATCTCGGAATCATCACTGAGGTCATAATGTTCTTTTATCAGGTCAAGTATCTGGTCGATTTCAGCCGTATTCAACAAGGAGGGAGTTCCTCCTCCAAAATAAACGGTATCGACCCGACTCGAAATTTCATCTCTTCGTAAAAGCAATTCCATTTCTATTGCTTTTAACATGTCATCCTTTCTCTTTAGGGAAGTAGAAAAATGAAAATCACAGTAATAACAGGCCTGTTTACAAAAAGGTATATGAATATAAATACCAGACATATCTGATCCAAAATATTAGAGGCGTAAGATACAAAGTAAGCGCCAGTATCAATGGTTTATTGAATATGTAGCTGAAAGTAAACATCCTATATATCTTAATCTCATTTGCAAAAAACAATTGTGATTTGGCAAAAGACACATAACATAAATGCTTGCAAGGAGTTAAACAGGATCAAGTCAACCTATCCTCTTTTCATTTTGCTTTATAAAAGAACCCCATCCGGAATAACTTTTCTCAGATTGCTGCTTACCTGCATTATAAAAATGACAAACTGCAGCTGCGAGACCATCGGTAGCGTCAAGATTTTTAGGAATTTCCTTTAGCCCTAAAACACTTTGTAACATTTTAGCTACTTGCTCTTTTGATGCATTTCCATTTCCAGTGATGGCCATTTTTATTTTCTTTGGAGAATACTCGGTGATGGAGACCTCTCTGGATAAACCGGCTGCCATGGCGACAC
This sequence comes from uncultured Flavobacteriaceae bacterium, assembly GCA_964595535.1. GTDB lineage: Bacteria > Bacteroidota > Bacteroidia > Flavobacteriales > Flavobacteriaceae > Lutimonas. The sequence continues at coordinate 16,315 of CAZQRD010000014.1, read as the reverse complement.
CCTGTGCACGACCCAATTTCAACATCGATTGAACATTTTTACCAAAAAAAGGAGCCTCAATGGCAATTTCATCTGGATGGTAGGTATCTATAAGTTCTATAGTCCGTTCAAAAATCAGTTTGAGTTTTGTATAATGATCGCTATATTTCTTAAGCATCAGCTCGTTCAATTGCATAAATGACATCTCATTGTCTATGACTTTGATAAGACCATATCCCATCACCGTGGTTCCGGGGTCGATTCCCAATATTATTTTCTCTTTTGACAATTTTAATTCTTTTAACGGTTGGAGCTAAAAATCAGAACGATATTTTGTTTCTTTGCGTAAATGTACAATATCTTGCAAAAATACTTTTCGAGTTTAGTGTTTTTAATTAAAATACTGATCATTGCCGGCGCTTACTATATGATTTCAGATAAGTTGCTCAATGATGTTAATTTTAATAGTGTTTTATGGATAGAGAAGATTGATTCAAGGGGTTTTGCCGGGGGTTCGCTTGTTTTATTACTGCTTTTTTTCACCTTGATTAACTGGTTACTTGAGATTTTAAAATGGCAGTCTCTTGTTAGTACCCTCACCCCGATCTCTTTCTTAAAAGCTGCTAAGCAAAGTCTGGCTTCCTTAACTGCTTCGCTGATTACACCCAACAGGATAGGAGAATATGGCGCCAAGGCCATGTATTTTACCAAGCCTCAAAGACCAAAGGTCATGATGCTTAATTTTTTGGGTAATGTAAGTCAAATGCTTGTAACCGTTCTTTTTGGGCTTTCAGGATTAATCATTCTAAAAGATCAATTTTCTTATGATATATTGCCATTCACAACGTTCTTTGGCATAGGAATTATAGTTGTTCTTCTAACGGCAGTCACCCTCTTTTTTCGAAAAAAATGGCAAAGTGGTTTTCTTAGGATTTTGAATAATCTTCTAAAGATACCGGCCACCGTGCATAAAAGAACTTTTTTATACTCGGTTGCGAGGTATTTAGTCTTTTCACATCAGTTCTACCTGCTTCTTATTTTCTTTGGAATTGATCTGGAATACAGCGTGGCGATGCCAATAATTGTTTCCATGTATTTAATTTCCTCCGTGATCCCCGGGTTTGTTCTTTTCGATTGGCTCGTGAAAGGATCGGTAGCCGTGACCCTTTTTAGTTTATTCGGTGTTGATGAAATGATCGTACTTAGTATTACAGCTGCCATGTGGGTTTTTAATTTTGCCCTTCCTGCCACCATAGGGAGTTTTTATATATTGACTTTTAACGCTGAATCTTTGGTTTTAAGTGAAAGAAAGCTTGTAAAATGATCTTCGCCGCGCTATTAATTTTTGTGTCTTATGCTATTCTAATCTTGTATTTTAGCAGTGGTATTGAACGTCTGAAAAGCCCGGTAAATGATCACAAAGAACCCGAGACTCTATTTTCTATTCTGGTCCCTTTTAGAAACGAAGTTTTAAATTTACCAGCGCTCTTACAAAGTATTGCTGCACTTGATTATCCAAGCCATAAATTTGAACTTATTTTGATTAATGATAATTCTTCAGATGAGTCGGTATCTATTGTAAATGTCTTCATAAAAGATCATCCTAATTTGAAAATAACACAGCTTGACAATATAAAACAAAGCAGGTCACCTAAAAAATCGGCTATTACTATTGGTGTTGCATCAGCCTCTCATCCATGGATTTTAACCACAGATGCCGATTGTATAGTTCCTCACACATGGTTGCACGCCTATGACATGATGGTTCGACAGGAAAAATTTAGAATGATCGTTGCTCCGGTGGCCTATGTGCGTAGGGCCGGATTTTTACACAATTTCCAAGTTCTTGATTTTTTAAGCCTTCAGGGCACTACTATGGGTAGTTTTGGCATGAAAGATAAGCGTCTGGGGAAACCTTTTTTATGTAATGGAGCAAATCTTTGCTATCAAAAGGAAAGTTTTACAGAGGTAAATGGTTTTAATGGTAATGAGCATTTGGCTAGTGGAGATGATGTGTTTCTCCTTGAAAAAATGTACAAATTATTTCCTGATGAAATTCAATTTATTAAATCAAAAGAAGCGATTGTGTTAACTTCTTCCAAAGACTCCTTAAGAGAACTCATCAGGCAAAGGGTAAGATGGGCCTCCAAAACTACGGGCTTTGATTCCTTTTTTGCCAAACTGGTTGGCTTATTGGTTTTTGGAACCAGTCTCTTTATGGTGATTGCAATTATCTTGGGTGTTATGGGTCAAATGTCCTGGGCTTATGTGGGCCTTCTCTTTTTGCTCAAATTCAACGTAGATTTTGTCTTTCTGCATAAAACTTCTGAATTTTTTGAGCAGCAGGATGCGATGAAATCGTATTTTTCTTCCAGCCTGTTGTATCCCTTATTCACGATTTTGATCGTGGCCTTATCCCTGAAGAAAGGATATACGTGGAAAGGAAGGGTTTTTCGCTAAGAAATCTATTCTTTCGAAGAAACTACAATGGGTAACTTAAACATGGAATTAACAGGAATTCCCCTTTTTAAAGATGGCTGTACTGCTGAAGGAAGGGATGCAATACTTTTGAACAATAGGCTGTCAAGCTCAGGAATCTGACGTTCAGTTTCAGAATTTTTGTGAATTTCGACTATCGATATTTTGCCTTCCGTATCGACAAGAATATCAACCATAATCGTATCGCTAACCTGATCAGATGCACCTAAATGACTATTACTGGTATATTTCTGCAAGCGCCTGATAAGTTCCATTTCAAAACAAAGATTTTGTTTTTCACTGCTGTCGCAATTATTACAATCCAGAAATAGAGGATACACATCCACATCATTATAATCAATAAGGGTATCGAGCAAAGCGGCGTTTCTCAGAGTCGTCTTTTCAGGCGATATAAAATCACAGGAATACGTTACCACTATAATATATATGAGGATGATCAGCCTAAAAAACATTGTATTCGCTTATACATCGTGAATGTACAAATATTTTTGAAAATCATTCCCGATTGTACAAAACTTGAACAAATTGTTAATACAATGGGTTATCCATTAAAAACACTTAGCGAATTGAAGGATTTTCCTATGGTAAATTCAAACAAACTATACCCATGTAGGTTCTCTCTGCCTCGAAAACTATCATGCTATGATTAATTTTCTTGATATAGAAATTCATCATCTGAATTCATTTTTCAGATCTTTCTCTTACATTAGCCTATGGATTTGATTTTAGTATTTCTTGGTTTAATTCTTGTGCTCCTTGGGATTGTTGGATCTTTACTACCTGTTTTACCTGGTCCTGTTACAGGCTGGTTCGGGCTCTTGCTGCTTTTTTTAACCAATACGATACCCATAAATTATTATTTGCTGGGGATCACGCTTTTTATAGCCCTGGCCATTTTTATTTTGGATTATCTGATCCCAGCTCTTGGAGCCAAGAAGTTTGGTGGCTCAAAAAAAGGAGCAACCGGAGCCACTATTGGCCTTATTATCGGACTCATACTTCCCATTCCGCTTGGCTTTGTGATAGGAGCTTTTGCCGGTGCACTGATCGGAGAACTCATTCATGATCCAAAAGACCTGAAAAGGGCTCTTAAGTCGGCTTTTGGATCGTTCATAGGGTTTCTTGCTTCTACAACGATGAAATTGTTTACCAGTCTTATTTTCTTAGTGATCTTTAGCTATACAGTTATCGAGTACTGGGGCGAACTTTTTTCTTTTTAACGTCGTCTTCTGACCCTTTAATGTCCCTATTAAGATCATTTTTTAAACTTTTATTTATTGAATGAAAAAATCATTTTATCCATTTAATTTGGTTTGGTAAAAATCTCTGATTTTAAGATGTAATTAGCTTAATTATAGGGCTTTTCTTCAAATTTTATATGTAAATTTGATAGAACAAAACTTCCTTCCAATCGTATATATTAATTGAATTAAAGCCTGATGTTCCTCTTAACTTTTCCTTTTTTTGCAGGGTTGATTGCTTCAATGCTTCATGTGATCATGGGGCCCGATCATGTGGCTGCCATACTTCCTTTTGTGATTGAATCAAAACGGAAAGCCTGGAAGATAGGTCTGTTCTGGGCAATCGGCCATATTTTTGGCATGTTGTTAATAGGTTTGTTATTCATCCTGTTTAAGGAATTGATTCCCGTTGAACAAATATCTCTGTACAGCGAACAGCTTGTGGGGCTTGTTTTAGTTTTCATTGGAATCTGGGCATTTGTTAAAATTTTTAAATCTGATCAACATCATAAGCATCTGCATGTTCACAGTGAAAACCAGCCTATTATTCATAAGCATTCCCATGAACACAGCCATAACCCCAGTCATAATCATATTCATCCACCTCAGGAAAAACAAGGCTATTTGGCCTCTTTCTGGATAGGGGTTCTTCATGGACTAGCAGGAGTGGCTCATTTTATATTGTTCCTTCCTGTTCTGGGTTTTGAGAATAATTTTACAGCAGGAATTTACATTGCCGGGTTTATTCTGGGAATTTTGTTATCGATGACTGTATTTTCTCTGATTGTTGGGAAAATAACAGGGTTTGCCAGAAATGAACACAACCAGAATCTATACCGGGGGATCCGGCTTGCTGGAGGAGTTTTCGCTATAATTATTGGGATCTATTGGATAATAGGGCAATAAAACCATATGAAGATTAACAAATTCTTGGTAGTTGTTCGCCAATTAAAGGGCTCACCATTCTTGTTCCTCCAATAGAACTTTGCATAACAACTTTATGAGGGTGCTCCTCAGTAATATAGCCCACACATGTAGCATTTTTCCCTTTTGGATCCTCTTTCATGAGCTTGAGAAAGTCATCGGCAATCTTTTCGTCTACGATGCTGATAAAAACACCTTCATTAGCTACATACAACGGATCAAGACCCAATATTTCGCAGGCTGCCGCCACCTGTTTCTCTAAAGGAAAATCATTTTCAAAGATCTTTATTCCCAAGCCGATATCACCAGCGATTTCAGACAACACACTTGCCATACCTCCTCGGGTTGGGTCTCTGAAAAGGTGTATGTCTTCTCCAAAATCATCAAGCAATTTTAATACCAGATGATTGATATTAGTGGTATCACTTTCAATGGTAGACTCAAACTCCAGTCCTTCCCTTTCAGACATGATGGCCATTCCATGTTGTGCAATGTTTCCATTTATAATGATACGGTCACCCGCCTTGATATTTTCTGCATCAATTTTAGCCTTGGGGTGAACTGCTCCAAGTCCTGTTGTATTGATAAATATTTTGTCTCCCTTTCCTCTTTCCACCACTTTGGTGTCGCCGGTAATGATTTGAACACCGCTATCATCCGCAGCCTGTTTCACCGACTTTACAATTCGGATAAAATCATCCATTTTAAGTCCTTCCTCAACAATAAAGGCAAGAGACAAATATTTGGGTATGGCTCCGCACATGGCCACATCATTAACAGTGCCATTGACGGCCAGTTCTCCTATGTTTCCTCCTTTAAAAAAAATCGGAGATATGACAAAACTATCGGTTGAAATGGCAATTTCTGTTTCAAATTTTACAATCGAACCATCGTGTTTTTTGTTCAATAATGGATTGTCAAAAGTCGAAAAAATGACTTTGTCAAGCAGGTCTCTTGTCATGAGCCCTCCACTTCCATGTCCTAAATTAATGGTCTTCTCTTTAAGCTCTTTTGTATCCATGTCTTTATCTTATTGAATGTTCTGAAAAATTGTAATACGCACTGCATGCACCTTCCGATGAAACCATTGGCGCCCCAAGAGGATTTGCAGGAGAACAGGTTGTTCCAAATTCAGGGCAATCGACCGGCTTCTTTATTCCTTTCAAAACATCACCTGCCATGCAATTGGGATGCTCGCTTACTTTGATCCCTTCTATGCCAAATTTACTTTCGGCGTCATAAGCAATAAAATTCTTAGTCAATTTATAACCACTTTGAGGGATCATTCCAATACCTCTCCATTCTCTATCACTCACTTCAAAAATCTGTTTGATAATTCTTATTGCATTTAGATTTCCTTCTTCCTTAACCACCCGGGCATATTGATTTTCCACCTTATGAATTCCAGCTTCCAATTGCTTCACTGCCATTTGAATACCCTGAACAAGGTCCAGAGGCTCAAAACCTGTAATAATGATTGGAATTTTATATTTCTCAACAAGTGCGTGGTATTCTTTATAACCCATTATGGCACAGACATGTCCCGCGCCCAAAAAGGCATCTATACTGCTTAATTCGTCATCTAAAATAGCTTCCATGGCCGGAGGCACCAATACATGAGATACCAATATGGAATAATTACGCAATCCTTCCTTTTGTGCGTGAAGTACAGACAGTGCATTGGCCGGTGCCGTAGTTTCAAATCCAACAGCAAAGAACACAACTTCCTTATCGGGATTATTTTTGGCAATTTTAACGGCTTCAAGGGGAGAATATAGGATTCGAAGGTCACCCCCATTCGCCTTTGCTTCCAAAAGACTTTGTTTGCTTCCTGGAACTCTGATCATATCTCCAAAGGAGCACAGAATCACCCCTTGTTCCAGCAGCTCAATGGCTTTATCAATAAGATGAAGCGGTGTAACACAAACCGGACAACCTGGTCCGTGAATCATGCGAATATTTTCGGGTAATAAGTCTAAAATTCCATTCCTCACCAGCCCATGGGTTTGACCTCCACAGATTTCCATGATGTTCCAGGGCCTTGTCACCATTTTTTCTAGGCTGTCAAGCACCTTTTTAGTGGCTTCAAGATTTCTGTATTCACTTAAATATTTCATCAGTTCTTTAAATTGACATTATTTTTAGCATACGTGGAAGTTTTTTCATTCTATTGATGGGCAACGCATTGTGTATAATACATCAGCTGACCAAATGATATATTTTCATCATTAGGAGCTAAGTTACGGTTAAAAAATAGCTCGAACCTGTTTTCTGATAATTCCTTGACCATATCGATCAATACAGTGTTTTGAAAAACGCCACCACTCATTGCAATTTTATGCGATTCTGTGAGTGTTGCCATTTCTGTAATCACAGAGGCAAGGGTATACAGAAAGTTTAGTATGATCTTCTCTTTTTCCATTCCATCGCAAAAATCTTTGTAAAGGTTCTTCCATAAATCATGGGTACGTATTCTAAAATCCTTTCCTGCATGGACATATACCTTCAATTGACTGAGATTATAATCTTGAACCGCATTTTCCAACAATATGGCTCCTTCTCCTTCGTAAGTGTTTACATCACAATAGTCTAATAACGAAGCTAAAGCGTCAAATATTCTTCCTACTGAAGATGTTTGTAAGGTATTAGAGCTCTTTACAGAAACATAGATATCGCGTTCATTATTTGTAAATTTATCGTTTAAAAAGCAAGCCTTCTCGTCTGTATTTAAGGAAAATAATGAAAGTCTGGGCTCTTTCGACATTTTATCTCCGGCAAGCCAATCAAAATACTCAAAATGACCTGACCTTTTCATATCCCCCGATCGATACGTAAAGAATTCTCCTCCCCAAATTTGACCATCATCACCATATCCGGTTCCATCCCATATGACACCCAAAATTCCATCGGTTGATGCAAACAAATTATTCTCTCCCAAAACTGAGGCAAAATGCGCCTTATGGTGTTGAATTCTGTATAAGGGAACCCCTGTTGTTTTAGATAATTCCTCCCCGTATTGACTGCTGAGGTAGCCCGGATGCTTATCTATAAGTATACAATCAGGTTCTTCCTCAAAAATTCTCCTAAAAACCGTTGTTGTTTCTGTAAATCTGCTGTATACTTCAAAATGATCCAAATTACCGAGATATTGACTGATGTATAAATAATCATTAGGAGTAAACGCAATCGTACTTTTCAAATGCCCTCCCAGTGCCAGAATCTTCCCCATATTCTTTTCGAATTGATCAAAGTAATTTGGTGCAAATCCTCTTGATCTTCTAAACATGATCCTTTGACCATTCCTGAAACTGTATTTCACCACAGAATCATCCTGAGCATTTACAATGCTAAGATTATGATGTAAAAAATAGTCAGCAACATCCGAAATCAGTGCAATTGACTTTTCCTTGTCGCTAATAACAGGGCTGCCATGTATGTTTCCACTAGTGGCTACTATGGGCTGCGCCAATTCCTTGGACAATAATTCCAGCATACCCGAATAAGGTAACATGACGCCTAACTGATTGAGCCCGGGTGCCAAATCATCCACAGCCAGCTGGCCCTTAAAACCGGTACTTGAAAGTATGACAATCGGCCTTTCGGTACTGCATAATTCTTCACGTTGCAGCTCATTAACCATAAGTTGCTCCTGCAACAGCTCGAGTGAAGGATACAAAATTGCAAAGGGTTTTTTGGGCCTTCTCTTTAAACGCCTCAACCTTTGCACGACTTCGGGATTACTTGCGTCACAACACAACAAATAACCTCCAGTATTCTTAATGGCAATGATCTTTCCTATGCGAATCAAATCACTTAGTTCTTTAAATACCCGATTAGGGCTTATGTTTATAAAGGTTCCTTGGGCCTTAGTCAATTCCAGTTGAATTCCGCATTCAGGACAGCTATTGGTTTGAGAATGAAATCTTCTGTCGCACTGATCCTCATATTCAGATTGACATACAGGGCACATCGAAAACTCAGCCATACTT
>CAZQRD010000014.1:0-7583 GCA_964595535.1 uncultured Flavobacteriaceae bacterium | reverse complement strand
CTGATCCTCATATTCAGATTGACATACAGGGCACATCGAAAACTCAGCCATACTTGTATGAGCCCGTTCAAAGGGAAAGGTATTTGTGAGCGACCATCTCGGTCCGCAATTCACACAGGTGGTAAAAGGGTATTGAAATCTTCTGTTGTCGGGATCTGAGATTTCCTCGGCGCAGGATGAACAGATTCCAAAATCAGGAGTCAGGGCCAAGTTCAATTTCCCTTCAGTGGAGCTTGGAACTATATCGAAGGTATCATATGAAGCACTTTTTATCTTGATCATTTCATGACCAATAATACGTGCCACCGGTGGTGGTTTATTAATAAGTTCCTGATAAAATTTAAGTAGATCACTTGACGCTCCGGAGGCAATAATAATGACTCCTTCTTCATTGTTTGACACAATTCCTCCAAGCCCCATTTTTTTAGCCAGCTTGCTTACAAAAGGACGAAATCCAACCCCTTGAACTTGTCCATTGAATAATATCTTATATGTACTTAGCATGTGGGATCATCAGTAAAGAATACAACTATACTAAATTACAATTTTTAGTATGTATTTCTTTAACTATTTGAAGAATGAGATCAATCGCCTTTGGAATCGAATCGGCAACATGATCTGAAAGGTCTAAAGTCATGGGCTTCATTTCCCTTATTGAAATCGTCAATAATTTGATTTCAGGTCGTTTGTCCATCAAATACATGGCTTCAACCATGTCTTTTAAACCCACGTCATGAACGCTTAAAGCGGATGGAAAATCAGAAGCAAATTTTGGTGTGATCATTGAGATACTACCTTCTTTCTTGCCATCCATGGTTGCATCAACAAAGATGACGTGCCCATATGCTTCAATGCAACTTAACAATAAAAAACCGCCGGTGCCGCCGTCAAGTATGTCAATATAAGAAGGAAGTTCTAACGTATCCATTTTTTGAATCAATTGTACGCCAACTCCTTCATCACCCATTAAGTAATTTCCTATTCCAAGAACCAATATGCTTTCAGATTTATCTTTTTCAAAAAAATAAGCATCGCTACTTATGGCTACAGGAGTTCTATTTTCATTCTTCATTTCCTTCTTTTTTAAATTATTAGGCTTGCCCTATCGTTTGCCTCGATACTGTGTTCATACAGGTACCTGGCTCTAAACTTTATAGCAAGCCTAAAAATTAAATTAACACAACTAAATATGGATGAACATAAAGGGTATTATTCCTTAAATCTGATCATCACTTTTTAAACGCTCTTTCCTCACAAATTTATATCCACTAATCATGGCAGATGATTCTCCTCTGCCCTCAAGCCAGTCATGGTAAAAAACCAGATATATATGTATCAGTGTGAATATGATAAATAACCAGGTGGCTGAGTGGTGTACAAAACGTGTTGTCATTTCATCACCAAGAAAAACTGGCACCCAGGCAAATAATTTAGGTAACCACCAACCAGAAGTTGGCGCATAAAGTCCAAATCCTGTGAATATTTGTACCAATGCCAAAAGGAACAGTACGATATAAGAAATGGAGGCTACATAATTATGCCCTACACTAATATTCTTAAGTACTTCTTTTTCCTCATTTTGTAATAGCACATCCACCTTCACGACGTGTTTGATATTATCAAAGTGTTTTTTGCTTAAGGGAATAAAGGCCCTCCAATTAGAATAATAATTACCCTTAAACGCCCAGTAAATTCTAGCCATGGCATTTAAAAAAAAGACATATGCCGTAATAAAATGAATCATTCTGACCGTACCAAACCAATAGGAATCCACGGCTTCCGCGTTTGACATCAAGGCCGGTGGGTCAGCAATAATAAAACCTGTTATCGCTAGAACAGTGATACAAAGGGCATTGAGCCAGTGAAAAATTCTAACAGGTAGTTCCCAAACCAGAACCCGTTTAAAGTCGTATGTTTTGTTCAAAATCGTATCCATCGTTCTTCATCTTAAAATTAAACGTCACAACTGCCTACATTAGTCACTCTTGAAATGTGATTTCCATGCTCATCGTAAAGATGAACGGCACAGGCCAGACAAGGATCAAATGAATGAACCGTACGAATGATTTCCAAAGGAAGATTAGGATCTGCTACCGGAGTACCCAAAAGTGCCGATTCATAGGCAGATCGCTGCCCTTTTGGATCTCTTGGCGAAGCATTCCAGGTAGTGGGTACTACCTGCTGATAATTCTCTGTTTTACCATCTTTTATCTTGATCCAATGTGCCAAACTTCCTCTTGGGGCTTCGGTAAATCCAATTCCTTTTGCCTCAGCAGGCCATTTTTCAGGATCCCATAGTTCCATATTGGCCATACGCGTGTCACCATTTTTAATATTCAGTAACAATTGATCGTAAAATTCCATGGTCCAGTTGGCCACCAGTTGTGATTCGATACCTCTTGCTGCGGTTCTTCCCAAAGTTGAGAATAAAGCATCCACAGGTACGTCCAAATGCGTTAAAGCACCATTGACAGCATCCTGAATTTCTTTGTTTCCTCTGCCGTAGCCCACGAGTAATCTTGCTAAAGGACCTACTTCCATGGCTTGGCCCTTCCAACGTGGTGTTTTGATAAAGCTATATTTTTGTTCCACATCCAGATGTTCATAGGGAGGTTGCGGACCAGAATAATTAATATTCGTTTCTCCTTCCCATGGATGCCTTCCAGTTTCGGCTCCCTCCTTGTAATTGTCGTACCATGAATTATTGACAAATTCTTCTATATCTCCATTGCGATGATCAACATCCTGTATGTTTGACAGATCCCTGTTAAGGATAACACCTTGTGGAAATTTAAAACTTGACGGATCTCCATAGCCATTCATTGGAAAATCTCCAAATGACATATAATTTCCAACTCCTTTACCAATGCTGCCCCAGTCTTTGTAAAAAGAAGCGATAGCCAAAAGGTCAGGAATATAAACCTGTTCGATAAAATTCTTTCCCTGTTTTAGTAATTCACCCACATGGGCAAGTCGTTCTGCATTTAATCCACCTGTACTGTTTTCATTAATGGCACAGGCCATTCCACCAACCAAATAATTCGGGTGAGGATTTTTACCGCCGAGGATGGTATGCACTTTAACAATTTCCTTTTGCCATTCCAAAGCCTCGAGATAATGTGCCACTCCTAAAAGGTTCACCGCCGCAGGTAATTTCATTTGGGGATGTCCCCAATAACCATTGGCAAAAATACCGAGCTGACCACTGTCTACAAATTTTTGAATACGCTTTTGAATATCACTAAAATATCCCGGTGAACTTTTGGGCCATTTAGAAATACTTTGTGCTATTTTAGAAGTTTCAGCGGGATCAGCACTAAGGGCGTTGACCACATCTACCCAGTCAAGGGCATGAAGTTGATAAAAATGTACGGCATGATCATGCATATACAAAGCACCTTCCATAATATTCCGCACCATTTCTGCATTTGGCGGTATGGCGATACCCAAAGCATCTTCAACCGCACGAACCGAACTGATCGCATGCACAGTAGTACACACACCACAGGTGCGTTGAACAAAGGCCCACACATCTCTGGGGTCTCTTCCTTTTACAATGTTTTCAAGTCCGCGAACCATGGTACTCGAGCTAAAAGCATCAACTATTTTACCATCTTTAATTTCGGCTTCAATTCTTAAATGTCCTTCGATCCTGGTAATAGGATCAACTACTATTCTATTTGCCATGATCGTTTAATTTTCTTCGTTCTTATCCAGTTTTTCTTCATTGATTTTTCCTCGGGAGTAGCGTCCTTTCAGTTCCTTGTATTTGGAAACATTCGCCACAATGGAATGTGCGGTCAGCCCAGCTGCTACGACCCCGGTAGCGATCATACCAACTTTATCTGCCGAACTTTCTATTCCAAAACCTGGTACATTGGTCATTCGTTTATAAAATGGTCCGTTATCCCAGAAGTTTGCCTCACTACAACCGATACAACCATGACCAGATTCAATTGGGAAACTGGTACCATTATTCCATTTCATACTTGCGCAGGCATTATAGGTAGAAGGACCCCTGCAGCCCAATTTGTACAAGCAATATCCTTCTTTGGCATTCTCATCATCAAAAGATTCTGCAAAAAGTCCTGCATCGAAATAAGCACGTCTGTAACAGGTGTCATGGACACGTTTTCCATAGAAAGCTTTAGGCCTTCCTACTCTGTCTAGTTCAGGTAATCTTTCAAAGGTAACTAAGTGTACAATGAGTGCTGCCATTGCTTCTCCAATAGGCGGACAACCAGGCATTTGTATGATAGGTTTGTTTTTAATAATCTTATGGATCGGCGTGGCTCCTGTAGGATTTGGTTTTGCACCCTGTACGCAACCGTTAGTTGCGCAACTACCCCAGGCAATGATGGCTTTTGCACCTTCTGCTGCTTCCTTTAAATGCTCCAATGCCGTTTTACCAGCTATAGTGCAATACACTCCATTCGCTCCCATTGGAACTGAACCTTCAACGCATAAAATATATTCACCATGATACTTTTTCATGGTATCATGCTTAGCGGCTTCGGCCTGATGCCCTGAAGCTGCCATAAGCGTTTCTGTATAGTCCAAAGACACATTGTCAAGGATAATATCTGCCACCATTGGATGATCGGACCTTATAAATGATTCACTGCAACAGGTACATTCCTGATAATGTTCCCAAATGATCGGGAGCCTTTGTTTGGTTTCCAGAGAATTTGCAACCTGCCCAATAAGCGAGTTTTCCAAACCCATATAGGCCGAAATAAATGCCGTAAATTTCATGAAATCCCGTCGATTGTAACCCTTTCTTATTGCACTTTCATAATAGGTTTCTCTAAACCCGTCTTTTGTAGCCATATCAGTAGTATTAAGAGAACTTGGTTCGTAATAACAAAAATCAACGATAAATTTATACTATTTAAATAGCTGATCGCATGACTATTATCATGTTTTTTGAGTAATATTCTATTATCTTTAACAGTTGATCTCGAAAATATAAAAAGCTATGCATGAGTTATCCATTGTTATGGGGATACTGAAAATTGCTGAAACCGAAGCCAAAAAAGCAGGTGCGAAAAGAGTAGATCTCATTGAATTGGAAATTGGCACCTTGGCTGGAATTGAATTTGATGCCTTGGATTTCGTTTGGTCAGCTGCTGTTGATGGTTCAGTATTAGAATTTGCAGAAAAAAAGATTAATATCATCAATGGGAAAGGTAAATGCTTAGATTGTAATATTACTTTTGATATCAATTTTATATACGATCCGTGTCCAAATTGCAATAGTTTTTTAAAAGGGATACTTCAGGGGAAAGAATTGAGAGTAAAGGCATTAGAAGTTTCTTAGTATTTTGCATAAATAGTATCATCTTCTTATTTCTTCCATGGTTTACTTATTTTTATAGCCAACTTATTAAGTTTTACTTATCTTTTTATTAATTCATTTTTTACTGATAATTGTCATGTTTTAGATTTTTACCCGGGGTTACCTTTAATACATCTTTCATCACAAATCTAATTATGGCAATTCAAAAAACACAACCATCAAGAACTTCATTGATGAATATCTTGTGGGACATTCAAAAAAAAAGAAGGTACATCAGTCATGATGACAAAACTAAAATCGCCAAAGAATTTAATATCTCAAGAATGGAACTTGAAGGGGTTATTTCTTTTTATCATTTCTTTCATCGTAAACATGCAGGCAAGTACACTATTTATCTTAATTGTTCGACCATTTCAAAACTGCATAGTTATCAAGAAGTAAAAGAAGCATTTGAAGAAGCATTAGATATTAAAATTGGCAATGTTACCAATGACAATTTATTTGGTCTTTTCAAAACATCGTGTCTTGGCTTAAGTGATCAAGAAACCTCAGCTTTAATAAATTTCCATGCATTTACTAACCTGACTCCAAAAAAGGTTAAAAACATAGTTTCAAAATTAAAACAAGGACACTCAGTAGAGTCTTTGAGTAATTATCCGAAAAATAATATTCAATATAAACCAAAGGAAGACAAAACAGTATTCTTTAAAGCTTATAAAAAAGGTAACGCTCTAAAGAAATTAAAAGAGATTAAAAGTGATCGTGTTATAGAAATCGTTAAAGATTCCAAACTAGCTGGACGAGGTGGTGCATTTTTCCCAACGGGAATAAAATGGCAATTCTGTAGAGATAACAAATCTGATAAAAAATATATCATTTGTAATGCAGATGAAGGCGAACCGGGAACCTTTAAAGATCGGGTTTTACTTAATAAGCTACCAGGGTTAGTTATTGAGGGTATGGCTATTGCTGGCTATGCCGTTGGAGCAACAGAAGGAATAATTTATTTAAGAGCTGAATATTTTTATTTAAAAGAAAAAATCGAAGAAACTATAAAAGATTTTAATAAAAGAGGTTTTTTAGGTAAAGATATTCTTGGAATAAAAGGATTCGATTTTAAAGTTGATATACACATGGGAGCCGGTGCTTACGTTTGTGGCGAAGAAACCGCCCTTATTGCATCTATGGAAGGTAAAAGAGGAGAGCCAACAACCAAAGAGTTTTTCCCTGTGGAAAAAGGATTCTTAGGTAAACCCACTATCGTTAATAATGTAGAAACTCTTTGTGCCGTGCCAAGAATTTTAGAAATGGGCTTAGAAAAATACTTAACCATTGGTACTAATGCTACCCATGGCACTAAATTATTAAGCGTTTCCGGCGATTGTAATAAACCTGGTGTTTATGAAATAGAATGGGGAATGAAATTAAAAGATTTTCTCGATTTAATTGAGGCTAAAGACCCTCATTACATTTTATTTAACGGGTTCGCGGGAGAGTTTTTATCATCGGTAGATTTTGATAGAGAAATATCTGGTGAGAACCTATTAGCAGAACATATTCAATTTACGTTTAAAGACCCTATAGAGTACTCCAGAAAAATGAGTGGCGTTGGTTTAAGAAGTGGTGGTTCTTTCATGGTTTTTAACAGTAAACGTGACCTGCTATCAATTCTAAAAAACATCACCAAATTTTTTGTTGCAGAATCTTGTGGGATATGTGTTCCTTGTAGAACAGGAAATTTCTTATTAAATAAGAAAATCAATAAAATCATGCTAAATCATGCTGATCAACATGATCTTGATGAAATTAAAGATTGGAGCACTATAATTAAACAATCTAGTAGATGTGGTTTAGGTAAAACCTCGACAAATTCTTTATTAACTGCCATGTTAAAATTCCCTGAAGAATTTAAAAAACACCTTCTTTCTGAAAGTGACGTTAACCATGCTTTTGATTTAGATAAAGCTGTTGAAGATTATGATAGTATAATTCACGAAATAGAGAATACTTATGAATAATTTAATAAACATAACCATTGACGGAAAGCAATACCAGATTCAAGAAGGTAAAAATCTCGTAGATGCTGCCAAAGAAAACGGAATATATATTCCAACTTTATGTCATTTTCATGAAGTGAATCCTCCATTAGGAACCTGTCGCATTTGCACCGTTATAGTCAATGGAAAAACTACAACTAGCTGCACTACTAAAGTTTATGATGGCATGGAAGTAGAAATAAATACACCTGAACTTTTAAATACTAGAAAGGCTATTATTGAAATGC
>CAZQRD010000013.1:15605-52229 GCA_964595535.1 uncultured Flavobacteriaceae bacterium | reverse complement strand
TTCGTACTGAAAGGGAGAACAAGCATGAAGTTGCGCTAGTGAATGGTGCGAAGCACATCACGAATACTTAAACCAATAGAAAAGGGATGAGTAATTGCCTTGTGCAGTGAAGGCGGTTTTTGGTTCTTTTTGGCGCGTCAAAAAAGAACAAAAGAGATTATCTTACGAGTTTTTATTCTTGAAAAAACACATGATGCATCAAGGCAAAATATCCTTTTCTATGTATTAAATTCTTTGATAGTTTTAATAATCATTAATTTAGGGCGGTTAAAATGATGATATGAACCTTGTGTTGTTTTCTTTATTTGCTGGAATTAATATAGCCTTTACTATTCTCAGTTTCTTTATATATTCTAAGAATAGATCACAAAGTATGTATATGTATTTTGGAGCATTTAGTCTTTTCTCAGGTCTATACTTTTTGCTACAAAGTGTTTCGGAAGTTCTTGAGCTGGATCTTGGTTGGGCGATTATCTTTTCTGCAGCGATGTATTATGGGATTTTTCCATGGTTTATATTTGAATTTGTGGAAAAAAAGTTTTTCAAGGCGCGTTGGTTTTTGTCACTTCTATTTCTGATTGCATTTGTAGTTTTTATTTTGGTTCCTGAAGAGGGTCCATTTGCTTATTGGCAAATTATTGCCCATTTGGGTCTTGTTGGCTTAATTATTTGTGTTGTCTTAGCAAGTATGTTCTTCAGAAAGACACAAAGGGACGGTAGTTTGCAATTCATTTTAATTAGTGTCCTGTTTATCATTTTGGCTTTGGAAGAAATGATCAGAAACTATTCCGGAAATGGTCTCTTAAAAATCTATTTGTATGGCATACAGCCATTAGATGTCTATCCCTTGTTGTTTACAATGGTCATGGGTATCAGAATGTCTAAAGATTTTGTCAATAGGAGCAGGATGGAGTTAGAGGCGATCAAAAATGACCTCAATGAGAAGGAGTTGTTAGTTTTGGAATTAGAGCGGTTGAGGCTAGTAGACGAGATCAATCATAAAAAAAAGGACCTCACCGACTTTGGTATAGAAATTACAAGGAAAAGAAATTATATCAAGGAGGTCATGGAGATGTTAACACTTATTAAGAAGAAATCTTTTATTGAATCATCAGATATTGAAGAGATCATAAAATTCACAAAAGCACAGTTGCAGATCGGTCAGAATTTTGATTATTTTAATGAAAGAATTGAAGATGTTAACCATCAATTTACTTCCAAGTTAAAAGAATTGTATCCAACTTTGACGCAAGGCGAGTTGCATCTATCTTCGCTTCTTCGTTTAAAATTAAGTACAAAGGAAATCGCAAATATTAAGAATGTTTCTCCCGATTCTGTCAAAGTGTTGCGTTACCGCCTTCGTAAGAAGTTCAATTTGTCAACTACAACGAGTCTTCCAGAGTTTTTAAACAAGTTCTAGGCAAAGATTTTATTATTATTCTATAAGTTTACCTATTGTTTACCTGTTTTGTGAAGCACTCTTGAGTTAGTTAGTTTATTTTTGAGGTATATAATAAACAGGTTTAAACTAATTTTCTTTTAGTAGGTTATAGCTATGCTCAAGGAAATATTTTACTGGATGCAGACCTCACTAATGAGGGTTTGAATTCGAGAATTCATTACGAATATTTGGCTTATATCCGTTTCTTGAAATTCTCCACATAAAGCGCTGTTAGATTTAAAAATTAAATAGATAAGTATGAAAAATATTTTTGTTATTGTAATCTTTTTTCTAGGATTGAGTATCCAAGCTCAGGAAAAACAAACAATAGAAAATCAGGAGGTTGAGGAGCAAACTGAAGAAGAAGGTCAGAGTCGTGATTCTCAAGCTATGGATGCAACAGCTACACAATGGAGTTTTCAGGCGGCCTACCAATCAATGCCCGACTATTACGACGATATTGTGAATGGGGCGCCACGGAAGGCAGGTCTTGATAATTATGTTCAGTTAAGGGTTGTAGCTCCTGTACCATTAAAATCAATGACCATACTTCCAAGATTAACCATTCGCCATTACGAAGATGTGAATACAGGGAAATCAGGGTTTGGAAACACTGAACTTTTTGCACTAATCATTCCGAAAGCAACTGATTGGGGTACAGGAAGAGCAGGTATAGGACCTTTGGTTACAGCCCCTGGTAGCGAAGGTGTTTCCAAGGATGAATGGGGTTATGGTTTTGCAGCGGCCATTGTAAATAATAGTGGACAATGGTTTTATGGTTTGTTGTTTACCCAAACCTGGCGCAGTATTGATCCAAATACTTTGCCCGCAGGTGATTCGGATGCAAACCCTTTAGGAATAGCTCCATTTGTGGCATATCGATTTGGAACTTCAGGGATTTATGTGCAAACAGCCGATATAGTTGCTTTATACGACTGGAATACTAAAGGGTTTTACCTCCCGATAGGGCTTCGTTTTGGGAAAGTATGGGTGATGGAAAAAGCATCCTGGAATTTTTATGGAGAGTATAAAACCAGTGCCATTTATGAATCCTGGGAAGGACCTGCAGTAAAAAATTCATTCAGGCTAAATATTTCTTATACAATGCCTGTTGGGAAATAGTAATTTATTCGTCACCCCTGTATTTCTCACCCCCTCGGAGGTGAGGGCCTCACGTCTGAGGCGCTCGCAAGTGAAACCCTCACCTCCGAGCGCCTCAGTTCATATTTCAGGGTTGGAGTTTGATAATTTGATCGATTACCACAGGATTCGTTAAATATTGGTCTTTATCTTTTTGCATCTGAATGGCCATAACCACATCCATTCCTTTGGTTACTTTTCCAAATGCGGCGAAACCCATACCGTCAGGGTTTCTTTTACCTTCAAAATCTAATTCAGGCTGGTCACTAACACAAATGAAAAAGCTGCATGTTGCTGTGTTTGGTTCGCTTCGAGCCATAGAAATTGTACCTTTTTTATGCAGAATACCAGTTAGTTCTGTAGTTTCAATTTCTATAGGAGGAAACTGATCTTCCTCTGAGACGTCTCCACCTTGTATTACTTCAATCTTCACTTGCCGATCAGCTTCGTTATTTGGATTACAAACCCTAAAAAATGAGGAGTTATCATATAAATTCTGTTCCACATAATTTAAATAATTAGCGACGGTTACAGGTGCTTTTTTAGGATACAACTCCACATAGATGTCTCCCATGGAGGTGCTGATTTTACATTTGATGATATCCTGAGCAGAGACAGATAGGCCAATCAAAACCAAAAGGATGTTGATATATTTTAATTTCATGAGTGTAGAATTAATTTGAAACATTTTAATAAAAATAAGTAATTTAAAACATATTTGATTTAGAAATTTCATCAAAACAATTAGAATGTTTTAAAGTTATAAAACTTTCGGTTACATTTGAGTAATGGAACAACTAACACTTACAACCCCGGCGCTATTATTTTCGGCAATTTCACTTATTATGCTGGCCTATACCAATCGATTTTTAGCTTATGCAGCAGTAGTAAGAAGTTTACACGATACCTATAAGAAGGAAAAGAATCAGGTTTTAATTAGACAGATAAAGAACCTTCGTCAGCGACTCTACCTAACCCGGGCCATGCAAATATTTGGAATTTCGAGCCTTTTGCTTTGTGTTTTGACCATGTTTCTTATATACATTGAACAACATATTATTGCAGTTTGGGTTTTTGGGATCGCGCTTATTCTCCTTATTATTTCTCTGGGTTTACTGATCAAGGAAATCCAGATATCGGTAAAAGCACTTGAACATCATTTAAGTGACCTGGAGCATGGTAAAGATGAATAAACAGTTCTATAAATCTGGCATGTTATTTGTATCCTACTAATCTGATAATTATTCTGAAACCCTCCTTATTGCATGAGACATGATAGTTTTATTTTTCATCAAAGAATCATTATTTCTTGGGTATTCTTTTTAACTCATTTGGTTTCTTTAAACCTCCTCGCTAAAAACTTAGATAAATCTCTTACGAATAGCAATAATCCGTTTCTATGTGAGCAGAATACGTATCCGGTTGAGAAGGTTTACATTCATTTTGACAAGCCTTCTTATTTTATTAGTGACCAGATTTGGTTTAAAGTATACGTATTAGACGGCCAAACAAATATGCCAGATACCAGATCTAAAATAGTCTATGTAGAACTTATAGACCCCTTTAATAAAATAGTCAATTCACGAATGATTCATACGAAACAAGGAGGAGGCGAAGGGGCGTTTGAATTGACGGGAGAATTAAATATCGGTCTCTACACAGTGCGTGCGTACACCAACTATATGAGAAACTTTGATGACTCGTTTTTTTTTACAAAGGAGATTTATATCAATTCTTACCATGAGTTGAAAAGACAAAATGCAGTGGAAGCAAATGGTTCAGTAGTTTCAATAGATGAAATGACGGTTCAAGTTGAAAACAAACCAGACCTGCAGTTTTTTCCTGAGGGTGGCTATTTTGTTGAAGGTCTTCCTGCCCGGGTCGGATTTAAAGCCATGACTCAGAAAGGCAAGGGATTGAATGTTAAAGGAATTCTTTTAGATCAAACCGGCAAAGAGCTTGTTAATTTTTCGACACTGCACCTTGGAATGGGAAGTGTACAATTTGTTCCTGAGCCTGGAAATTCAATTAGCGCAAAAGTTACACATCTGGAAAAAAACTATTTCTATGAACTACCAAAACCTCTTAAAGAAGGAGTCATCATGCAAGTGGTAAACAGGGGAGATTTCTACCAAATAAATCTTCAATCATCTCTTAAGCAGGGAGTAGATGGTTTGTCGCTTATAGGTCTGCAGAGAGGTCTGCAGGTATGCGTGGCAGAACTAAAGGGGTCGGAATCAAAAGGAGTGATCAAAGTCCCCTTAACAACATTGGATAACGGAATCCTGAAATTAACTATATATAGTAAAAAGAAACAGCCTTTATGCGAACGTCTTGTCTTTGTTGAACTTGATAAATCAGTTCCTTCTGCCTCGATAAAAACTAATAAAAAAACGTATTCAACCAGAGAATTGGTAGACGTCGAGCTGTCATTGGAGAATATTTCAAAAACCACTGCAAATGTTTCGATAGCCGTTACAGATATTAGCGCTCTTAGTACAGACGATTGTGGATTTGATATACGATCGTATCTTTTATTGAATTCCGAAATTAAAGGGGAGATAGAAGACCCTTGCTTTTATTTTGATTCGGATGATGCCCAGAGAAAGAAATATTTAGACCTTTTAATGATGACCCAGGGCTGGAGAAAATATTTATGGGATGCTATTAAAATGAGTGAGGATGATGATTTACTTTATTCTTTTGAGTCGGGGATCGATTTTAAAGGAAGTGTTCGGAGTATTTTTAATCATGATGTACCGGTGAATACCAATGTTTCATTAACCTATTCCAACAGTAAAATATTTGGGCATGATGAAAGTAAAACTTTTGGTGAAGGCCAGTTTCTGTTTCCGGGTTATCTTTTTACAGACAGTACCTCGATTCTTATTCAGGCTAAAAAAAAGAAAGTCAGGAAAAAAGGATCTAAACAAGGTGGTTCTGAACTCAATAGAGATTTTTATATTCAAATGGATTCTGTGAATTCTCCGGAGATAACTTTTGAACAGGGTCAATTAAGAGAGCAGCCAGCTATGCAACAAAATTTATTTGAGACAAGCATAGAAGCGGACTCTTTGTCAGCACTTTATGCTAATCAACCCGAATATATTACCTTGAATGATGTGGAAGTAAAAATATCTAAAAAGCCGATGGACCAAAAGTACATACGCAATAATATGCGCTATCAATCACCGAGATTTAGAGTTGATTATGTCAAGGAAAATGCGGTTGCTTTAGGAGATGATCTCTTTAGGATTTTGGAGAATAGGGTGCCAGCTTTAAGTAGAAACTATATAACTGGGGAGTATTATTACAGAGGGTCCAAAGTTGACTTTTTTTTAGATGGGGTTCGATTTCCAAATGCAGCAAGTTTGAACAGTTTGATTAATGCCAATGATGTGAGTTTTATTGATTTGTTATCAGGGCCGCAGGCGGTAACTTACTTTTCTCAGGCTGCCATAATCGTTTATTCCAAATCAGGTAGTGATAGAAAGAATAAATCAAATTCGGGACCGAAGAAAGGAATCGTTAGTTTTAATTACCCCGGCTTATACAAGGCTAAAGAATTTTATGCACCCAAGTATCCTATTCAGGAGTCAAACCAACAGAAGCCCGATTTTCGAGTTACCCTGCATTGGGTACCAAGCCTGATTTTGAACGACCTGAGAAAAACCAGTTTCTCCTTTTATACGGCTGATCCATCAGCAACTTATCGGATAGAGGTACAAGGTGTTAGCAGAGAAGGTCATCCATTTACAAACGAAGCCTATTTCAGTGTGGAAGACTAATTGAATACACTTTTTTTATCGAAATCCTATAACTCCACATAGCCAATAAAAGGATTATTAATCTATAAATTACTAATTTAGCTTATAACTAAAATAAATACCCCCTTTTATAGTAATCAAACCCATATAATTATGAGATTTCTTTTCTTACTTTACTTAAGTATCAGCCAATTGACCATTGCTCAAACCAAATCAATCAAAAACTCAGCACCTCTTTCTGAAGGCACTCCAAGCAGCGCTGGCATGTCAGAAGAACGACTGTCTTTTATTGATGATGTTTTGATCGAGTCTATCGAAAAAAATGAAATACCGGGAGCAATAGCCCTTGTTGCAAGAAAGGGAAAAATAGTATATTATAAAGCCTTTGGCTCAGCAGATAATGGGACTAAAAGAGATCTGAAAAGAGACGATATCTTTAGAATAGCCTCTCAAACAAAGGCCATTACATCTACCGCTGTTATGATGCTCTGGGAGGAAGGAAAATTCAGACTTGACGATCCTATATCAAAATACATACCTGAGTTTGAGAATGCTCAGGTTTTAGATTCACTTATAGAAAAAGATTCTACCTATACCACGACCAAAGCAAACAGACCGATAAGTATTCGGCATTTGATAACTCATACTTCAGGAATAGGGTATGGCTATATCGATGGGGATGAACGATTTAAAAAGATCTATCACAAGGCAGGTATTATTGACCTGTTTACAACGGAGTCGGTAAGCATAAAGGATAACATTAAAAAACTCGCCAAACTCCCATTACATAATCATCCAGGGGATAAGTTCGTTTATAGTGAAGGGCTTGATGTATTGGGATATTTTATTGAGATCATCTCAGGAATGCCTTTGGACGAGTTTTTTAGGACAAGAATTTTCGATCCTCTTGATATGGATGACACCTGGTTTTATTTACCTGAATCAAAATATGAGAGGTTGGTTACAGTACAAACCTTAAAAGACGGGAATTGGGTAAAGTTTCCAGCACCGTATGCCTATGATCCGGATTATCCTATTAAAGGAGCCAAAACATTCTTTTCGGGTGGAGCAGGGCTATCAAGCACCGCAAAGGACTATGCTGCGTTTCTGCAAATGTATCTTAACAAGGGAGAGTTAAATGGAGTACGTATTCTGAGCAGAACCACTATCCAGTTTATGATGGCCAATCAGATTGGAGACTTATGGAGTGATGCGGGATCCTATTACGGCTTGGCGTTTGGGGTGTTAAATCAAAAAGGTCAGGATACCGGAGGCGAAGGAAGTGCTGGAACTTTTCAATGGAGAGGTTATTTCAATACCACGTATTTTGCGGATCCAAAAGAAGAGATCATAGGGATTTTACTTAAACAAACTCAGGATATTGAATCAGATGAAACAGGGTGGAAATTTCGACAGATCATTGGACAAGCCATTGATGATTAAATAAGAATTTGATGGCCCGCCTAAAAGTAATAAACCCCTGTATGTAAAATAACAGGGGCTTATTGACAAGCGTTAAGTCAAAATTTGAGGGGGGTATAATATTAATGTTTCGGATATAAAAAGGTTAACATAAAAAATAAATATTTTTGAAGTTTTATGATGTTTCCCTTGTTTTTAAAAACAGATTAAGGTGTAAACGTCACTGAATAAGAAGGTTATAGAAATATAAATATTTTAAATTTTCAGGGAGTGATCATCCCTTTTAATTCTTTAATGCGCATTTCTTTTTGGGGCTGCCTATTCCTAATAGCAAAATCAGTATGAAAACGATGGGCCTGAAGAAATTTAACCTGTAATATGTTCCATTCATTTTTATCTTTAAGTCCCGAATAAACTTTTAGTTCTCTGAATAATTGATCGCTGATCACATAAAAATCCTCCCTGCCCAAATAATCCAAATCAACGTCACAAATAATTTTTTCCAAAACCGTATTGGGTTGTTGAGGAACTTTTGTAGACAAAATGAGCCGTGTAATAATTTCCATATCCTTTTTTGGAAAATGAAATTCGGATAATAAGTTGTTTGCAATCTCTATTCCATTCATTTCATGAGCCTGAGTACTCACTGTAAAACCGATGTCATGAAGCAGTACACCAAGACGCAGAAGTTGTGCCTCATGCTTACTTACTTTAATATACCTTAGATACAGATCACAGTTTCTTAATGCATCCAGCGTATGATGAACACTATGATAGTAAAGATCCTTAGCCAATTTAGTATGTAAAATGTCAAGAATGCGTTGTCGAAGTTGGTAGTATCCCTTCAAAATAATTTTTTTTAAATTCTGATTAGCCAGAACGCGAACCCCGCAAGTATAAAAATAAAACTTAGACCAAAGAACTTTATTGATTTATGTACACAGATAAATTTTTGATCTATTATTTTACTTTCAATATGAATTTGCTGACTAAGTTGCTCATATATTTCCTCATCGCTGTCACATACTTCCATAATTTTTTTGGTAAATGCCTCAACGTTTCCAAACGCATAGACGGCATCGCGGAAGAAAAAAACGTTCTTCTCATATTTTAGTTCAATTTGAGGCTTAAAGCATTTAAAACAATAATAAATGGACATCACAACGCAGCCTATCCATAAAAATGAAAGTACGACAAAAACCTTATTGGTTTCAATTACAGGCTGAAATTGCTCTATTCGATCAAAAAAAAGTCCTAGAATAAGACTGTGGAATGAAAAGATGATAGCTGCTTTTAATTCGGAGGCCCGGATTAGTTTTTCCAAACGTTCCAATTGCTCCCAATAATTATTTGGATCTTGTCTCATAGTGTAATTCGTTTATTGAGTAATTCCTGATAAAGTTAACATAAAACTATCTTATCTCCAGTCTGTTTCTTTATTTTGGACGAATTTTTACTACCCAATACAAAATACATCTTCATCATTCCTTTGTTTTTAACGTCAATTTTTCCTCGGTATTCGCAGTCAAAATAATTTTCAACCAGTTTAAAAGTATTCTCCGAAATATTGATCATACCCGCCCTTGAATTAGATTCCATACGAGAGGCCACGTTGACGGTATCTCCCCAAATGTCATAAGCGAATTTTTTTTCCCCTACCACCCCCGCAACAACCGGGCCTGTGTTTATACCAATACGGATCTCAAAATGTGCGATTTTTTCATCTTTACGTTCCTTTGATTCTTTGACAAACTGCTGAATTTCAAAAGCCGCCTGAATAATTTTTACTGCGTGGTCGGCAGATTCATTGGGAAGACCTCCGGCACACATATAAGCGTCTCCAATTGTCTTTATTTTTTCGAGTCCATATGCATCAATAATCTTATCAAATTTTGAAAAAAAATGATCCACAGACGTCACAAGCATTTCAGGAGAAAGTTGTTGTGAATATTTGGTAAAGGCCTGAAAATCGGTAAACATAACTGTTACAGAATCAAACTTTTTAGCTTTTACCTTACCGCTTTCTTTCAGCTCTTCGGCAGTCTTTGAGGGGAGAATATTGAGCAGAAGTTCATCTGATCTTCTTTTTTCTTTGCTGATTTTCCTATAGTAAAGCCCGGTCATACCCAGTACAGCGATCATGGTGAAAATAAGGACTTTTTGATTTGTTTTCTGTTGATTAAGTAGTTCAACTTCAGTTTGTTTTAGATCTATTTCAACTTGTTTTTGTGACACTTCGAAATCTGTTATTAAATTGGCCATTTGTTGTACTGAGGCTAGGTTTTCAATACTGTCTTTGTAAAGGATATGGTCTTTATAAAATTTTAGAGATTTTGAGGGTTGTCCCTGAGTCGTATAGATTTCAGATAGTTTTAGAGAAGCTTCACTAATCTGCTTTTTTAAGCCTTTTTCCTCTGCTAATCTCAGGCTTTGTTGGGCAAAGTACAAGGATTTTTTATAATCTCCTTTTTTAATATGGATATCCGATTTTATCAATAGATAGTCGCAGATGGCATAGTAGTCTTCATAAGTTCTGAGTATGATCAAGGCATCGTCTATGAATTGTTCTGCTAAATCATCTGCTCCCTGTAAGGCATAAGCAGACCCAATGCTTCCTAAATTATAGGCGATTCCTAATTGATGATCAAGGGCTTCGAAAATCGGCTCTGATCTGAATAAATATATCAATGCAGAATCAGGTTGAACAACTCTTAAGTATTCTTCTCCCAGATTGAGGTTGGCTGTTGCAATATTTAGGGAATCTTTGCGTCTTTGTAAAGAATTCACTTCAATTCCTTTTTTATAATAATAAACTGTGTTCTTGTGATTATTGGCGTTATAATAGGCTCCGGCAATACTGCCATAAACAACACCTAAGCGTTGATTATCGTTTTGTTCAATAGCGATATCAGCGGCCTTTAAATAGCTTTCAAGAGCATGGCTTAGATCTCCTATTTTATTGAGGGCATTCCCTTTCTCCAGGTAACCGCTAAACAAAGCATCTGTAGAATCGAGGTCTATAGCCGTTCCAATCAATTCTTCTATAAATTGAAGTCTTTTTTTAGTAACGGTATGATCTCTGGCAAGTTGTTCAAGAATTTGTAACCGATCATTTTCTTCGAATTCACCCTTTAGGTAGATGGTTTCAAGACTATCTGCCAAAGATTGGTTTTGAGCGAAAACAAAAGATCCAAAAAGCATAACAAAGCCCATGATGATAAAGGCTTTGTTACAGATACTTTTCGATATAGAATGATTATTCAAAATATTTTAGATGCGGATTTAAATATTATCTGTCGTGAAACTCCAGTATCGGATCAATGGTATGAACATTTTCATTGACGCTATATGTTAAAAAATATGCTTCGGTATCCTTGTCTTTAATCTTTTTAACCTTAACCTTTCCGACAACTACATCTTCATTACGTCTAATGTATGACCTACTTTTTAAAATCTGCTTACTTGAAGAATTTTTCATGACAATATTTTCTATTTTTATTGGAACACTTCCATCATCTGATATCCCAATCCATGTGATGTTTTTACCTTTATTGACGGGTGTTTTGAAACTGCCTGGATTTGATGGGTCAAAATAAGTTGGATTTTTGGGATCCCAGTCATTGTCTATCCTTACTACTTTCTCATTAAGATGATCTATTGTCAAAACAACATATTGATCCTTTTTTTCGTTTCGTTTCTTTTCTTTATCAATTCGAATCTTTACATCTACTTTTTCAATTGTTTCATGTTCCATAATTATATATTTTGGATTAAAATTTCAATTATTCAAGAATTACGTTTCAAGCTAAGACTTTATATATTTTCACACAATAGATCTAGGACCAAAAGCCCTAAATTCTTTTCTAAAGCGCCTTTTAATTTATCGAGCTTAAAAAATTAACACCTCGGAATCCACACTTTTATCTAAAAAAATGCGATAAAACGTTTAGGTTTTCAAGGTGTGATCAGCAAATAAAGGAGAATGAACCTCTCCTTCTCCGACTGGTTCTTTACCGGTGCAAATTCTGCCATATTTTCCATATTTATTTTCCCAGTAACCCACAAACAGAGGGCTTTCATTTCTCAGAATATCAACGATATAGGAGAACTTTGAAATGGTGTATTGAATATAAAAGCGATCAAAGTCCATTGGTTCAATGATCTTTGTTCCTTCTTCAAAAAATTGCAAAACGCCGATAACCTCATCATCGGTATTGTATAAATTGATCGTGGTGAAACTCTTGTTTTTTTGTGATCCGGAGTCTAAAAAAATGCGGTATGATTTTATTTCAGTATACATATTGTTTATTTTAATAAACCGTAAATTAAAAAGAAATCACAACATGTGAAATGATTAGGATCAGTCATTTAGTTGATAAGAATCAATGAATCAAGTAATTGTGGTAAAGGACGATTCGTATTATTGTTTTGAAAATCCAATTTAACATCACATGGATCCTTTTTTTGTAGTCATTTGATTAGGATCTTTATCTTTTGACTTAGGGCCTAAGACAAAATACATTTTCATTTTTCCTTTATTTTTCGCATGAATTTCACCCCTGTATTCACATTCAAAATCATCTTTGATCAACTCGAATGTGCTTTCTGAGACATTGACCTTTCCGGGTAAGGAGGTCGATTCCATTCTCGAAGCGATGTTTACCGTGTCACCCCAGATATCATAGGCGAATTTATTAGTACCAACGACTCCTGCAACAACAGGACCACTATGTATACCGATTCGAATATCAAATCGCATAAGATCGCTTGAAGATGAATCCTTAGATTCATTTACAAAATCTGCGATTTTCAAAGCAGCAGTCACCAATTTTTGAGCGTGATCATCAGTAACAAAGGGTAAACCACCGGCGGCCATATAGGCATCTCCAATGGTTTTTATTTTTTCGAGCCCATAACTTTTAATGATCTCATCAAATTTCCGATAGTAAAAGTCGACACTCTTAACAAGATCTTCCGGACTAAGATCTTCTGACGACATAGTGAATCCCTGGAAGTCTGTAAATAAGACTGAAACAGCATCGAACTTTTTTGCTTTTACCTTGCCAAATTCTTTTAGTTCTTTGGCAGTTTGTTCGGGTAGGATATTGAGGAGTAATTGGTCTGACCTGTTTTTCTCTTTTTCAATAATCCGCTTTGTTTTCTCGATAAACTTATAGCGTCTGAAAAGCCCAATGGCAAGCGCGATGATCAGTACGAGGGCTATAATTGTAGCAATAACAACGATCCGTTGGTTTCTTTTTTGCTGATTGAGAAGGTCTACCTCAAGTTGTTTTTGAGACACCTCAAAATCAGTTCGTATGTTGGCCATTTGTTGTACCGCCGAAATATTACTAACACTGTCTTTATATGCGGTGTGATTTTTAAAATAATGGAAAGAAGTGCCTAAGTCTCCTGATTTTTCATACAATTGAGAAAGTTGTAAACTGGCCTCGCTAATCTCTTCCTTTAGCCCATATTTTTGAGCCAAATCTAAACTTCTTTGGGCATATACCAGTGCGGCATCCCAGTCATTCTGGTTCAAATAAAGGTCAGACATATATGTTAAAAAAACCGAAATAGGATAATAATTTTCCAGCTTTTCAAACATATGGATCGCATGGTTAATTTCATCCTTGGCCATTTCATCTTTGCCTTGCAAAGCATAGGCGATTCCCTTATTGCCAATATTCATGGCAATACCTTCGGTTTGGCCTGTTTTTTTAAATATGGGACCAGACTGTTCAAACATCAGTAGGGCCGAATCGGGCTTTGAGACATTCAAATATTCATCACCAAGATTTTCAAGTGCCAAGGCTAATGACGCAATGCTGTCATTTTCTTGATGAATTGCTATGGCGTTTTTATAATATCGAATCGCGTTATCGTGGTTTCCCATGATCGAATAGACATCTGCAATAGCAATGCTCACAAGACCAAGGTTGTTATTGGTTTTTTCGTCTGCTGCAATTTTAGCAGCTTTAAAATAAATGTCTAAGGCTTCGCTAAGATTCCCTTTTCGAGTAAGGGCATTTCCCTTATATACCCATCCCCAAAAAACATCTTCCTCAGAACCGAATTCTTCCGCATTTAGGATAAGTTCTTGACTATAATATAGAACTTTATCTACATTATTATGACCGCTAGAAAGTTGTCTTAATATGTCCAATTGCTCCTCTTGGGTATACTGGCCACTTGTATAGACCTGTTCAAGACTATCGATAAACTTTTGATTCTGACAAAAAAGTTCCACACAAAAAACAAGAAAAAAGGCCAATGTTGTAAGGACTTTTTTAGTAATTAGATTTGATTTGGAATAATTGTTTCCCGTCATATGCGATATATAGCTTGGTAAAAGGAGTTACTCACGTATTCTCACCTTTGGATCTATGTGATACTTTTTCTTGTTATTTACTTTAAAATAGATGATATAAGTATAGGGATCCTTATTTTTAGTACTTTTTTTGGCTACTGCCCTTACGGTATTCGTTCCTTCGATTGAATCGTTTTTAAAAATCTTTGTCCCTTTTTCATATTTGATTTTTGTTATATTCAGTTCATCTGTGCCGGAAGAAGCTTTGCCATTCCAAACAAAGGTGTCATTAAGGTTTCCAGTAACTGTGAACTTACGCGAATCGCTTTCTGTTTGACCTTGAAAATAACAAGCCTTATAAGCATTCTTAGGTTTCATATTTTTAAGTTTATCAGTGTCACAAATAAGGGTAATAGGGTGTTCAACTTGTTGGCTATATGATTTAATACTAAAAGCACATATCAATAGTGTCATTATAATAAATCGTTGTTGGGTAGTTTTCATAATTAGGGTTTAAGGATTATTTGACTGTAATTTAGAAAATTGATTTTATTTATTGAAGAAGATTAGGACGAAAGCATCAGTTAATTGTCCAAATGACCCTTATTTCTTTTCAAAAGTGCGAATGTCGAAATTTTGAAGATGATGACTTTATCCTTGAGCCTGTAGATTTTTTTCATGCATTTTAGTCCTCTATCTTCATATAACAATTAGATCTTTCTTAAATTTATAGTCAATTAATCATGAATCAATATGTCATATATAGTATCAACTAAACATAAACTGATCTATTCGATCATGTTCGTGATTTTTTTAATGTTTGCTTATGTACAATTGAATGATCCTGATCCTGTGATTTGGTTTTCGATGTATCTAATGGTGGCAGTTTTTTTCGGATTTTCGAATTTCCTTCGGGTCCCGAAGGTGCTTCTTTATGCTGCAATATCAGGATTATTAGTTTTCTCGTTATTTCATTTGGGCTATTTTCTAGATTGGTTAATGAGCGACGACAAGTCAGAATTATTTGGAAAAATGGTCTATGAGAAGCCTTATATAGAGGGAGCCAGAGAATTCCTAGGCTTGATTATAGCAATAGGTGCTTTACTTTATCTTTTGAGAACGAAAAAACCTTAAAATTGTCGCAAACGAGATATTTTATTCCGATAATTCATACTTTTTTTTACCATAACATTGTGTTCTCAAAGATTTAATTAATGTCTAATTTTATATGACATTTTCACCCTTTATAAGTTGTTTACAACTTTCTAAGCCTCTAGATTGTTTGAGGCGATAAATATTAGAAATTTAGTAGTGAAAATCATAAGGCTTTAATCATTCATCAAGATACTCATTATATGAAGAAATACCCTGTAATTGTGGTACTGATCATTTTGTTTTCGGGTTCAAATTATGCCCAGGACAGAGTGATTGGAGACAAATTTATAAGTAAAAAATTTGCAACAAACGGTTTAAGTACGTCAATTATTCTGTCAAGAGCAGAAACCTGGTTTATGAATGAGGATAACGCTGATAAGAACGAGGTTGAATCTGTTGAAGTTGATAAGGGATTGATCAAAATAAAAGGTGAAACCAAAGTGTTGTATAAGAATATAGGAAAAGAGTTATATCCTAAAAGGAGTGCAATGGCCGAAGTTTTGGAAGCCAGATTCGGTCATATTATGGAAGTAAAGGTGAATCAGGAAAATTATGAGATCAAGTATTCGGTTATTGATATGAAGGAAGAGATGTACAAAAAACAAGATGTATTTTTTGAATGTGTGAATTTTGAGCAGATCGATGAAGACGACTTACTAAAATACAATAAGGCCATGGATAAATTGTTGAAAGCAAATCTTGTGTTTAAAAAAAGGCGTGAAGTTTTTGCTGAAAACAGTAGATCACAGTTTGAAGAAGTTAGTAGCTTCCTTTTAAATGAGGGCGAAGTAAATATCTTTTCATTGAATGAGGCAATTACATCAGAGTAGTTTAGATGAACACTATTTTTTATTCTGGGGTCTTTAAATTAGCCATTAAAAAAACGTGTATCAAATGGCTTTAGTTACTATTTTTAAAGTTTTATCGAAATAAATATGCAATTATCGAAACATAACCTTTCCGGATACCTCTTAGGTGTCATTCTATTTTTGACTTCGTTTGTTTCATACACCCAGATCACTCCTATAACAAAAACTGATTCTACAGGTACGCCGATTCCTACAGCCATAAAAGTCGTGGATATTATTCAGAAGGTTGAAGATGATAATAATGAACTCAAACTTTATTCACGTAAAGTAGGGTCAAGTAATAGTGTGACACGCATTGATTCTTTATTTCCACCCTATGCAAAATTTATAAAGGCTCAAGCTAAAAGGAAAGATCATTTTGTAGCTGCTAATCCAAATCGACAAAAAATCAATAACCACATCAAAAAATGGGATAGATACTACGACCATTTAAGTAATTGGGAATCTGTGATTAATGAACATGAAGAACGAAATATCATTATTCTGGAATTGTTGAATTTTCAGGAAAAGACCTGGCAATTGACTTATGAAAATGCTGTCAAAGAGAAAGTCCCATTAGAAGTTTTGACCAATGTTCGAAGGGTATGGAATGATTATAAAAAAATCAATAAACAGATCACCAAGGAAAATAACGTTTATCTGATTCTTGAATCTAAGATTAACAATCAAAAGGTAATTGTTAATAAAACAGTTGATGAATTGAATTTTCTTAAGGATTCAGAGGTATATAATCTTTTTTATTTAAGGCACGAACCACTATGGAAAGCATCTTTCAAAAGCCCCGATAAAGATGAGGGAGAAAAAGATGAGGTCGAGTCATTTTCAGAGAATGTGTCTGGTATTTTCAAATTCGTCAAGAGCAGTGAACACAGTATTTATTTATATATTCTCTTGGTCGTATTCGTTGTTTTACTGATTCACTTCTTAAGAAAAACCTATGAGAAATATCCATTTAATGAACCAGATGGAGATCTTCAAAATGCGAAAGATGTAATTTTGAATCACTCGGTCATAAGTATCATATTTGTCTCCTTGATTATGGCCAAATGGTTCTTTACCAATACACCCATGTTATTCGGTAATATTTTGGTCTTATTGATTCTTATTTTATCTGTTCCTTTGGTACAACCCTATATGTATAAGAGATTTAAAAAGATCATTTACTTTGTGATCTTTTTTTACATATTAGACAGCTCCAAAACTTTTATGTGGTTTTCCTCTTCACAATATCGATTGTATTTGTTGTTTGAGGCGTTTTTAGTTACTGGGGTTCTTATAGCGTTTACCAGGCCCTATCTGAAGACAAGGAAAATGAAAATTGGAAACTTCGGTTTACTGTTGATCAGGTTGACCCCTGTAGTCTATAGCCTGCTGTTAGTTTCGATAGTTTCAAATATTCTTGGTTATACCAATTTGACTGATCTCACCCTAAAAGTGAGTACCAAAAGTGGTGTTTTCACAGTGATTTTTTATGGGATTCTTATGATTGCCGGAGGGATCTCTACAGGAATTATTCACTGGCATTTTAACATGAAATCAACTTTTGATCAGGAAAGAAAATTTGCACTGGAATTAAAATTACTACAGGTTATCAGGGTAATGGCCTTTATCTCCTGGTTTATGTTTTTCCTTGGAATGATCGATCTTCTCGCTCCTCTTACACAATTTTTTACTGATATTCTTACAGAGCCTTATAAATTCGGAAGCATCACATTTACGATTGGGGATATTTTAAATTTTGTTTTAATTCTTTTCGTTTCCTTTATTTCCACAAGCCTCATCTCTTATCTATTTGACAGTGGAGAAGTTTCTTTTAAGTTTTTTAAATTGCCCAAGGGCATTCCTGCCGCTATTTCACTTGTTTTAAGGTATTTTATTATTGCATTTGGTATTGTTTTGGCGCTTTCTTCCTTAGGAATAGATCTTAGTAAATTCAATCTGATGGCAGGTGCTCTTGGTTTGGGTATAGGTTTTGGATTGCAAACAGTAGTTTCAAATTTTATATCGGGTCTGATTTTAGTATTTGAACGTCCAATACATATAGGTGACACTGTAGAGGTAAATAACCTTTTGGGAATGGTGAACAGGATCGGCGTTCGTTCGTCAAGTATTATTACATTCGATGGAGCAGAAGTAGTGGTGCCTAATAACAACCTTATCGCCAATGATCTAATTAACTGGACACTTTCAGATAGCATAAAGCGGGTAGAAATTTTAATTGGCACTACTTACGGTTCAGATCCTAATCAGGTCCTTAAAATATTGTATGATGCAGCAAACAACAACAAAGACACTTTAAAAACACCTACCCCGCATGCTTTATTTAGTGAATTCGGGGATAGTTCACTTAATTTCAGACTGCGCTTTTGGGTTCATTATGAACTTGGACTTCAGGCTAAAAGCGATGTCTCCATCGCGGTGTACAATGCTTTTGCTAAACACGGTATAGAAATCCCATTCCCACAACAGGATGTATATATCAAGGATATGCCAGGCTCTCAAAATGCAAATTTATCTTCTTCAATAAGCATGGAAAATGGCCCTAAAAAGGCCATTGATGATACACTAAAGAAAGATAGGGATTCAGATGAAACTTCTCAAGCGGGAAAATAATTTTAAAACCTTGTAATACTGTTGCCATATAAACTTTTCTACTACCCATTTTACTCGTTTTCGGACGCATTTTAATTTAATGATACGCTTAAAAAAAAGGATCAATTCATGACATTTGTTATACTATGTATGCTTTGTCATTGGTAAATTTACCGATGTCTGGCAAATGGTTTATGTTTTAAAATAGAGCGAATTAGAAACTTATTTTCAGACAGGCACTAAAGAGTTTTAAAAATTTAAAAATTTAATTATGAGTATTAAAAGGGTGGCCGTACAATGGCTCGTTTTGATTGGTATTGTAACCTTGATGTTTCAGGGTTGTAAAAAAGCAGATCCTGCACCAAAAGACAAAATTATTGGATTACAATTGTATTCAGTGAAAGACGATATGACTAAGGACCCAAAGGCTACAGTAGCAAAAGTAGGAGAAATGGGTTATGCATTTGTGGAAGCAGCAGGCTATAAAGACGGTAAGTTTTATGGAATGTCTCCTCTTGAGTTTAAAACATTATGCGAAGACAATGGATTAGAGTTTTTAGGATCACATACCGGACAAGATGTACCTACAGAGGAAACATGGGATCAAACAATGGCCTGGTGGGATACTGCGATCGATGCTCATGCAGAAGCGGGTGTAAAATGGATTGTTCAGCCATCGATGAACGAGGTAGGGTACAACAGCCTCGAAGGGCTGAAACAATATATGGCGTATTTCGACGAAGTTGGAAAAAAATGCAAAGCAAAGGGAATTGAATTCGGATATCATAATCACGATAAGGAATTTACCACCGAATTTGATGGCAAACCCCTGTATGATTATATGCTTGAATTAAGTAATCCTGACAACATGATGTTTGAGCTCGACCTTTATTGGATCAGCAAGGGAGGTAAGGATGCCTTGAAATATTTTGAAAAGTATCCTGGTAGATTTAGGTTATGGCATATAAAGGACGAAATGGAATTAGGAGAAAGTGGAGAGATGGATTTCAATAAGATCTTTGAACATAAAAAAGAATCGGGCGTTCAGTATGGTATCGTAGAAGTTGAACGCTATAATTTCACTCCCTTAGAAAGCGTAAAAAAGAGTTTTGATTATATGCTAACTACCAATTATTAGTATCTTCAGGATTCAGAATGATTAAAAAAACTTCAGCTTATGCTGAAGTTTTTTTATTTAAATTCCTTTGCTTTTCTGAGGTCGCATTTTTCCAAATACAAAGATGAGTTAGCAAAATATAAACAGAAATAAGTTAAAAATCATTAAACTTGTATTATGAAAACATTTGCTCTTTTTATTTTGATTTTTTTTATTTCTGTATCGATCAGAAGTCAAGAGACATTAGACATAGTCACCTTATCGGGTAGGTATGGTTTTCCTCAAGCCTATGATTCGATTTACAATGGTAAGGCTAGGGAATATGGAGCGATGGCAGCACTGGTGGCTCCTATACAGATGAATGAAAGGTCAATTTGGTATAACAGTGTCAATTATTTTTACTGGCATGTTGGAAATGATGAAGATATGCCGCCTGAACTTGCGAACCCTATAGATTTACACGGTATAATTCTCAGAACAGGATTGTATCAAAAATTATCTAAAGACAGAGCTTTTCAGCTGTTTGTTGCTCCGCGATTAATGTCAGATTTTAAGAATATCAACTCAGATCATTTTCAAATGGGGGCTATGTTTATCTATGAAAAGAAGTATCGAGATGGCTTAAAAATGGGTTTCGGCGCCATGTTCAATCAGGAATTTTTTGGTCCTAATCTTGTCCCTCTGATTAATTTGGATTGGCATATCTCTGAAAGATGGTCATTTGTTGGATTATTACCTATTTATCTAAAAATAAAATACAAAGTAAATAATAGGTTAACAGCGGGTTTGAGCCATTTTGGAATCATTACCTCCTATAGGTTAGGAGACCCCGACTATGATGGTGACTATATGGAGCGAAAAAGTATTGATGAATCTTTATTTGCCCGATATCAATTAGTAGGAAATCTTTTTATTGAAGGAAGGTTTGGATATGCTTTTGGACGAAGTTATGCGCAATATGAAAAGGATCAAAAAGTCAATTTCAGCTTGCCATTGATTCGATTTGGTGACAACAGGGTTCAAAAGAACGTTTCTTTTCACAGCGGGTTGATTGCCAGTATTAGGTTCGTTTACAGCGTTCCTATTGAAAATAAGGAAAAGTAAATTTCGAGCCTAAAAAGAGGAAATTTAAAAATTTTGGCCCGATAATTGTCTATAAATGATAAAACCAACAATTATGAAAAAATTATACACTTTATTAATCTTAGTTTCAATCTTGTTTGTATCCTGTGAAGGTTCCGTTGGACCTCCAGGCCCTCCAGGTCCTCAGGGCATCCCCGGAGAAGATGGTTTCGACGGTCTTATAGGTCAGGTAATTGAAGTTGAAGCAGATTTGAACAGTAGTACGAATTTTGAATATTATGTAGAGATTCCCAGCGAAATTGAGGTATTTGAAAGCGACGTAATAGTTGTTTACAGGCTTATGGGGGTTTTTGAAGGGACAGATATTTGGGAACCACTTCCTCAAACAATTTTCAGAAATGACGGGATACTTCTATATGCTTTTGACTATACCTTGTTTGATGTGAGATTATTTTTGGATGGTACGGTTGATTTTGGAAACCTTTTCCCTGAAGATACTGATGCTCTTATATTCCGTATTGCCGTAATTCCCGCTGATTTCGCGAAGGATATTGATCTTAAAAAAATGGATAAAGTCATTGATGCATTACATGTTAAAGACATAAAGCGCATCAACTAATTTTTAAAACAAAGCAATAGTCTATCTGCCCAGAGTTCTGCTCAAGTGGTTAAATTATAAAGACCCGTCCGGTAAGTTGGATGGGTCTTTTAGTTTTGTTGATGAAGGAGTACTATTTTATGCGAGAGAATTAAATAATATGGTTACTTTTATATACTATATGATCGCTTATGGTCACTGTCATTTGTTCAAAATAATAAGAAACAGAATTTTATTTAAAATTGAATCACCTTATGAAAAACTTGTCGAGCCTTGTCCTTATTTTTCAAATTATCCTTTTTATATCCTGCGGGAGATCAAAGGAAAATTCCTCCACAGATACTATTGATAATGCCGAAATATTACCCAGGGTTGCCATTGCAGGAATCGCAATAGAATCTAGCACCTTCTCACCGGCACTTACGCATGAGGAAGCATTTCACGCCAAAACCGGAGAGGTAATTTTGGATTACTATCCCTTTATGTCAAAAGATTCTGCCGATCGCAGCAGGGCAATCTGGTTTCCAACAATTACCGGGCATGCCTTACCCGGAGGAACCGTTACCCGGGAAGCTTATGAGTCGTTGGTGGGTAAAACATTAGATATGTTAAAGCAGAACCTTCCTTATGACGGCTTGTTTTTTGATATCCATGGAGCCATGAGCGTAGTGGGACTTGATGATCCTGAAGGAGATTTTATTTCCCGTATCAGAGAGGTAGTTGGATATGAAGCTTTGATTTCCACTTCTATGGATTTGCATGGAAATGTTTCCAAAAAACTTGCTGAACAAAGTGATCTTATAACATGTTATAGAATGGCACCTCATGAGGATGCCATGGAATCGAAAAAAAGAGCTTTAGAAAATCTGTTGGATAGACTGGAAAATGGAAAAGGGAAACCTGAATTTAAGGCTTGGATTCCAGTACCTATATTGTTGCCGGGCGAAAAGACAAGTACCAGAATAGAGCCGGGTAAAAGTTTATATGCAAAAGTAGATCCAATCACTAAAAAGGATGGAATAGTGGATGCTGCCATCTGGATTGGATATGCCTGGGGCGATGAGCCCAGAAACCATGCTGTGGTTGTGGTAACAGGCGACAACAAGGAGGAAGTTGTAAAAGGAGCTGAGGAATTGGCCAATAGTTTTTGGGAGGCGAGAAATGATTTTGTATTTGTTGCTCCAACAGCCACTCTTGAGAAGAGTTTAGACCTTGCCCTTGTGAGTGACAAGCATCCATTTATTATCAGTGATATGGGTGATAATCCGACGGCAGGAGGAGCAGGAGATGTTACCTGGACACTTCAGGAAATTCTTAAAGAACCTGAGTTTACTAAAGAAAATGGGAAAACACTTATATACGCTTCCATTCCTGGTCCTGATTTTGTTGAAAAGGCGATTGAGGCCGGAGTAGGAGCAGAGGTTGACGGTTTTGCAGGGGCATCAGTTGACGACAGATACGCCCCACCGATCAGGTTAAAGGGCACTGTAACTGCTATTGAAAAAGGAGATAAAAATGCAGAAGTTGAAGTAGTGGTCAAAGTGGGAAGTGTCTCTGTCATTGTTACTAAAAAACGAAAACCCTATCACAGGGAAAATGATTTTACACGATTGGGTCTGAAGCCGAGAGAGGCTGATATTCTTGTGGTTAAAATTGGTTATCTGGTTCCTGAACTTTATAATATGAGGGCCGATTGGATCATGGCTTTAACCCCGGGAGGTGTTGATCAGGATTTAGAAAGATTGAACTATAAACGTATAATCAGACCAATGTTTCCCTTGGATAAAAACATGGAATTACCAGATCTAAAGGCAAGGATGATACCTATATCTGGTCAAGTCACAGCGAATTAGTAAAATGAGTAAACCGGCCATCTTATGACAGCCGGTATTCGGGGAATTATCTAGCTATTGTTTTCTAAACTAGCTATTTGTTTTTAGATTTTGGCATTAGCATTCTGAGGCCATTTAAGAAAGCCTTAGGGTGATCGATGAAATAATCTTTATAGCTAAAGACTATAACCTTGATTCAAAGTTTCGAGTGGCTTTTGGTTTTGACTCGTTTCTTCGAATTCTGTTTTCAATCTTTTTTAAGAAATTCTTAATCTCTTCTCTGTTAGGGGAATGTATTTGTATCATAGCAACTGTATTTATGCGTTAGTGTATTTCTTAAGTCAAAGTAAACATGATTTACTTTATAAATTAAGATATATAAGAAAAAACAATCTAACAATAAGTCAATCAGTGTTTTAAAAAATGTATTTTTTCATTTATATCTCTCCAGTTTGTTTTTTATTTTCAATTTCTAATTTTGAAAGATTAGTTTCAAGTTCAAGAAGGAATATTTTTAGCTCTAAGGAATGGATGAGCAAGTCCTTGTACTTTACCTTTTTCATATTATAGCAAAATTCTTTTTCGGTTCTATTATCACTTGGATAATTATGTATAGCAATTTGAATTATTATAACGTCAAATTTGATTGATTAGTATTAAAAAATCGAATATTGGTGTCTATTTTGTTATGATTATATCATTTAATTTGAGAAGCATTTCAAACTTTGACTTGATTTACAACCATTTAAATAAGAGGTGCTTTTCATCTAAAAGACAGAGTATCATTCCGTTTGGCTTAAGGTCAGCAAATCTGAGCAAGACGAATCAAATCGGTATTTTGAAAACAGAAAAAATGATTAACTTTCATTTTTCGAAAAGACAATCAGATTTGAATAAGTCAATATGAAACACTTTTTATGGATGCTGTTATTTATCTCGAGTCCCTTCTTGGGAATTTCACAGGATATTTCAAAACTTACAAACTTGGATGATGCTGTTTCTGAAACTTCAGGATTGATTTTTTTTGATAACAGATTAATTACTCATAACGATTCAGGAGGTATGAATGCTTTATATGAGATTAATGCAAACGATGGAACTATTTCACGCACGGTGTCAATACAAAATGCGACTAATGTTGATTGGGAGGATATTTGTACCGACGATGATTACATCTACATTGGCGATTTTGGCAACAATAGCGGTAACCGAACCAATCTTAGAATATATAAGGTCTTGAAAAGTGATTATCTTAATTCAACAGAAGTTAGTGCTGAAGTTATTGCGTTTTCATATCAGGATCAGAACGACTTTTCTTCGGCTTCGAACGATACAAATTTTGATGCTGAAACACTCATTTCATTTGGGAATGACCTTTATCTTTTTACAAAGAACTGGGTAGATCAAAGAACAAATATTTATAAGGTCCCAAAAATTGCAGGAACGTATGCTATTCAGAGAACAGATGAATTTGATGCTGAAGGGTTGATCACCGGAGGAACTTTTAATCCAGGGGCCAATAAGGTTGTTCTCACTGGTTATTCAGGAATCAGGGCTTTTGCCATAGAGTTAACTGGTTTTTCAGGTGGTAAATTTTCTAACGGACTTATTGACAAGTATAACTTGGGCATTCCCTTAACAGAGTCGTTTCAAACAGAAGCTGTCACCTACAAGGATGCCTCAAATTATTATATAAGTGCCGAAAAGAATGCTTTAGGAGATGCAGCCCTGTATTCACTGGTTTCAAGCACCCTTAGTATCAACGATTTTGACCTTGTAAAAAATCGGGTTTATCCTAACCCGGCAGGTGAAACCCTTACTGTTAAAGGTGATATGGTTCTTGAAAAAATAGAAATCTACGATTATTTGGGTAAAAAAGTATTTGAAGATACTTCCGGGAATAAGAATATTGATATTTCTGAATTTCCAACAGGAGTATATATACTTAAACTTGATGCACTGAACAGATCGAGTAGCCTTAAATTCTTGAAGGAATAGGATTTAACTCATCTTTAGTTGCTTCTTAAGCAATAAATAGTGTTATAATTAGACTTTAAAAAAAATAATGTAATTTTGTAAGTGATTGAAAATTAAATAAGCATTTAGGTGCTCTTTGACTGAAAGCCGATTTTTTTGCGAAGATGTCATTTATTTTGATTTTTAAGAAATTGAAGCTATGAAAAGTATGGTTCCCCTCATCCTGTCTTTTTTTCTGTGTGCACTAGTTTTTGCACAGCAAAAACATATTAGTGACTTCACTTCTCTTGATCCTGATGCTCAGGATTCAATTTTTCATCTTCCTTTAACTCATAAATTTCAATATCTTATTGAACATACAGACCCATTAACCCAAGGTGGATCAATGCCTGATAATTTAGATTTTGCAGGTTATGTTCCGGTGCAGGGGAGCAGTAAGTTTGGGTATCTTTCTATTAATTCTGAATCTGCGCCTGGAGGTGTAACGATTTTAGACATTGAGTTTGATGATACAACAGGTAGATGGGTGGTCGATAATTCTCAAGCAGTAGACTTTTCCTTTCCATTTCCTACAGTTGCCAACTGTTCGGGAACAGTTACTCCTTGGAATACAATTATTACATGCGAAGAATATACAAGTATTGAATTAGGATTGGGTGAAGACTTAAATCTTGATGGATATCATGATTTTGGCTGGGCGATTGAAATAGATCCTGCTACAAAGACGATCATTAATCAAACGGATGGCAGACCTGACAAGGACAAACTCTGGGCCATGGGTAATTTTAAACATGAAAATGCTGTTGTTCATAATAATCTTAGAACCGTCTATCAGGGAGCCGATGATACTAAAGGACAGGGATACTTATTTAAATTTGTTGCATCTAATTCTACAGATCTCAGTGCCGGAGAGCTTTTTGTTTATAAGGGAGATAAACAAAATAATCATGCATGGATAAAGTTAAAAAACAGCAACAAAACGGATCAAAACTCAACTTTAGATCAATGTGATAACCTCGGAGCAACGAATTTTGGTGGAATAGAAGATGTAGAGATAAACCCGATCGATGGTATGGTCTATTTTGCAGTTAAGAGAGAAGACTATGGTGGATCTGAAAAAAAAGGAGTGATTTACAGGTTTAACGATAAAGATCCTTTGGATGAAACAGGCATCGAAAATTTTGAAATTTATGCTGGTGGGGGTGTTTCGTATGACGGTGAACCCTGGGGTGAAGGCAATGATAATCTGGTCTTTGATGATTTAGGAAATTTATGGGTAGCACAAGACGGGAGTTTTATAAGAGGAGATAACAACTATATCTGGGTAATTGAAAACGGTCATACCCAAGATAATCCAAAAGTAAAAATATTTGCCAAAACTCCCGCGGGAAGCGAGCCTACAGGACTGACTTTCTCACCAGATTACAAATATATCTTTATGTCGATTCAGCATCCGGGTTCCAGTAACAAAGCAATTGCACAAAAGGATGCGTTCGATGTAGATCGTTTGTTTGATAAGGATGTAGCAATAGTAATCGCAAGAGAGGAAAATTTCAATTATCTTGAAAAGGATCCCATCGATGAAATTATGATTACTCAGCATTATCACGATGAGAATAGTGAGAGCAAATGGATTGAAATAAAGAATATTTCAGGAGCTTTTCTTTACGATTCAAGTTATTATTTAAATCTTTATAAAGGCGCGTCGTTTAATCCGGATTCTCCGGGTGCACCAGAAGCAACTCAGGCTATTCCTGACATGGAAATTGATGAAGTGCTACTTTTTAAAAATAAAGAAACCCCTGGAATGCCTGAAGCGTCCTATCTTGGAGAGGCTGATCAAATTCTAAGCGCAGTTTGCGATTTTGAAGTTGATGATGTTGTTCTGATTACTTCATCACCTGGTAATTTAAAATATAATAATCGCAGGGATATTTTGGGAACAACTTCTCCAGTGACAACTTGGGGACAAAAT
Source organism: uncultured Flavobacteriaceae bacterium (assembly GCA_964595535.1). Lineage (GTDB taxonomy): Bacteria > Bacteroidota > Bacteroidia > Flavobacteriales > Flavobacteriaceae > Lutimonas. The sequence continues at coordinate 24,951 of CAZQRD010000013.1, read as the reverse complement.
ACATCGCTTAGTAGGGGAGGAGATTCAGAATTACCCGAAAGAGATTTTGATACCACTAACTGGTTTGAATTGGACCTTCTTGAAGAGGTAAACCAGGCCGATAAAAATAAAAACATTGCTTTAGGAACTCATAAAACAGGATCAGCCATTTGGAATGGGGCAAGCTGGGACAATGATTCACCTCCTGATCGCACAAGAAATACTGAAATCAATGGAAATTATGTTGGGGGTCAGAAAGATTTTGCAGCATATAATCTAAAAATAAATGAGAGCGGATCGGTAAATTTTGAAGAAAATACAGATGACAGCAATAAAAATGTTTTTGTTTACAAAAATTTAGATATTCACAAAAACGGATCTTTAAGAATAGGTGATACAGAGTCTTTGATTCTAAGAAATCCGGAAACCGTGGTAACCGGTAAAATTGAGAAAATAGAAAAATCAGTTAATAGGAACCATCCCAATGATATCACCTATTGGTCTTCTCCCGTTCAAGACGAACAAATTGAAAATGTGTTTGATGAAGTCAGTCCTAGTAGGATATTTTTTTATGACCAATCGAACTATGTAAGTGAAGCTACCTATTGGGATGTATGGGAAAATCAGGATGTAGGACTGATGATCCCGGGTAAAGGATATGCCGCAGAAGGACGTGCCGGAGAAACGGGAATTCATGACATAAGTTTTACAGGAAAGCCAAATTTTGGAACCGTTGAAATATCGGATATTATTTTCAATAATGACGAGGGAAACAATGAAGACTTAGATAATGATTTTAACCTTATAGGGAATCCTTATCCTGCCGCAATTGATATTGAAGCATTTTTGAACACCAATACTTCAATTGAGAAAGTGATAGATGGCACGGTTTATTTATGGACCCATGCCACAGCAGTTTCAGGAGGAAATTTCTCTGAAAGTGACTATATTACTTATAATTTTGTTGGAGGTGTTTCCGGAGTTGAGAATACTGAAGTTACTAGAAATATTGGTTCCGGCCAGGGATTTTTTGTGCGCGCCATAAAATCCGATAATGTGATTTTTAATTCTTCGATGACCCTTCCAAGTGCAAATAATCAGTTTTTTAAAGGAACAAAAAAGAAAAGTGAGATTGAAAAAAACAGACTATGGATCAATTTAAAAGGATCAGACAAGTTTTTTAAGCAGATTTTAATAGGTTTTGATGAAAAAGCTACTGATGGGATGGACACTGGTTATGATGCCCTTTATTTAAGAGGTAACCAACCCATTGCATTTTATTCTTTGATGGATAATAACGAATTGTCGATTCAAGGGTTCGGACCTTTTGATGAAGATAAGGTTGTAAAAATTGGTTTTGATTCGGAGCTGGAAAGTCTTGAAATGACCATAGCGCTTGATCGAAAGGAGGGCTTGTTAAAAGATCATGACATTTTACTCTTAGACAAAGATAAGGGAGTGCTGCACGATATGAATGCATCATCGTATACATTTAATTATGAGGGGAAAGGAGCCTTTAAAGACAGGTTCAGTCTACTCTTTAATAGCACTGTATTAGGGGTAGATGAGGATACTGTTTTTGAAGATTTAAAGGTCTATATGAATGATCAAAACCTTATTATAGATGCTCAGAGTTCAGTGATACAAGTCAAGATTTATGACGCTTTGGGCAGGTTAATTCTTAAAGAGCACCCAGAATCAACCTATAGCGAAATAAATCTCGATAGGATAATCCAGGGAGGGTTCTTTCTGGTCGAAATCATAGATGATGGAGGAAAAACTTTTACTCGAAAAATGATCAAATATTAGGTTCTTATAAGTATCTATTTTTTTGATGGGATCTCTATATCGAATTCTTCTGTTGCTTTTTCATTCTCTAAATTTATTGTTCAAGCGGTACCAGCAAGATAGGAATATTTACCTTTTTGATAAGGAGTGAAGCAACACTTCCAAAAAATGCTTTGTAGAGTAGCCCGTGATCATGATGACCGGTTATAATAAGATCTATTTCAAGTTTTTCTGCTTCTTTCAAGATCATTTCTATGGTCGCCCCACGTATCAAAAGACCTTCACATTCCTGGTCTTCTAATTTGATGAGATTTGTATAATCTTCCATTAAACGATGCTCTTGCCTGAGTTCTGCCGCTCTGGTATCTCTTACGTATTGTGGCCCCACCCCAAATCCTACAAATTCAGGCTCAGGAGAGGCAACATGAAGCAGCCATATCTTCGCATCAAAGGCTTTGGCCATTTCGAGTGCTTTGTCAATTAATAATGTTTCATTGTTGTTTAAATCGATAGTAACTAGAATATTTTTCATGATGTTTGCATTAAAATGAGACTTTTATTGAATACAAACAGTTATTCAATATGCTTTCAAGATATTAAAATGGAATGGAATATGAAATGATACGAATCATCCAATTGACTGATCCAGGTCAAGAATACGATTAGGAAATATACCTTGAGATATGTAAAATGTTTTAAAGACCTATTTATTCGCGATGAATAGTGGTGGCGTCACTCTGGGCCGAAGGAAAGATGGTCATATCGGCAATTTGAACATGTGGAGGTACGTTAACGCAGTAAAAAATGCTATCCGCAATATCTCTTGCAATCAAGGGTTCGAAATTCTTGTACACACTTTTAGCCATTTTCTCATCGCCTTTGAATCTAACAATAGAAAACTCAGTTTCAACAGCTCCAGGTGCAATGTTGCTAACACGAATGCCGTGAGGCACTAATTCCAGTCTCATTCCTTTACTAATTGCTTCAACACCTGATTTACTTGCACAGTAAACCATTCCCCTGCCGTAGGTTTGTTTTCCCGCGATAGAACTAATGTTGATAATCTGACCTTTTTTGCGTTTGATCATCCAAGGGACTATAGTTTTGGAAACATATAACAGACCCTTCACATTATAATCTATCATTCGATCCCAATCATTTACATCATTGTCAACAAACAGGTCGAGCCCATGGGCACCTCCGGCATTATTGACCAAGATGTCAATCTTTCGCCATGTTCCCTGCAAAGTAAGGAGACTTTTAGTAACAGCATCCCTGTCGCCGACATCGAAATTTAAGGTCTTTATAGAAACCAGAGAATTTAATTCTTTTTCGAGTACGTCCAATTTTTCTTTTCTTCTTCCACAAAGAATGAGGTCAATATCATTTTTGGCAAACAACTTTGCTGTGGCTTCTCCGATACCTGAGCTAGCACCTGTAATAAGAGCAATTCTTTTCATATTTGAATTTGGATTTGAATAAAACAAATGTAGCCTAAAAATTTCTGGACAAAAAAAGCCAGCATTTAACTGTTGACCTTTAATTCGACGCTTAAGTCATGTTTCAGGATTTTGGCTGTAATTGTTGAATTTATTTATTTGGATACAAAAATAAATTTGAGACTGTTTATCTTTAATTAATCATTGAATAAGAATCTGTAAACTCCTTCATTTTAATACTTGTTCCATTTCATCCTTTGTCAGGCATCTTCCAATACAGGTTCTTGTCTGGTGCGGATATATGCCACTTTGGTATGCTCATTAAAACAATAAAAAAACCGACATGAATATCATGCCGGTTCTTAACCTAATCTAAAACCTAATAATAATTATGAAACTATTTTATTTTTATTCCTGCATCGCTACGGGCACTTATGCCCATTCGACCAGAACGTCGTCTAATTTTTGTTGATTCCTGAAAATAATCTTTTGGAAATCCAATTGATTGATAATACCATTTTTGAGACTCTTAATGGCATTTTCAACGTCGATTTTTATTTTGTTGGCCTCTATTTTACAAAGAAACCCATCGTTAATATCTGTAAATTTTAATATTCCTATAGCAAGTATTGCTTGTAAAGCTGAATTTTTCATTTTGTTCTTGGTTTTAATTACATTACGAATGTACGTTTAGTTTATCTAAGGAATTACGACATCAGATGTCTGAAATCAAATTATATAGTTAAATTAATGTTAAGAAAATATATATTCTAGGGCAGTTGATACATTTACTTAGGTATACTGCATTTATTATTGGTTGATAGTTGCCATTGATATTTCAGTAAATCAGGTTTGGCACAGTCTTTGGCAATCGTTACTCTATAAATTATGTTTTATGAAAAAAACCACCTATTTCTTACTCTTTTTTATGATTGGAGTTAATGCATTTGCACAGATAAATCAAAGTACTATTGAAGTTGTCGGAATGGCTACAGTTAAGGCTGTTCCCGAAGAGATTATATTCAGGATTCCGCTAAAGATCATTGACCCCAGTTATCTTGGTTGCAGTAATGAAATGAGTCGCACTCTGGAGGATTTACAAAAGGACCTGACAAAGAAAGGGGTTTCAGAGGAAACTATTCGTACTTCAAACTATAGCATCTCCGAGAATATGGTTTACGAAGAGGGGAAAAGGATACAAAGAGGATATAAAGGTAGTGTAAACGTTATGGTATCGGCTGATTACAGTCCTGAATTCATTCAAAAGGTACTTGAGTCGGTGAGCAATTTGAAATTGAATTATTCAATTAACTTTTCTATGTCAGAAGAACAGAAAGAGGAATTAACCAAAATAGCAATGGTTAATGCTGTAGAAGATGCAAAACAAAAGGCTTTGATATTATCTAAAGCCTCTGATGTGCCGCTGGGTTCTATTGTTAAGATTTCTTATGGTAATGATGTGCACAGACCAGAACCTTTTATGTCAGAGAGAGTGCTAAGTAAGAGTATTGTTGAATCGGGCTCAAATGAATTGAATTTAAGCCCTCCATTGACTTCTTTATTTAAATCGGTATTTATCGTTTGGAAGATTAATTGATTTTATTTGACTTCCCTGTTTGATTTCTTTACCTAAATTGTTTATGTGGACTCCATTGTGGTCTATTAATTTTCCATTCAACTGTTTTTACGCTTTAGAATTTCAGAATTTTATCATTTTATGGCTATTAGCTTAAGGATGTTTTTATGATTGTCTAAGTTGTGATTAGAAAATTAATGTAATCATTCTACAATTCTGTTTTGTTTAACAAATTTAACAAAACTTTAAACAATAATAGTATTCATGACCTTATTTCGTCTGTATCTTTGACGAAACTAAAAAACATATATCCCATGAAAACTATTAAAAAATTAATGAACGTAACTTTTGGAGTCTTACTATTGACTTCAACAGTGGTATTTGCAAACAACAATGATCCAATCAAGAAAAGTAAAACTGGAGTAACTTCTGAAATGAGCGTTGAGAAAAAAGCTACCATAGTTGGTGTTGCTGCTTCAAATGAAGATTTTAGTACCTTAGTTGCTGCTGTAACCGCGGCTGACTTAGTAGAAACTTTAAATTCAAAAGGTCCCTTTACAGTTTTTGCACCTACTAATGACGCTTTCGCAAAATTGCCAGAAGGTACGGTTGAAAGCCTTTTAGAAGCTAAAAACAAAGCTACTTTATCCTCAATTTTAACCTATCACGTTGTTGCTGGAAAATTTATGGCAGAAGATGTTGTAAAAGCAATAAAAGATAATGATGGTAAATTTGTAATTACAACCGTAAATGGTGAAAAATTAACAGCTCATATGATGGATGGAAAAGTGATGCTAAAAGATGCTAAAGGAAATAATTCTACCATAATCTTAACCGATGTAGCTGCAAGCAATGGTGTTATTCATGCTATTGACAGTGTTGTGATGCCCTAATTAATATCTGATAATGATCTTTGTGAAATTTTTTCAATTTGTTATGAATGAAAGGTTATTCAGAGAAAGTAATCAGTAGATAAATTAGAAATACTATAATGAAAAAGATCAATTGAAAGGAGAATAATTCTCTTATAAAAAGCTTCGGTCTACCGAAGCTTTTTTTTATGGTCATACGCAAATGTATGTTGCAGTGGATTAGTCCAGGTTGGAATTAGTCAGATTTAAAGCGTGGTCTTGACGTTTCTGCGTCTAAGAAATTTTTTATTTTTACTTTTCTCAACTCTGTCTTCTATAACGTTAAAGAGTTTTTTAACCATTTCGGCCGTTGTGATGTGCTTGCGTATCATTTTATTTTCAGTTTAGGGGGTATTATTAAGTTTTATGAGGTAAATGTACGGCCAGAATCTGAAGAAAAATTAAAGACAATGCAAGTCGTGAATTATTAACAATTACTTAATATGCAATAGAGACATAGCTCGCATTCCTATGAAAATGTCACGTGTAATGTTAAGGTACGATAATGATGTAACGTTTGTAGACCTAGATTGTGCTGCTATTTAATGGTATATTGATAAATAATTATATTCTGCTCTGATACGTGTAAAGTTCATAATAACGACCTTTTTGATCAAGTAACTCCTGATGCTTTCCACTTTCTACGATACTACCTTCTTCAATTACCAGAATCTGATCGGCCTGTTGAATGGTACTCAATCTGTGGGCAATGACAAAAGTTGTTCTGTCATTCATCAGTGATTGTAAACTTTTTTGAATAAAAGATTCACTTTCAGTATCCAGATTTGAAGTGGCTTCATCGAGAATGATCACTTTTGGATTTGCCAAAAGGGCTCTCGCAATAGAGATTCTTTGGCGTTGACCACCTGAGAGCTTTACGCCTCGCTCACCTATTACCGTTTCCAGTCCCTCTTCAAAACGATCAGTGAATTCATGAACATAAGCGCCTTTAACTGCTTCAATCAATTCTTCTTCACTGGCATCGGGTCTTGGGAATAGAATGTTTTCTCTTATGCTTCCCTCGTATAGAAAATCATCCTGAAGTACCACGCCCAAATGTGACCTGTAACTGCTTAGATTTACTTTGGAAAGGTCAATTCCGTCTAATAGAACCTGCCCTTTATTTGGATTTAAAAAAGTAGCGGCAAGACCTGCAATGGTAGATTTTCCCGATCCTGAAGAGCCAACAAGTGCTGTCACACTTCCGGCAGGTGCCGAAAAGGAAATATCACGCAATACTTCCTTCCCTTTTTCGTAGCTAAAATAAACTTTATCGAAAAGAATGTCTCCCTTTACTTTTTCGACTAAAAGCGTTCTTTTTTTAGGGTCATTTTCTTCTTCCATATTCATCAGCTCCTGAGTTCTGTCTAATCCTGCCATCGCTTCGGTGAGCTGACTTCCTATATTACTCATTTGTACGATCGGTGCAATCATAAACCCAAGAAACAAGGTAAACGAAACAAATTCTCCATACGTCATATCACCTTTCATGATAAAATAGCCGCCAATCCCCATAATACCGGCAGAAGCAAGTCCTAATAGCAAAGCAGAAGAACTGGTCATCAAGGCAGTTGCTGTAAGACTCTTTTTTACATTTAAAAACAAACGTTCCACGCCTTCTTCAAATGTTTTTATTTCCTGAGCTTCAGCATTAAACCCTTTGATCACTCTTATCCCGTTGAGCGTTTCTGTCAATCTGCCGGTTACTTCTGCATTGATCTTTCCTCTTGCTCTGAAAATAGGGCGTATATAACCGAATGCCTTTAGTGCAATAACTGCAAAAATGGCAACTGGGACCAAGACAGACAGGGTCATGGGAGCGTTAATTTTTATTAATATAACCAAGGAAATAACAGCTGTAAAAGATCCACCGATTAATTGAACCAAACCAGTACCTACAAGGTTTCGTACTCCCTCCACATCAGTCATCACTCTTGATACCAGCGCACCTGATTTGTTATTGTCAAAAAAACTGATTGGCAGTGTCAATAATTTTTGCTGAACCTTTGCTCTTAATAACGAAATCAAGTGTTGTGCTTCCACACTAAGTAATCTGGTTAGTGAAAAGGAGCTTAGTGCTTGAATTATAATTGAAATCACGACTATAACAAGTAAAATCGTAAGTGACCTCATGTCTTTTGAAGGAATAATTTCATCGATGAGATTTTTAGTTGCATACGGTAAGACCAGTCCGGCCAAACTCCTTAGGATGATCAGTACAAGTCCGATCAAAACAATTTTTTTACGCGGCCAGATAAATTCCTTAAAGGCCCAGGTGAAGGATACGTTGTTTTTGCTCATGTAATAGGTTCTTCGAATATCAAGCCAAATGATGGGCAGGTGACAAGAAGTCAGTTAAATTTAATTTAATTATCAATACTGAACCAATTTAACTGATTTTATGACGTTAGATAGTTTATTAATTTAAATCAAATTACATATCATGAAAACAAAAATGTTAAATTTAAGAATATTTGGATTGTTGGCGATGTTGACTTTCTCTTTAGTATCCTGTAGCGACGATGGCGATGATAATGGAGCTTCCTTTTTGGAAAAACACGGTGGTACAGTTTGGAAGTTTTCTCAGGAAGGAGGAACCATATATGCAAAAATTAACGATAGTGAGTCAAATTCATTTGAAATTTGGGCCTCCTTGTTTGATGCTTGTTATATTTATGAAAGTCTTGCTGAAGCCGGAAATACCCAAGTATTGGAAAACACGGAAAATAAAATTGTGATAAGAATAGATGAAGGCGCTTCAGAATATACCCTGCTAACTTTAACAGTGGTTGGAGAAATATTAACCATTAATAGTGAGTATTATGAAGATGATGTTCTTGAAGAAGATGAATTATTTATTTTGAAAGAAACTTCAGACAATGTTAGTGATTTGGAATTATGTGAGTTATCATAGTCAGCATTCATAAGTGAATAATATATAAAAAAGCGAGGCTAAATGCCTCGTTTTTTTATATAGAAATGCCGCAAATAAGGTGTTTAATAAAAAGAGTGTCAAATATTAAGATAAAAGTCAAGTGCTTAGGACCATATGTTGACCAAATAAGCGTTATATGGCTATCCTAATAAGGCAATTTAATTTCGTTTTTTTCGTTTTAAATACAGCCTAATTAAATCAAATTAAAAAATATGAAAGCACACATTTTAAGAATAAAAGCAATTGTTGTACTGGTGATAATAGCAATTTTCTTCAGTGCCTTTTCCCTGACTGAAAAAGAAGAAAAGTCTTTTCTTGAAACCTATAAAGGTACCTTATGGAAATATGGAGAGCCCGAAAATGGACTTACTTTATACGCTCAAATCAACAGATCAGAGTCAGATCCTTTTGAGATCTGGTTGTATACTGTTCTTGATGACTGTTATTTATACGAAAGATTCTCCAAATCAGGATCAACCGAGATACTTGAGAATAAGCAAAACAGAGTGCAGATCAAAATTGAAGAAAGCTCCGAAGAACATGGAATTTTCACTTTGACTATTGAGGGAAATCAATTGAAGGTTAAACTGAACTCTTTCAAAAATGGAGTACTTATAAAAGAGGAACAATTTTCACTGAATAGAAGTGACGATAAGATGGATCAATTAACAGTGTGTGAAAATTAAAAAGTTCATCCTGTTTAAACAAGAAGGCCCTA
>CAZQRD010000013.1:0-15505 GCA_964595535.1 uncultured Flavobacteriaceae bacterium | reverse complement strand
TGGAGTTAGATAGTTATGAAGACGGTGTACTTGTTGATGATGAGAAATTCATTCTTCAACGAACAAGTGATAGTGTTGACAGTCTGGAACTATGTGCATCGTAAGCATTTTATAAATCTTTGATATAAAAAAAAGAGCCTTCGGGCTCTTTTTTTTTTCGGAAATATGCCCTTAATAAAAGACAACAAATTTAGGTCATCCTAAAAATCTTAACAAAAAATAAAGAGATGTAGAGAGAATATTTTATAAATTCATACTGTCTGTAGAGATTAGGAATCTTATGAACAATCATGGTGGCAGTCGATCTTAGACTGGTTGATAAAAATAGTACCTAATTTTGATGAGGATAGACAATAATTAGTAATTTTGCCATCTAGTTTTGAAACGATGCAAGTATGATGAAAAAATACACATTACTTTTCTTCTTTTTTATTTTGGTAGGGTTTGGCACGGTTTCGGCTCAGTCGGATTCAACAGTCAATGTTGAAGAATCGTCAGTGTCTATTGATAATTTTATTTTGAACGATGCTGTAAGCATGTATCCTAATCCGGTTGAGCGTTATCTGACCATTCGTTCCAATTTTCCAATTACAAGAATTATGGTATATAGTTTACTTGGAGATCAGGTCAAGGATGTTCAAAGTAATTTTTCAAGAATTGATTTAAGAAATCTTAATTCGGGTATCTATATGATCAAAATTTATTCCAATCAGTTTTCTGTAACAAAGAAACTGATCAAAAAATAATCAACTTCTTGCTTAGATCGAGCAGCTCCAAGCCCTATTACTTAATAAATATATATTTCATTTGATTAATTATATGTATTTTTAAAAGACTAATTCCGACAAAACCTTAAGCTCCTTTATATGCCTCTCAGAACATCAGTATTTAAAAGAATCTCTAAATAGTATCCATGGCTAAAAGTCAGAAAAAAGGTTTCCTTTTGCCTCCAGCCGTAGGATATTCATTTAAGGTATTGATCTACCTTTTTAGCAGTTGTACTATTTCTTTGAAATTTTTGATTAGAACAGTTTTGACTGTGCTGGTAAATATAATCAACTGGCCCTTCAGAAGTTATGAAAAGATATTTATCAATAAGAAGTACAGCCGGACAGAAATTAAAAATGCTCCCATTTTTATCATAGGGCATTGGCGAAGTGGTACCACACATTTGCATAATATACTTTGTCAGGATCCACAAATGGCCTATACTACCACATATCAAAGTGTTTTCCCAGACACCCTGTTCAACAGAGCTGGAAGATTTCTTTTTGAGGGATTCGCGAGAATTCTTATTCCAGGAACAAGAAAGGGTGATAATGTAACTCTGGGAACAAGTTTACCGCAGGAGGAGGAATTTGCATTGGGTGATAAAACACCTTTTAGTTTTTATTATTTCTGGATGTTCCCAAGATCTTTGAAAAAATTCTATGAACAGTTTATTCGCTTTGAGGGTATTGATCAATCGAGGGAGGAATCCTGGAAAAAGGATTATAAACTATTGATATCAAAAGCGCTGAAGAATACTGGTGGAGATCGATTTCTGTCAAAGAATCCGCCAAATACAGGGAGAGTAGAAAAGTTGCTTGAGATGTTCCCTGAGGCAAGGTTCATTCATATTCACAGAAATCCTGTTGAAGTCTATTTATCTACGCGTAATTTCTTTTTTAAGATGTTACCTCATTTGCAATTGCAAAGTATTGGCAAGGAGGAATTGGAGGACTGTATTTTTGAACTGTATAAGGATCTCATGAACGATTATCTTAGGCAAAGGGAACTTATACCGGAAAAACATTTGGTGGAAATATCTTTTGAAACTTTGGAAGCTGACCCAAAGACCTGTATCAGAAATTTATATCAAAGTCTTGACCTTCCTGGCTATAAGGAAAGTGAACCTCATTTTGAAGTTTATTTAGATCGAATGAAGAGTTATCAGAAAAATAAACACGTCATAACAGCAACACTTATCAAAAAGATTCAAACCCATTGGGGCTTTGCCATGACGGAGTGGGGATATGGAATACCGGAACATATTGAAATCGAACAGGATGCATCAAAATAAACAATTTTTCAGCTTTTTCTTTTTAATGTTCTTAATGTTTCAGTTGCATGGGCAGGAGCAATGGAAACTGGTCAAAGAGAAAGATGGTATTAAGGTTTTTACACGAATCAATACAGTCATGTCATTCAAAGAATTTAAAGCTGTCATGCAAATGGGGGCAGGTATAGACGAATTTCTGTCGGTGCTGTATGATGTGGATGGTCTTACTAATTGGGGGTACAACCTTATAGAGACAAAATTACTCAGCAGACCCGATGATTTTAGTCAAACTTATTATGCGGTTGCAAAGGCTCCCTGGCCCTATAAGAATCGAGATGGCATATACAGTAATCTTATTAGTTGGGATGAAAACACCAAAACACTTAAAGTAGACATTGAACTTTTAGAAGGAAAGGAAGGATCTGATAGAGATTTCGTTAGGTTGGATGGTTACGGTTACTGGGAGGTCAAGATGATTTCAGAAGAAAAGGTGGAGGTAACCTTTCAAATGCAGGTTGATCCGGGTGGGTCTATAAAGGCCTGGATGGCAAATATGTTTGTAACAGATACACCTTTTTATACCATGGAGGGTCTGCGGGAAGTGATCAAGGAAAAAAAATACAAGGGCAACTCTTATAATGTTATAAAAAATTAGGTCTTAACTTTTAGGTTTTAAATTCTCAACGGTAAATTCGTTGTCATCCAAACCCTGATCAAATTTGATTTCAGGGATTAGAATTTCTGTCGTGTGTTCCTTCTTGATGTTATTCATCATTACTTTTTCAGCATACCAATATTTACCTTGTTTTTTGTATTCGTAACTGGCAAATTTAAAATACACCTTATCATTGTTAAAATAGTCCATTTTAATAGGATAGAGATGGGTTTTGTCCAGATAAACAATGATTTTGGAATATCTTGATTTCATCGATTTAGGCATAAGTTCCAGCTGATAGATATTCTCGTCGGCAGAAGGCAATATTTTGGGCGTAAATCGCTCGCTAAAAGAACTTCCACTCATGTCTTCATAGGAAAAATCTGTTCCTGTAAATGCTTGACTTTTGCTGAGAAGTGTCACTTTGACTGCCTTGTTAAAGGCAGGCATAAACAACCAAATGATGTCATCAGGTAATGAGAGTGTAGCAGTACCCACTTGTTTTTCAGGATAGGTATATCGATATAATTTATGGTATTGCCCTTTTTGTTTCATAATGGCCTCCCTCACCTTTTCTTTACCAGATCGGTCTTTCAAAATCATTTTGACAATTGCTTCTTTGTCTTTTGGGGCAGACATCAGATCGTCCATGCCTCTGAGCAAGGTAGCCGCACTTTGACTATATAAAGGCATGGCAATAATAAGGAAAAGTAAACTCAGAAGGGTGATCTTTAATTTGTTCATAGGTACTGGAATCTTAGTTTTTCTTTTTATGAATGATGATGAGCATCGCCGGTAACAGGGTCATGGCACCAAGGCTGGAACTCACCATGCTGATTGCAATCAAGATACCAAAGTACTGCAAAGGAACCATTTCTGAAAATATTAGCACCAAAAACCCAGTGGAAACAGAAACCACATTGATGATTATGGCATTTCCACTGATCAAAAGGGTATCCGTAATAGATTTTTCCAATAACCCCGTCTTCTTATAGATCTCATTGAAATGTGAAATGATATGAATGGAGTAATCAATCCCTATCCCAAGTGCTACGCTCGCCACCAGAACCGTTGCAATATTCAATGAAATTCCTGTAAGGCCCATAACACCAAATAGTATAATGATAGCTGCTATAATTGGAACAGAGGCGTACAAGCCATTGATCAAAGACCTCAGAATTAAACCTACGATGATGATCACAAATATAATGGCTATGGATATACTTCCCAATTGACTATTTATCAAGCTTCTGTCCATTGTAATATCGACAAAGGGCATTCCTGTTATCTGTATTTGACAATTCTCTCTGGAGTTTTCTTTGATAAAGTCATCCATATATTTAGCAAATACAATTTTTGCTTCGTTATCTGGTGACTTGAATTTCGAAATAATAATACCCTCACTCAGATCTTCATTTACAAACCGTTGCATAACCTCATTGCCATCGAGTAAGAACCACAGTTGCTCGACCATCGCTATATCTTCCGGAACTTCACGTTTACCTGTAATGGCAAGGTTAATTTCAGAAATTAATTTCGCCACCGACATTGAAGTATAGATATCCTCGCTTTTCTCCATATAAGCACTGGTTCTCATCATGGTTTTTAGCACCTCAGGATCCTGCATATTTCCTTTAAAATGAACAAACACAGGTTTAGTTCCTCCAAACTTTTCCACCATGATCCTTTCTGCTTCCCTGGTAGGATTTCCTTTTTTAAAGTAATCCTGAATATCAACACTCCTTTCAATAGACATAATTCCTGTAAGACTAACAGCAATTGCCAGCAACCAGATCATTAAAATCAATTTAGGGCGTTGGAACAAGATGTTTTTAAGTGGAAGGAGAAGTCTTTTTTCGACGAATTTACTTTCTTTGGTAATACCTACCTGTTTTTTATTTGTACTCGGAATCAATGACAATATTGCAGGAACAAAAAGTACAGCCATCAAACAAGCTATAAAAGTACCCAGGGCAGTGAAAATTCCAAAATCAACGATCATTTCGAGATAGGCGCCAAAAACAAAAGAAACAAACCCGATGACGGTGGTTATGGCGGCAAGAATTACGGGCAGCATGATATAATTTAAAGCAGATCTAACGAAATTGACATCTCCTGACCTACCTAACTGATTTACCCTGTTGACCACATGTATGGTATAAGCGCTTCCTATGGCAAGAAGAATGATGGGAATATTATTTGAAATCATCGACATTGAGTAGCCCATAAGAGACATGGCTCCCAGCGTCCAAACTATAGCAATAACAGCGGAAAGCAATGGAAGAACGACCCCACTGATCGACCTGAAACTAACAAAAAGTATAATGGCTATTAGTAGAAAAGCAATAGGCAAAAGCTTGATAAGATCATTCTTCATCAATTCTGCGATATACGTAATCAGCATGGGAGAACCTATATAATAGAGCTTTTCAGGAAGTTTCAGGGCCTGGGTTTTATCGAGAACCTGACGAGCCACTGCATTTACATCAGCTTTATCTTCTAGCGTAAAAACGACCAGACAGGAACTTTCATCCTCAGAGACGATAGATCCTTTATACATCTCATTGTCAGCTATATTTCCGCGCAGTTCGTCAAACGCTTCTTTTGTTTTGGGTAATTCATATTCATCAACGAGTCTTCCAATTTCAATACCATCATCGCTCCCTTTTATATTGATGATATTGCTTATACTTGAAACAGAGGAAATTCCTTCTATTTTTGCTATGGTATCAGTGAGTGTTCTGATATGTTCAATAACCTTGGTCTGATATATATTATCGGTTTCAAGAATAACGATGCCCATTCTGTTTCCTCCAAAAGTCTCACCAATTTTTTTAAGCAAGAGGGCGTGCTTGTCGTCATCCGGGAGGGAGCTCAAAATGTCGGCATCAATAGTGAGTTTAGTAATTTGCACAGTCGAAAAGACGGTGCCAAGAATGACCGTCAGTATGATAAGCCATCTGAATCGTATGATTTGTTTTGTTATGTTATCGATCTTCACGAGAGTGTTTAATCTTGTTAACTATTAGATGATATGCCTGGGTTTATATATTTAAGCATTTGAATTGTCTATTTCCTTTAAGATCTTTGCCGGATTTCCTCCCACAACCACATTTGGAGGAACCGATTTGGTGACGACTGCTCCTGCAGCAATTACGGTTCCGCTACCAATGCTTACCCCAGGGTAAATAATAGCACCTCCGCCTATCCATACATCGTTGCCAATACTAACAGGCTTGGCATATTCAAGCCAAGAATTTCTTGTTTTGGCATCCAGCGGATGCGTTGCTGTATAAATTTGAACGTCAGGCCCAACAAGTACATGATTGCCGATCTCAACTTTCATCACATCCAGAACAACACAGTTAAAATTGAAGAAAACATTTTTCCCGGTATGGATGTTATATCCATAGTCACAATAAAAGGGAGGCTCTATCCATAAGCCTTTGCCCGCATTTTCGAGCAATTCATACAATAATTTTCTTCGCTCTTTTTTGCTGTCATCAGATAACAGGTTGATTTTTTGAAATAGAATTCTTGCACGATGTCTTTCTGAGACTAAAACCGGATCATTGGGATTGTACAATTCTCCAGAAAGCATTTTTGTTTTCTCTGTCATAGAATGGATTCGTCTGATTTACTATCCAAATAT
The DNA here is from genome assembly GCA_964595535.1 of uncultured Flavobacteriaceae bacterium. GTDB lineage: Bacteria > Bacteroidota > Bacteroidia > Flavobacteriales > Flavobacteriaceae > Lutimonas. Next base: position 9,157 of record CAZQRD010000013.1, on the reverse strand, counting down.
AGGCAAAATCAAAAAGAATAGCTACCCATTAAGGACTAAGAAAACCCCAAATAGACAATCAGCTTTGCAACTAACATAGATGTAAAATGAAGTCGGCAAAATATTTCCGGTTTTCAGTCAATTAATTGACAATCTCAAAATCTGTTTTTTATTAAAATGGATTGGTGGCCCAAACCGTTACTTCAGGTATAAACCCTTTGCTATCCATTGTTAAAATTGACACAATGGTGTGAGCGATCTCCTGAGAACCCAATTTGTTTGACTGTGACTCTTTTTCAACTCTTTCTTCAGTGGCAAAGGCAGTAGTTACCTCACTCGGATTCACCAGAAACACTCTGACATTATGTTTTCTCAATTCGGACTGCCATGATTGAGTCATGCCTCTTAAGGCAAATTTAGAGGATGCATATACGGTTCCACCAACGAACCCTTTTTGACTTGCAGTGGAAGCTATATTGACGATGTTTCCATGATTTTGTTCTTTAAAAAACGCTACAATTTCCTGGGTCAATAAAGCTAGCCCAAAGACATTGGTTGCATATACTTGCTCGAAATCCTCAATGGTTAGATCTCCGAGCTTTGAAAAAGTACCGATGCCGGCATTATTAATTAAAATATCGATCTTTCCATCCAAAAGAGACATACACTTTTCTGTATTTTCTTTGATGGATTTAAAATCCGAAATATCAAAAACAAACGGAATCGCTCCAATTTCATTTGCTGTTCTTTCCAGTCTTTCCTTATTTCGACCGGTAATGACTACTTTCGCTCCTAGTGCCACAAGTTGTTTGGCAGTTTCTTTTCCTATGCCCAGGCTTCCTCCGGTGATTAAAATGTTAGAATTTTTAATTTGCATTTCTTTATTGGTTTTAATATGATTAGAGTAAAAAACACTATGTTTTTTTGAATTAAGAATTTGAGTTTTTGAATTTTCTGATGATCACCCTGGTACCCTTGTCATAGTTTACATAGCTCCAGGCCCAGTTAAAAAAAACGATAAGCCTGTTCCTGAAATCGACTAATAGCATCAAATGTACCAGCATCCAGATGAACCAGCCCAGTATCCCACTAATTTTCATAAATGGAAGATCAACAACGGCGTGATTCCTACCAATGGTTGCCATGGTTCCTCTGTCATTGTATCTGAAGGACTTCATGTTAATGCCACCGGCCAGTCTGTTCAAGTTTTTGGCTAAATGAGATCCTTGCTGTTCGGCCACAGAAGCTAGCATGGCATTTCCATTAGGATATAGATCCGATTCAATAAATGCAACGTCACCAATGGCAAATACATCTTTTAAACCTTTGATCTGACTGCATTGATCAACAAGGATTCGGTTGCCTCTCACAATATGCTCTTTGTCAATGCCTGAGGGATAGGCTCCTTTGATACCGGCGGCCCATATCAATGTTTTAGATTGAAATTGCTTTTTTTCTGTCAGTACTATATTGCCATCATACGCTTGCACTCTTGTGTTTAGATAGATATAGACACCTCTTTTTTTCAGATATTTTTCAGCTTTCTTTGAAGATTCTTCGCTCATATTAGCCAATACCCTGTTATCGGCTTCAACAATGCTGATCTGCATCCTTCTTATATCAAGGTCGGGGTAGTCGTTAGGTAGCACATGGGCTTTTAACTCGGCAAGTGACCCAGCTATCTCAATTCCAGTTGGGCCGCCTCCCACAACGATAAAATTCATTAATTTTTCTCTTTCATTAAGATCGGATGTATTCAGCGCCTCTTCAAAATTTTGAATGATCAGACTTCTTAGATTCAACGCTTCGACAACATCTTTCATGGGCATGGCGAATTTTTGGATATCCTTCATACCAAAAAAGTTGGAGGTAGCCCCGGTAGCAATAATCAGTTTGTCATAACTCAATTCACCAATATTTGTGATCACTTTTTTATTTTCAGGATCTATCTTTTCGGTTTTGGCCAGTCTGAAGAAAAAGTTTTTTTTGCCCTTGAATATTTTCCGGATAGGGTAAACGATTGAATCCGGCTCCAACCCACTACTTGCCACCTGATAGAGTAAGGGCTGAAAAGTGTGGTAATTCTTCTGGTCGATCAACACCACCTGGTATTTCTTAGCGTCAATTTGTTTACAAAATTTTAGCCCGGCAAATCCACAACCTATTACAACAATTCGGGGAAGATCCATTTGAGGTATGTTCATAATTATTTAGTTCAGTCTTATTTAGATTTGTTCCCCAGCCAGGAATCTTGATTTTGTCGTACTTCTTTGGAGGTATCTTCCATTAAATAGGTCTTAAAGGATAGATTTCTAATTAAAGTCATTTCGGTTTCCTTAAGCGTTCCAAATCGGTTAAAAACTACTTTAACTGAGTCACCAGATTTGTACACATTTAGAAAATCATCAGGTTTTATTTTATTATTGGTTAGTTTTCCGTCGATGGAAATGATTTTATCTCCCTTGGTCAGACCTGCCTTGTACAGTGAAGTACTTTGCTGTGGATTTGAGCTAATCAACCATTTATTGTCTGTATTTTGAATACTTGCCCCCAAGGAAGGTCTGTCTTTATATTGGTTAGAAAAGCCGATACCGACTGTGGCCAAAAGAGATTTATAATCGGGCATCGAGCTCCGATAAATGTACTTATTGAAAAAGTCATTGCTAAACGACGCATCAACATAAGCAGTAAGTGTATCCTGAAGGTTTTTTAAAGTATATGGCGTTTCGATTTTCCCATAGGTCTGCCATACGAGTCTCATAAACCCGTCGAGAGACTTATCTCTTTCCAGGTTCCTTAAACTCAGGTCCAAAGCCAGACCCAATACATTTCCATACGTATAATAGGATATATAAGAGTTTTCGCGATTCACCTGATCAACAGAGGTGGCAGCATCCACAAACGGCGCCTGATAACTCATTTCCACGGGATTAAAATAATTTCTTCCCGGTGAGTTCCAGACGGATCCAAGTGCCCTTGACAAACTCGAAACATAATATTCTTTTGATATGATCTGGGTTCTGCAAAGCGTTAGATTGGTATAGTAGCTGGTAAACCCTTCAGCAAACCATAATTCTCCCGACATATTGGCCTCTGTATAATCAAAAGGCTCAAGAGATGCCGGTCTTATTCGTTCTACATTCCAGGCATGAAAGAATTCATGGGCTACGGTGCCTATATTTTCATTGTCACCACCTTTTGACAATGAATTCAGGTCAGTTAGTATTGTGGAGTTTCTATGTTCCATCCCATCTCCGTCAACGTTTGTCATATAACAGGCCAGGAAATAATAGGAACCATAATCAAAATCGGGCAGCTCACCAAACACTTGCATTTCGTTCTCAACGATTTTTTTTACTTTTTCAAAATAAGCATCAAACCCTTCATATCCGTCTGCCTGATGCAATACAAAATTAATATCATATTGTTTAGCGCCTGAATTGACTTTAAAACTCCTAATCTGGTGGTTGCTGATCTCCACCGGACTATCCATAAAATAGTCTAGATTAGGTGCATAATACTCGTTTTCAATCAGTGGTTTTAATTGAGTGGCAATTTTCCAGTTCAGGTCTTTCCTGGGATGAAATTTAATTTGAACAGGATTTTTCTCAAAGCTTGGAGCGTACATAAATGTTGCAGGGATATTGAGATGTGCATGAGTCTCATCTATTTGAGCATAGGTTCCGTCTCCATGATTTGCGAATAAGGTATAAAAGATTTTGACGATACCACGATGCCCGGTAATATCCCATTGATAAGGATTTGGACGTGTGACCTTTAGTTCATTTCCTTCTTCGTCAAAGGCTCTAAACCCGTAAACGTTTTTAGCAAATTCATGAATGGCATAGCGTCCTGGAGAGGTACGGCTCATACGAACTGATAAGGTATCCATATCAACACTATTGTATTCAACAGATATTTCACCTTCGTGATGAACGGCATTTTTAAAAGAGATCTCGTATTTAATTGTTGACTGAGGATAAAGTTTTCCTGTAGTGAACATACAAACGATAATAGCGTAGATTATTGATTTCATTGGATAGTAGGCGGCTGTATTTGGCAGGTAAATATATTCATTATAAATGCATAATCATAGCCCCCTTTTTAATCACAGCTTTGTTAAAAAAAAGATACCTTTGCGCCGGATATGGAAAACGGAAAAATTAACAAACTGGAAATTGTAAGAAAGGACCCAAAGGGCTTTTATCTTCACGATCAAAAAGGACAAGAGATCTTTCTTCCAAAAGAAGAAATAGAGAAAGATATAGAACCAGGTTCATCTATCGAGGTGTTTATTTATAAGGATCGCACAAGATTGATCAGTACAAGACTACCTTATGTACAGGTGGAGGAATTTGCCTTTTTACAGGTGAAGTTATTAACTGAGAATGGCGCCTATGTTGATTGGGGCCTTGACAAAGATTTGTTCGTGCCTAAAGAGGAGCAAATGGACGAATTGAAGGAAGGTTCCTCATACCTTTTTTTTGTGTTTGAAGATGAAGATACTGGCGCGATTCGTGGCTCTCAAAGAGTGGAAGATTTTGTTTTTGCTGATGAAATAGATGTAAAAAGAGGAGACGAGGTTGATCTCTTATTATACAGGGAAAGTAACCTTGGGATAAATGTAGTAATCAACAATCTGTATCAGGGTTTAATCTTTAGATCTGATATTCACAAAGAAGTTAAGATTGGTGAGCAGGTAAAAGGATTTATTAAGCAGGTAAGAGAAGACGGTAAAATTGATATTCTGCTTGAACCTTTAGGCTATAAGAAAAGTGTAGAATCAAATACAGATGTTTTGCTAAAAGCCATCAAAAAAGCTGGTGAATTTCTTCCACTTACAGATAAAAGTAAGCCTGAAGAAATAAAGAGTTCTCTTGGGCTTAGCAAGAAGGCTTTTAAAAGAGCGTCAGGACACCTTTACAAAAAGAAGCTTATTGATATCCGTGCAGACGGCCTTTATCTTGTAAAAAACGATTAAAACTTATCGGGTTTTAGACCAAAGGATTCATCCATTTGAACTGATGATTTGTGTCTGGAACAATGATTCTTTCGGCAATACGTTCCATTCTTTCAGGCAATTTCATTAAATAGGCCCTGGCTTTTTCAGCTTCCTCATTTAAGCCGGTGATTTTGTCAATATCCCAGGCGCTGTTCAACTTTTTCATAATATCAACATAATCAAAACTTGTATAAACACCTGCTCTTTGTGCAACTTCAGAAAATTTCTCAAATAAGGTTCCCTGAGCCCCAAAAGACTCTCTCAAGTGCACGGCCGGCATAGTAATTTTAAGTTTCATCATGTCAAAATAAGCGAGCATCATCTCGCTGGGATCAACAGCAAATATCTGTCTGATAAATTCTGTATAGGCCTTGTGATGCCTCATTTCATCACCTGCAATAATCTTACACATTTTGCCCAGATTTTTCATCCCTGCCTTTTTGGCGATTTTGGCAACATTATTATGAGAAACGTAGGTGGCTAGTTCCTGAAAACTTGTGTAAACAAAGTTTTTATAGGGATCTCTTGCTGTTCCTATGTCAAAACCATCAGCGATCAAATGTTGCGTGGTAACTTCAACTTCTCTCATATTGACTCTTCCCGACAAATAGATATACTTGTTCAAAACGTCTCCGTGTCGATTCTCTTCAGCGGTCCACATTCTCACCCATTTTGCCCATCCGTTATCTCCATTTTCACCATGCTGGGTAACACCTTCTAAATCCAATAACCATGACTCATAAGTTGGTAAGGCTTCTTCTGTGATCATATCACCAACAAGTGAAATCCAGAAATCATTACCAAGATCCTTAGAGAGCTCTCTGATTTCTTCAACCTCATGCATAAATGAATCAGACTGAGGATTAGGAAGAAAATCTGTAGGCTGCCAGATCTTTTCCGGTGGTATCAAATAGTCATTCAGAAAGGTTCCAACATTTTTCTCAAGTGTTAACATCACTTCCTTTCTTATATTTTTAACTGACATTCTTTAAAGAGTTTAATTTGAGTTGCTAAGATAATTAGTTTTTATGAAATTTGATTATTTATTGTAATTTCTGTATAATTTACTGATGCACAATAATATAAATGTATTTCTTTCCTGTCGATAACACGACCTAAGTTGTTGTTTAATTCTAAAAATACTACTTTAGACCTGCAAACCAGAATTTCTTAAGATGCTGCTCAATATTTTTGTTGGATTCGCAATCATAGTATTAACGATAATCATCCAGGCTTACGGCACCATTTTTTGGGTGTCAGAAGTCGACAAAAGAGGAGGTTTGTCTAGTCTCAATAAGACAAAGTACAGGGGTGCCCTTGTTTTAATTAGTACTGCTGTCTTTCTTATTTCAATCCATATTATTCAAGCTGCGCTTTGGGCCTTGATATATCTATGGCTTCCAGATATCACAGAATTTGAGACTTTTGAGAAATCCATGTATTTTTCTTTGGTAACCTTTACTACCCTGGGGTATGGGGATATTACCCTTAGTTCGGGAAACAGAATTCTTGCCGGTCTCGAGGCTATTAATGGTATTACTCTCATAGGATGGTCAACAGCTTTTATGTTTGCCATTTTTCAGCGCTTGATTAAAGTAAACATTAAAAATAAACCTTATGAGAAAGTTTGAGACCTGCTTGGGATAAAGAGTGAAAATTTAATACACGTATGGGAAAGGAAAAAAAATCTATTAAAAAATTAAGTTTTGTTGTCTTGGTAATTACGACCATATTCTTTATTTGGTATGTGAGTTCCGACAGGCATACGCCTTATACAGATCAGGCCAGAATTCAAGGATTAATCACTCCGGTTAGCCCAAGAGTAGCAGGTTTTGTAACGGATATCAATATAAAATTGCACTCAAGAGTACATGCGGGAGATGTTTTATTTCAATTGGACAAAAGACCTTTTGAAATAGCCATAGAAATTGCTGAAGCCGAAATTGACAATACGGTCCAGTCAGTGGCAGCCAGTTCGGCATCTGTAAAATCTTCTGCTGGAAAACTGGGAGTGGCAAAGGCCCAATTAGACAGGGCACAAAGAAACTGGGATAGGGTCCAAAAGGTTATGAAGGAAAATGAAGGTGCCCTTTCAGAAGCCGATAAGGATCAGTCAGAAACGTCCTTGCTTCAGGCTATTGAGCAAGTGGCATCTGCTGAAGCCAGTCTGGAAAGGGCGAAACAGTCATTGGGTGAATCGGGTCCCGATAATCCAAAAATAAGGAGGGCCATACAGAATCTTGAAAAAGCCCGTTTAGATCTTGAATTTTCAACGATCATTGCGCCTACCGATGGGGTTATTGAAAGTTTTGATGTAGATCTAGGATACTACGCTTCGGCGGGTCAACCCATCACAACCCTTATATCAAGCTCAGACGTTTGGATTCAAGCCAATTTGAAAGAGAATAATTTATCGAAGATGCAAATAGACAATGATGTTGAATTTGTACTTGACATTGCTCCTGGAAAGATATTCAAAGGAAAGGTAAGAAGTCTTGGATTTGGGGTTGCCACTGATCAGACCAATAAGGGAGGGCTTCCTTCAATTTCAAACAAAAAAGGTTGGCTACAGGACCCCCAGAGGTTTCCCGTGATTATAACCAGTAACGACCCCGAAGTAAGAAATCTTTACCGACTTGGCGGTCAGGTGGATGTAGTGGTTTATACAGGAGATAATTTTGTTTTAAACAGTATCGCTGGCTTTAGATTAAAGCTAATTTCACTTCTTTCATATGTTAGATAAGCTGCAAAAAATATCCGTATTTTCCATCGACTGGAAGTTACTTGTTCCGATGATGAGGTATGTTTTGGGTTCCTGTTTTATACTAGGGGTTACCTCGCTTATGAACTATGATCTGGCCTATCTCACCTCAGTACTTGCCTTGGGCTATTTGGCTCCTGGAGCCAAACCGCTTTCCTTAAAGCAGGGTGGAGGGTTTGTCGTGATTTTAACTATAATTACGGGTGTAACTGTGCTATTTACTGAATTGTTTTTAGACTACGCTTTCGTATTTATGCCTTTACTTTTATTAGCGCTTTTATGGTTGTATTATACAGACAAGCTACCGATGATGGTTAAATTATTTTCACTGGTGAGTTTAATTATTATTCCGTTTGTTTCCATCGATGCTGGTGCAATTGGAAGTTATGTGGCTGTTCGTTTGGTGTTTAACGCCTTTATGGCCATTATTCTATCGCAATTGGTTTTTATGGTTTTTCCTCTGTGCGAAGCAGATATTCCCTTTGAGAAGAAAAAAAAGGAGACAAAGAAACAATCCGATATTGAGCGATATACGTATGCAATTAGTATCATTTTGATCCTTTTACCCGTATTGATCTTGTTCTATATGTTTAAATTATCATCCAGTGCTCTTGTGCTTACCTTCATTGCTATTTTATCGATAAGCCCGGCTCTGTCGAACCCAAAGGTTGGCCTGGTAATGATTGTTGCTAATATTCTGGGAGGAATATTTGGAATTCTGGCTTATAAACTACTCGTCATTGTACCTAATTTTATTTTTATGATTCTGGTGGCTTTCAGCATCGGCATTTTCTTTGGGAGCCGACTCTTTTCAGATCATAAATACGCTGGAATTTTTGGAAGTGGTTTTTCAACCTTCCTATTGATTCTGGGCTCGGTCACTTCTTCTGATGAGGAGGCCGGCAGTGCGGTTTGGAGCCGTGTAATTCAAATTTCAATTGCGGTTAGTTATGTTGTGCTGGCCTTCGCAATTTTAAATCGAATTCTTAACTCAAGAAAGGAAACGTCAGTATGAAAAAGATACTCAAATATGGCTTGTTTCTAATCCTTTTTGGATTGATGTCTCTTTATTTGGAAAGCTGTAAGGTGGGACAGGATTATAAGCGCCAGGAAATGAAAGGCCCTGAAATTTTTTCTCAGGATTTTCCCAAAGATAGTAGCATTACAAACTTGCCATGGTGGGAGTTGTTTAATGATAGCATATTAGTCGATCTTATTGATACAGCTTTAGTCAATAATAAAAGTATTCAGGTAGCCATTTCAAGGATTGAGGAGGCAGGGTTACAGATAGATATAGCCAAAGCTGATTATTATCCTTTAATTGGTTATAATGCTTATGGCTCCAGTCTCGTAAATTCTGAGGTTTCCGGATTGTCGAATCAAGTTGGGGGAGGTGTTAATGTATCGTATACGGT
>CAZQRD010000012.1:0-53616 GCA_964595535.1 uncultured Flavobacteriaceae bacterium | reverse complement strand
ACGTTAGATAAGTTAAGATTAATCTAAAATGTAAACCTAATTCTATAATTATGGAAGAAACTTCTAAATCTTCAAACAGTAAAATTTTAATAATTGCGTTAACCATATTGCTGTTCGGATTGATCGGCTATACGTTCTATAACAATAATGACCACAAAGAAGCAGTCAAGTTTCTACAAGATGAAAAAGAACAAATAATAGGTAATCTTACCGCAATGGAAGAAAAGTATGATGTAGCTATTGCTCAAAATACAAGTCTTTCTGATTCATTAAGCATGGAAAAGGATAAGATTGCAATTTTGAAAGACTCAGTTCAAAATCTAAAGAAAGTTAATTCTGGTGTTTTAAGAAGATACCGAGGGCAATTAGCCACTCTAGAGAAAACCAATACCAGACTTTTGGATGAAGTTGATTCTTTAAGACTGGCCAATAACATTCTTACTGAAGAGAAAGACAGTATAAACAGCCAACTTGAGATACAGACCAATTATAATGACACCTTAGTGGCACAGAACATGGTACTGGCGAAAAAAGTTGAGATTGGAGGTGCAATTAATGTTGAAAATGTTGAGGTTATTGCCATGAAAATGCGTTCTAACGGAAAATATACTGAAACTAACAAGGCTCAAAAAACTGATGCCATTAAAGTTGCATTCAGATTAATTGAAAATGAAATTGCCGAGCCGGGCGATAAAGAAGCTTTTATTGTGTTAAAGAATCCTGGAGGCATGGTTATAAATGCAAAAGGAACTTTTTTAATGGAAGCAGGAGACGAAGCTAAATATACCGATCAGACCATAGTGAATTACGAAAATGCTAATCTTGATGTTGTCATGCTGGTTGAACGAAAAGGAGACAAGTATGAAGCTGGAGAATACCCAATCGAGGTTTATGTAGATGGTAAATTGGTAGGTTCAGCCAATCTGAAACTAGATGACTCTTTCTTAGGCTTATAATAAGACCTTTAAATAATATAAAAAAAGGAAACACAAATTGTGTTTCCTTTTTTTTATGCGCTTGAGATAATTTAATTATTTTTGCCGCATGAAACCGACATGGTTCAATAAAATAATTGAGTGGTATTATCAATAATTGATCATAGCCCTTTTTGCAATGTTGAAGGTTGGTTGTTTCCAATAAAAAATAAAAAATACACATGAAAAGTCAAGAGGACAAATTCAAGAAGGTTGTTTCGCATGCCAAGGAATATGGTTTCATCTTTCAATCGAGTGAAATATATGATGGCTTGAGCGCTGTGTATGACTATGCACAGAACGGAGCTGAATTGAAGAATCTTATCCGTGAATACTGGTGGAAATCTATGGTTCAGATGAACGAAAATATCGTTGGTATAGATTCTGCAATACTTATGCACCCTACTACCTGGAAAGCCTCAGGACACGTCGATGCCTTCAATGACCCGTTGATTGATAATAAGGATTCCAAAAAAAGATACAGAGCAGATGTATTGATCGAGGACTATGCTGAAAAACTGAATATCAAGGCGGAAAAAGAAATCGCCAAAGCCGCTAAACGTTTCGGTGATGCATTTGACAGAAATGAATTCATAACTACCAATCAGAGAGTGGTGAAGTATCTTTCAAAAAAAGAGGAAGTGCTGACCAGAATGGCACGATCTTTAGAAAATGAAGACCTTGCAGATGTTAAATCACTCATTGAAGAGCTTGAGATAGCCTGCCCTCTTTCAGGGTCGAGGAACTGGACCGATGTTAAACAATTCAATTTGATGTTCGGAACAAAGTTAGGTGCATCAGCAGAATCAGCAATGGACCTGTATCTCAGACCTGAAACTGCTCAGGGTATTTTTGTAAATTTTGCCAATGTACAAAAGACAGGAAGAATGAAAATTCCATTTGGTATCGCACAAACAGGGAAAGCCTTTAGAAATGAGATAGTGGCAAGACAATTTATCTTCAGAATGAGAGAATTCGAACAAATGGAAATGCAATTCTTTGTAAGACCAGGGGAAGAACTTAAATGGTATGAGTCATGGAAAGAAACAAGATTGAAATGGCATTTGTCACTCGGTTTAGGAGAAAATAAATACAGATTCCACGATCATGAAAAACTGGCGCATTACGCGAACGCAGCTACGGATATAGAATTTGAATTTCCATTTGGGTTTAAAGAATTGGAAGGCATACACTCCAGAACCGACTTCGATTTAAAAGCCCACGAGGAACACTCAGGAAAAAAATTACAGTTCTTTGATCACGAAATGAACAAAAATTATGTTCCCTTTGTGGTTGAAACCTCTATTGGCCTTGACAGAATGTTTCTGGCTGTTTTTTCTTCAGCTCTGCAGGATGAAACCCTCGAAGACGGATCAGAAAGAGTTGTATTGAAACTACCCCCTGTATTGGCTCCGACAAAAGCAGCAATTCTTCCTTTGGTCAAGAAAGATGGATTACCTGAGATTGCCCGGGGTATCATTGATCAGTTAAAATTTGATTTCAGCGTGGCCTATGATGAAAAAGATGCTATTGGCAGGCGTTACAGACGTCAGGATGCCATTGGAACACCGTTTTGCATAACGATTGATCACGACACAAAAAATGATGGAACGGTTACGATTAGACACCGTGATACCATGGAACAAAAACGAGTAAAGATAGAAGACTTGAGTGCACTAATTTCTGAAGAAGTATCTATGGCAAATTGGTTGAGAAAAAGTCAGTAATCAGGATATTACAATCTAAAATTTTCTAAGAAGGTCAAGCTGTTAAAAGGTTGCCCGGAGCTGAACATTACCAGAATGAATTGTTTTTGATTCCTCAGATTTTCTCCCAAAATAATTCAGGTTGAGGTCTAAAAATGAGGTAAGTCGTTTTTGGAAACCGAGCAACCAGGTAAGGTTGGTTCCTGGCTGTAAACCTTCGAGCATTTGATACGCTACAGGTGAATTGGTATCGCCTTCGAAATTATTAAAATACAAATTAGCATTAGCATTGATAGAAAAGCTTTGTTTGCTGGCATATTGAAAATTAGTACCAAATACATGCATCTGAAGCGTTTCCATATCAAGAATTCTGTTTTTTTTGTCTTTAAATGTGTAAAATAATTCCAGCCGCGTATTTTGATTATACAAATAAGATATTTTCGGGTTTAGGTCGATATTGTCCAAGTCATAGTTTCGGTTGGCATAACTATTTGAGCTGCTTATATTATCATTAATACCGGCTCCGAGATCCAACAACCAGAATTTGCCCAATTTATGAATAAACTGAAACTGATGGGTTCTTAATGTAACATCCTGATCTCCAAATGAAAAAATAGTTTTCTTTCTGAAATTCAAGTAGGAATACACAAAACTAAATCGTTGCAGTCCTCTGTTAAAAAAGAAACTATTCTTAAAGTTTTGATCCAGACCTAAGAGATTCTCATCATCTGAAACAAAGGGGTTAAGGTTAAAATCATCCTGATCTCGTTTGGTTTTAACATCGATGAGAAAATAGGTTTGATTCGCAAAATGTGAAACTATTTTTTTAAAACCATCTTTGTTTCTCCAAGCCGAGGCATTCAGGTTAAGCGACTGGCTCCATTTATTTTGATTTGTTTTAACAAAGGAAATGCCCGGGAGCAGGACTCTCACATATATGGCCTTATCCTGAAACTTGGCCACCACAAATTCATCCAGCTCCTGTATTTCATTATTGTTAAAATCAATCCATTCATAGAATCCTTTACCGGGTTCCACCTCCACATAGCTGAATTCCTGTTGAGGCAAACTTCCCGATCTGGTTTCATACAGGGTTTGAAGACCTATAAAATCTCCGAATATTCGTTGTCTGTAAGTAAACCTGGCGTTTAAAGAACTCTCGTTGGAAGTATTTACATTTTTAACCGTTCGGTAATTCACAAAAACAGCAAGATCCGTATTCAAATTTTGAATGAGTTTTGACTTTAAAAAATAGGTGCTTGCCTTACTTACCAATGCTAAGGCAGAACCTTGAATACTATCAGTTTCTCTAAAATTATACCCTATTTCAGTATATACCTTAGTAGAATCACCTACTCCGGCAAAGCCTTCGATTTCAGAAAACCTATGCGAAAACATATCCAAATCATTGGTCTCAGTGTTTTTTCTTAAATTCTTCTCATAATTGTATTTGGCCCCTATCCAGAAGTTAGAAATTTCTTGTGTTATTCCACTATAAATTCTGTCGAAGGAATTTTTTTCAAAACCATTTTCATTTTGCATGGAACTCGCATTTACAAGTAATTGCGTTCCACCAAAATCAAGATCAGTCAAAAGATTATGCTTATCACCGGTATAATTATCTCCCAGAATTAGGTTTTCATAAGTATACCTAATGAGTCCGAGGCTGTCGTTTTTAAAATTCAGCCCAACCAATAGGTATTGCTGTTTCCGACTGAGGTCTTCATTTTCTGTAATAATATTCCAGTCTCTTGAGAACTCAACATTTCGAATTCGCTCAACTGAACGAAAGTTTTCACTAAAATATTCGTAGTTAAGGTCACTATTCAATTTCCAATTTTTATCAATTATATTTTGTCTCCAACCCAGTTTTGTGGCAATTCCTTTATTATTTTCGTTGTCGATTGCAGAAAAAAGATTTTGATCCTTGTCACTCAAGGCCAATTCTGTTTGGATCAAAGTCTTTTCTCCTGGAGCATAATCCGCTTCGACATTGAGCATTTGGAGCTTTTCAGGAGCAACAAGTTGTACAACAGGAAGATAGTCACCTTGTTTTTCATTATTAACTTCTAAAACATACCTGTAAACCCTGCCCGCTGCCAGAGTCGTTTCTAGTATATAATCCCCATTATTCTCTCCCACATAACTAAAACTTACCTGGAATAAGGTTTCGTCCGGATCATTTGAATATTCATATACTTCGGTTCCACCTATCAGAACCTTTCTGTAAAGGATCCTGTTGTCACTGAAGGCGGCGTCAAGCTCTGATGGCGCGATCATCTTTGATTTGTCATTGCCTGCCTCAGCCAGAATCTGTTTCTGCTCATCAGTTAGATTCTGATCCCCCGGACTGTTTTTGGCGTCTGTTTCATTATAATATTTGACCCCTACTTTAAATTTTTCTGATTGAAAACGAACCCCGTCATAGGTTATAAATCTCGTGTAGTTTCTTTCTGAAAGCTGATATTCAACTGTAAATCGAAGGTTAGAATTTACCGTATATAATGTCGTAAAAGTGATATCGCCCGTATTGTAGTCAATAGTATAATCAAAGTTCTCTCCTCTTCTTAACAACACTCCATTGGCATATACCCGCTCACTTCCTGAAATCATAATGATAAATTGTTGATTATCAGAACCAAGAATTTTATAGGGTCCTTGATTACCCTCAACTCCATTGAATTTAAAGCTTTGAAACTTCCCTCTTACTAAGGCTCCGGATGCAAAAAAATCGGTTTCCCCCGCAGCTTTATCTAAATGACCCTTTACGAGTACCCCGGAAATCTTTTTCTGAAACTTCATCAGGTAGCTTTCCGAATTACTCAAATCAATGTCTCCGGCTGTAAGAGACCAATTATCGGTAAACAGCTCGATAAATACACGGTCAAACTCGTCGAGGCGCTGGGTAAAGCCACCCGACTGAAGGGGAACTTCATTGTCAGTTATTGATGCTCGAATACCTACTTTATCAGATAATCTACCTTCTATCTGCAAGTTAAAATTAGAATTAACAACGGCGTCCTGATTACTTCCAATGGTCACTCCTCTTGACAAACTTCCACTTGTATACAGCCCATCAAAAGGTTTATTTTTTTTTAGTCCTGAGTTCGCCAGAGACCCGTACAATTGAGATTCATCCGTGGCCTGAGAAACAATCAGTGATCTGTCAAATACTCCATAATTTCGGGTCATAAAATCAGGAAATGGAAGATAATCAATGCGGATTTTTTTATTCTTCCATTTCTCAGAGTCGAGAAACCAAAGTTTCGCCATGGCAAAATCAACGTGATAAACAGCTGGTTCTATTTCGACTCCCTTAGCGTCATAAATCTCTAAAAATCCTGGATTGATACTTAAACTATCAATTTGAAGCGTATCGCTTTGAACCAGAAATTCCTTGGTCTGCACGCCTTTTGGTCGCGACTGGGCCATAGTTAAAATACTAGTGAAAAGGAGCAGTAATACCAAGTATCTCTTCATACAGCAATACATCATTAAACAATATCGGGAAATTTTCCCTTTATGGCTTCAAAACAAACTGGTTTGACCTGAAGGGTTTTCATGTTCAAGCAACCATCGCTTTCTCCACAAGCCTCCGGCATAACCGGTAAGTGATCCATCAGAGCCAACTACCCTATGACAGGGGATGATGATCCAAATAGGATTCTTTCCATTGGCTCCGGCTACCGCTCTGATTGCCTTTTTATTGCCCATTTGCAAAGTCTGTTTCATGTAAGTCGTTCTTTTACCAAATGGGATTTTTAATAATTGGGCCCATACCTGTTTTTGAAATTCAGTGCCTTCAGGATGCAATTTTACAGAAAATTCTTTTCTTTCTCCTTTAAAATACTCTTCAAGTTGCACCATGCAGGCACGTAGCACAGCAGGAGCATTTTCAGTAGTGGGAATATCTTCATCTCCTACAGAAACTTCAACTATACCATCTATATTTCCTGATATTTTAGCCGTCCCCAAGGGTGTTTTCAAAAAAGCACTTTCATATTGATTCATCGTCAATAAATTATACCCCAAATATTTCACGGGAATTAAGGGTTGTGATCCGAGCGATCTCATCAGGGCTCATTTTGTATAGATCAACAAGTTTGTCAAGTATATGAACCAGATAACTACTTTCATTTCTTTTGCCCCTAAATGGTGTTGGTGCAAGATAAGGGGAATCCGTTTCCAATACGATATGTTCTAGCGGAATCTCAGCAAGAAATTTATCAAGTCCTCCGTTTTTAAAAGTAACAACACCCCCAATACCGAGCTTAAAACCAAAATTGATGATTTTGTCAGCCTGTTGCCGGTTGCCGGTAAAACAATGAAAAATTCCAAATAACCGGTCATCATTCACCTGATCAAGAACCTCGAAGATTTCATCAAAAGCATCACGGCAATGGATCACTATAGGCAGCTTCCTTTCCTTTGCCCAGCCAATCTGCAAAAGAAAGGCCTCTTGTTGTTCTTTTACAAAAGACTTATCCCAGTAAAGATCCATCCCAATTTCCCCAACGGCACAAAAACTATGGCTATCCAATTGATTTTTTACAATCTCAAGCTCCTTCATGTAATCAGCTTTGACATGAGTGGGATGCAGACCTGCCATTAGGAAAATGTTTTCAGGAAAGGCTTTTTCAAGGGCAAACATTCTCTCGTAATAACTGCCATCAATGGCAGGAATAAAAAACCTGCTAATTCCCAGCTCCATGGCTTTTTTCATTACCTGATCACGGTCCGCATCAAATTGCTCTGCATAAAGATGTGTGTGGGTATCTGTTATCATCATATGACAAATATAGTTGAACCCCGAAATATTCGTATGTGGTCTGGTTAATTTTTCTGTAAAACTTACTGTCTATTCAAGGTTGAATATTTTAACAAATAGATGGAAAGGCTTTATAATGAGGAAAAAATATTTTATTTTTGAATCCATAACATTTCAAACTAACCCTCCAATGAAAATCTATCATAATCCCAGGTGCAGTAAAAGCAGGCAAGGCCTGGCTATTTTACATGAAGCGCACCAGGATCCTGAAATAATTGATTATTTAAAAAGCCCTATTTCTTTTGATGAACTAAGTGACCTTTTGGATAAATTAGGAATTCCGGCCATCGACCTTATCCGAAAAAATGAAGCGATATGGAAAGAAAAATTTAAGAACAAAAGCCTTAGTGAAACAGAATTGATAGAGGCTATGATCGCTTTTCCCAAACTGATTGAAAGGCCCATTGTGGTGAATGGTGATGCTGCAGTGATTGGAAGGCCCCCTGAAAAAATCAAGGATATTATATGATATTTCCTTTTTTATGTAAATGACGGAAAATACCCCTAAACCACTATTTTTTTATAATCCTGAATAAGTTACTTTTATCGGATTACACATTTTTGTAATGAAATTAATAAGCATCTTGATCATATTTCTCCTCTCCTTCAGCATTTCAGGTCAGGAATTGAAAGTAGCAAATGAGATTTTCGGACAAGTAAAAGATGCCGAGTCCCATCTTCCGCTGCAGTTTGTAACAGTGACGTTACAAGATATTAATACCCGCGAACTTATAGGAGATGTGACCGACAAAAATGGTAAATTTGAGTTGACCGTGCCAAATGGCAATTACTACTGCATTATAGAATCTTTATCTTTTCAACCCTTCGTAATTCATGTACTGAATATAAATCAGGATATTGAAATGGGATTAATAGAATTGGTACAAAATTCAGAGAATCTCGATGAAATAGAAATAATCGCCAGAACGAATTTGATTGACCACCAATTAACAAAAAGGGTATATAACGCGTCCAAAGATATTGCCAACGTAGGCGGAAATGCCGTTACAGTGCTCGAGAATACTCCGTCAGTCAAAATTGACGGACAGGGAAATGTTAGCATCAGAGGAAATGCCGCATTGATTTTGGTCGATGGCAAGCCCTATGGCGGGCAGAGAAGCAGCGCTGATGTCTTGAGTCTGATACCCGCAAACACGATCAATAAGGTGGAAATCATTTCTCAATCAGCGAAATACGATGCTGAAGGTGGAGGTGCCATTTTGAACATTATTCTTAAAAAAAGATCCATTGAAGGTTATAACGGAACAGTGGAAGCCCATATAGGACTGCCTGGAAATGATGGGGTTTCTGCTTATGTTAATTACAAGACTGATAAGATTAACATGTATTCAACAGTTAGTTTCAACCATCAGGTTAAAATAAAAGATACCGAGATCCAACAGATATTTCTGGACGATATGCAACAACCTACAGGTAATTTTGATCAAATACGCTCTGATTACCGACAGAGAAATAGTTTCCTCATCAATCTTGGAAGCGATTTTTATCTGGACGAAAAGAATACGATAACGTCTTCAATTCTTTACACCAATTCAAATAAAAATTACGATTCTGAACTGTTTTTAAATGATTACCAGCCCATAGATGAACTTATCAAATCATCTTTGAGAAATGTCGATGATAATTCTGATGAAGGTTTTTTGGAAGCTTTTTTACAGTTCACGACCAAATTTAACAAAGAAGGTCATCAATTATCCGCAGACATAAAATATGACAACAGCCTGGCTGATAATAAAACCGATATCATCAATACTGAAACGTATCCTGGAAGTGATATTACAGAACAAAAGTATGTGAAAGATGAAAGTGTTGACAATTTTTATGTAAAAATTGACTATACATTACCGATAAAGAAGAATGCTAGCTTAGAAGCCGGGTTCAAATCCAACTTCAGAAATTACAACAATGATTTTGCCTCGAGCAATTTGAATCAAACAACCATGCATTTTGAGCCTATAGCCTTTTTTACAAGCGAAATAGATTATAAAGAAAATATCTATGCTTTTTATGCGAACTATAGCAAACAATTAGAGAAACTAAGTTTTTCTCTTGGCCTCAGAACTGAGATTAGTGAAACATCAATCGCTGAAAAAACAATCAATAACGAGTTTGTCAATAACTACTCAGATGTTTTTCCAAGTGCCTTGTTTACGTATACAATGAACGATCATGTTGCCATATCCCTAGGCTATACAAAATATATAGACAGACCAAGTATCGCACAATTGAACCCTTTTAATTCGTTTACCGATGAACGATTCATTCTAGTCGGCAATCCTTATTTACAACCCTACTATACCAATTATTTTTATTTGGAATACTATCACGAGTTTGAAAAAGTTTCATTTAACTCAGCCTTATTTTATTCAAATTCTACTGACCGAATCCTTAATGTATTGGAAAAAACAGGTAACCAAACAACTGACGGCTTTGATATTTACAGAAGAATTCCAATCAATAATGGGACATTGAACTACACTGGAATAGAATTAGAAGCCACCTACAATCCAACTAATAAAATAAGGTTATACGGGCTTATAAGTCCTTATTTTTCACAATTGTATGACACAAGGGATCAAGCTTACGACTATGATAACTGGATTTGGTATGGAAACCTTAGGTTACTTTATCGCATCAACAACACCCTAAGATTTAATATTGATTTTATATATCAGTCGGCTCAAAAGACGGCTATCACCGAATTAAAGGCATTTCAATATGCAAATTTAAACATCTCCAAAGATTTTTGGGAAGGAAAGTCAACCCTTAGTTTTAAAATAAATGACGTTTTTCACACTAGAGAGGCACAGTTCAGCTCTTTGGAAGCTAATACGGTTACGCAGAGAAATTATATTTTTGACACACAATACTTGTTATCCTTTTCGTACCGTTTTAACAAAAGTGGTAGAAAAAACACTCATAATAGGTCTAAAGATATCGATAAAAATATATTTGAAGTAGAAGATCAGATCAAATAAAAAAAGCTTGTTTTCACAAGCTTTTCAATATATTTTCGTTAAGATTCAGCCTTTTTTTTAGCTTCCTTTTTTAATTTCCAATTTTCCATCAAATTTCCAAACAACCAATATGGAACTACCATAGTCAACAGAAAAATCAACATCCAAAAACCCATGGTGAAGACGGTTAAAAAAACCAAAAAACCCAAAAATTGACCAATTTCCATAATCTTAATTGTTGTTTAAAATCAGTGTCAAAAATAATACATATTTTTCAAATGACAATTACTTCCTGAAGTATTTTATCGTTTGATTTAACATACTTTTAACAAAACACCCATTAAACTTGCTTCTATCTTCGCTGTCCAAGTATATATACCATAAAAAACCTAATGAAAATAGTTTATGTAATGCTCTTACTTCTCTGTCTACCTTTATTAGGGAAAGCTCAGACTGGTAAAAGACCAAACCGAGCTGCGCAACAAAAAGAAGAAGTGTTCGAGTTAAAGGGAACGATTTTAGAAAATGAGCCTCGTATTCCTCTTGAGTTTGCCACTGTCATTATAAGACCCTTAAAAGGTCAGAAGGTTTTTGGAGGCCTGAGTAACCAAAAAGGGAAATTTAATGTTGAGGTGCCAAAAGGGCGTTTTAATATCAGTTTCGAATTTCTTTCGTTTAAAACCATAATCATAGAAGACGTAGAGATCAATGCTAGTATGGATCTTGGCCAAATACTTATGGAAGAGAATGCTGAGGCACTTGATGAGGTCCAATTGATCGCTGAAAAAAGCACTATGGAGGTTAAACTGGATAGGAAGATCTATAACGTAGGTAAAGATATGACCGTAAAAGGAGGAACCGCAAGTGACGTGCTTGATAACGTTCCTTCTGTAACCGTGGATGCAGAAGGTGTTGTTAGCCTAAGAGGAAATGAGAATGTGAGGATCCTTATTAACGGCAAACCCAGTGGACTGATTGGTTTGAATGACGCGGAAGCCCTGAGGCAATTTCCGGCCGATGCCATTGCCAAGGTTGAAGTTATCACTAGCCCCTCTGCGAGATATGATGCCGAAGGTACTGCGGGTATTCTTAATATTATCTTAAGAAGGGATAAAATAACCGGTTTCAACGGGGTTGGAACAGTTAATTTAGGTATCCCACAGAATTATGGATTTTCCACCAGTCTGAATTACCGGCTCGAAAATGTCAACTTTTTTACAAATATTGGCTATTCAGACCGGGAATCACCTGGAAACTCGAGTGCTGAGACGACGTACTTTTCTCCGGATGCGAATTATGCATCAACTAATCAGCAAATTGACTACACAAGAAAAGGTAACAATTTAAACCTCAATTTTGGGGTGGAGTATTATATCGCTAAAGAAACTTCTATAACTGGTAGTTTTTTATACAGAAATTCTGACAGAGACCGTATCTCCGAAAATATGACCGACGCTTTTGATGAATTTGATGATCTGGCCAATGCAACCCTTAGGATCGAAAATGAAGTATCCACAGATAAAGTTTTTCAATATGATCTAAATTTTTTGCATAAATTCAAAAAAGAAGGGCATCAAATAGACCTCGACCTGCAATATCAGGATAACAGCGATGACGAAAACAGTTTGATCACTAATGAGGAGACTTTCCCCAATATGATTGACCAGCTCTCTGAAAAGGTCGATTCCTATGAATTACAAAAGAGATTTTTGATTCAAAGTGATTATGTATTGCCTATTGGAGAAAACCAACAGGTTGAATTAGGATTTAGAATCAACAATGATGACAGAGAAACTGATTATAAATTTTTTAATGAAACTGAGGATGGAGATTATATTGTCAATGACAGCCTAACCAACCTTTTTGAATATGAAGAGGTGATATCAGCAGTATATGGTCAATACGGAAATAAATTCGGTAAATTCTCAGCTCTTTTAGGCCTAAGAGTTGAAGCCACTGATATTGACATTCGTTCAACCGGAAAGGAAATTGATTCAGTGAATCAAAAAAATTACGTCAATGCGTTTCCTACTGTGAACCTTGTCTATGAATTTACGGAAACTGAAAATTTGACTTTGGGATACAATAGTCGAATCAGAAGACCTAGGTCGAGATTTATCAACCCCTTTCCATCTCAGTCTAGCCGAACAAATATATTTCAGGGAAACCCTGATTTAGACCCATCGATTTCACATGGTGTGGACCTTGGGTATTACAAAAGATGGCAAAAAGTAACTTTTAATACTTCCGTTTACTACAGTCATGCTACTGATATATTTCAATTCATACGCTCCGATACAGGAGAAACTACTGAGGATGGCATTCCAATTATAAGACTGACTCCTATTAATCTGAGTACGGATGACCGCTACGGGCTTGAGTTTTCTGCAAACTACACTCCAAAAAAGAATTGGAGGTTAAATGCGAGCTTTAATTTCTATAATTCAACCATAGACGGAGAATATGAGGGCGTTGATCTCGGATCGAATTTCAATAGTTGGTTTGCTCGTGGAACTTCAAAAATCCCCTTACCAGCCAAAATAGATTGGCAAACTTCCTTGATGTTCAGAGGTCCGAGACAAAATTCCCAAACCAAAAGCGAAGGCATGTTTATGGCTAACATGGCTTTTAGTAAAGACATTTTAAAAGGAAATGGAACATTGGTCTTTAACGTGGATGATCTTTTCAACACTAGAAAAAGAGTGTCTGAAACCACGACAGATTCTTTTGTGCAAAACAGCGAATTTCAATGGAGAGAAAGACAGTTCAGACTTTCATTTACCTACCGATTTAATCAGAAAAAAGAACGTGAACGTCAACGTAATGGTGCTGGAGGAGATGGTGGAGAAGAATACGGTGGATAGTGGTATACATGCGAAGACACGCAACATTTTCCGATTGCCTTAAAATCGAAATTTCAAGACCTTATCAAGTCTTTTCTGCGCTCTATTTTGTATCTTTGGTACTCATTAGAAGTAAAAATATTTACGCATGAAATACAGAATAGAGCACGATACCATTGGTGAAGTGCAAGTGCCCGCGGATAAGTTCTGGGGGGCTCAAACCGAAAGGTCAAGAAACAATTTTAAGATAGGTGCTGAAGCTTCAATGCCAAAGGAAATCATTGAAGGATTTGCATATTTAAAAAAAGCTGCTGCCTATACCAATCATGACCTTGGCGTTCTAGATAAAGTAAAAAGAGATGCGATCTCAAAGGTATGTGACGAGATTCTCGCTGGAGAATTATTTGATCAGTTCCCCTTGGTAATCTGGCAAACGGGTTCAGGAACTCAGAGCAATATGAATTGCAATGAAGTGATCGCCAATAAGGCGCATGTGAATAACGGAGGGGATTTGAAGGGTATTGATCGTTTTATTCATCCTAATGATGATGTGAATAAGTCTCAATCTTCGAATGACACCTTCCCTACCGGAATGCACATTGCTATCTACAAAAAAATTATGGAAGTGACTATCCCCGGGGTAGAACAATTACGCAATACGTTGCAGCAAAAATCGATTGAGTTTTCGAACGTCGTTAAGATTGGCAGGACGCATCTAATGGATGCTACCCCACTCACACTTGGTCAGGAATTTTCGGGCTATGTTTCACAACTTGATCATGGTCTAAAGGCCTTGAACAATACCCTTGATCATCTTTCTGAACTTGCTCTTGGGGGTACTGCAGTTGGAACAGGGATCAATACTCCCGAAGGTTATTCAGAACTTGTTGCAAAATATATTGCAGAATTTACGGATCTTCCGTTTATTACGGCTGAAAATAAGTTTGAGGCACTTGCTGCACATGATGCAGTGGTGGAAACTCACGGTGCCTTGAAACAACTGGCAGTTTCATTGATGAAAATAGCCAATGATATTAGAATGCTGGCATCGGGCCCAAGAAGTGGTATTGGTGAGCTTATCATTCCAGCCAATGAACCAGGATCATCTATCATGCCTGGTAAGGTAAATCCTACACAGGCAGAAGCGCTGACAATGGTTTGTGCGCAGGTAATTGGTAACGACGTTGCTGTTACGGTTGGTGGTATGACAGGTCACTATGAACTAAATGTTTTCAAACCAGTTATGGCGGCCAACACAATTCAATCAGCACAATTAATTGGAGATGCCTGTATGTCATTTAGTATTAATTGCGCCATTGGAATTGAACCAAATTATCCTCAGATTAAGCAACTTTTAAACAATTCACTAATGCTGGTAACGGCTCTTAATACTAAGATCGGATATGAGAATTCGGCAAAAATTGCAAAAACTGCTCATAAAAACGGTACTACTTTAAAAGAAGAGGCAGTTAATCTTGGTTTTTTGACAGGAGAAGAATTTGATGAATGGGTGCGTCCGGAAGAGATGGTGGGAAGCCTAAAAGTATAAACAAAAGAACAGGGAATTAGGATTTAAAAATGGCTACTTTCCCTGTTTCCAAGAGGTAAATAATCTATGTGCAATAGTTTTAACAAGAAATTCCTGGATGAAGCTGCAAAGGCCCTGGAAGAGGAAAATGACAACAGTTTGACTGATCATGCACTGTTTATGAATCAAGCCATCGATATAGCGATAAAAGGAGTATTGAATAATGAGGGAGGGCCTTTCGGCTGTATCATACTTAAGGATGGTAAAATAATTGGCAAGGGGAATAACAAAGTGACTTCCACAAATGACCCTACTGCTCATGCAGAGGTTATAGCCATTAGAGAAGCTTGTAAGGTTTTGAATTCATTTCAACTGGAGGATTGTGTATTGTACACCAGTTGTGAACCTTGCCCTATGTGTTTGGGGGCTATATATTGGGCCCGACCCAAAAAAGTATTTTACGGTTGCAACAAAACAGATGCGGCCAAAATTGGTTTTGATGATGACTTTATTTATAAAGAGTTGGATTTACAACCCAGCAAAAGAACAATTCCATTTGAACAAATTAATAAAGAAGAAGCTATGCAGGCCTTTAAAGCCTGGGAAGAAAAGAAGAATAAAATAGAGTATTAACTAAATAGTTCCGTTATGCGCAAGATAGGTATTTGGATCGATCAAAAAGAAGCAAACTTGATCACATTGACCAAGAATGCAATTTACTCAAAAACAATTTATTCTGATATCGAAACCAGAGTTCGTATCGAAGGAGAAAAAAAACAATTCGGAAGGTTCGGTGATCAGTTCCTGGTGGATGAAAAGGGTAAAGAAAACAGGATAAAGGAATATACCCAAAAATACCTGCTTCGGGTATTAAAAAAATTACATTCAGCTGATGAGATATTGTTGTTCGGACCTGCCCAAACAAAATTCAAATTAGAGAAGCTCATATCGAGTATCCCCGAATTAGCTATAAAACAAAGAGAGATTAAGACATCTGAAAATATGACACATAACCAGAAACTGGCTTATGTGAAAGATTTCTATAAAAATAATTGATTAGAGGCCCCGGCTTAGATGCCTGATCTTGTCATAGTATTCCTCATATTCTTTTTCTGCCATTCTTTGCGCCTTACTGTTAAAGATTTCTTTTTCACTGCGCTTTTTATTATCAGATCCTTTTGAGAATCCAATTCTGTCATTTTTCATTTCTTCGCAATTTTTAATACTTAACGAAAAAAATACCTCATTTATTATATTAACTCAATGAATGAAAATAAAACCGGCTCTTAAAAGAACTTGAAAAACAACTAGTTAAGTGGCTAAAATTTAAATTTAGATCACCATTTTGTATGATAAAAATCCGATTCGGGGGCATCCACCCTTTGATAGGTATGTGCCCCGAAGAAATCCCTTTGGGCCTGTATCAAATTTGCCGGTAACCTTTCAGTCGTCATGTCTACCCAATAATTATAAGCAGCTGAAAAACAATGCACTGAAATCCTTTCTTGCAAAGCCATCATCAAAACTTCACGAGTCGCAGATTCTCCATTGATCAATTCGTCTTTTACCATTTCCATTTCAAAGAGATCGTCATTGGTTTGGAATTCCTTATGAAGTAAATTCATAAGGTGTGACTTTATGATACATCCATTAGACCAGATTCTGGCTATATCAGAAAAATGAAGTTCCCAACCGTTGGATTCTGAAGCCTGCCGCATAAGTTTAAACCCTTGCTGGTGATTGACTAGTCTGGAAAATTCATATGCCTTTTCCAGCACATTGATATTCAATTCTTTATTTACATCGTTATCAGAATCAACCAGCTTTGCTATTATTTGACGAGTTGCTTTAAAAGAAGAAATATATCTGGCAAAAACGGCGGCCGACATCATCGTATTCGGGATTCCCATATCAAAAGCGGCTTTACTTGACCAGGAACCTGTTCCTTTATTACCTGCCTTATCTAAAATCATATCAAGTAAGTATTCATCACCTTCCTTTTTTCTTAAAATTTTAATGGTGATCTCTAACAAATAACTTGATAACTTTCCTTGATTCCATGATTCAAATACAGCTGCAATCTCCTCATTTGACATCCTTTTTGACATCAGCCCATATAATTCGGCAAGTAATTGCATCTCAACATATTCTATCCCATTGTGCACCATTTTAATAAAATGGCCAGATCCTTCAGGCCCTATATACGTGCAACAGGTTTTTCCGAAGTCATCTTTAGCAGCAATTGACTCCAATATCTCGGATACATAAGCATAACTCTCCTTTTTACCTCCCGGCATAATCGAAGGGCCCTTTCTAGCACCTTCTTCACCTCCAGAAATACCTGCACCTATAAACTCTATACCGTGACTTTGTGCGAATTCAAATCTTTTCTTTGTATTCAAATAATGAGAATTTCCCCCATCTATAATGATATCTCCTTCTGAGAGCAGCGGGATCAAATGCTTTAAAACAAGGTCTACCGTAGGACCTGCTTTGATCATGATAAGGATCTTTCTTGGTCTGGCCAAAGAGTTAATAAATAACTTCAGGTCTGTAAACCCCTTGATATTAGATCTATGCGTGTTTACCGATATAAAATTATTCACTACTTCTTCTTCTCCTGAATCTGCCCTGTTATAAACCGACAATTCATAACCCTTATCTGCAATGTTCAAACTTATACTGCTGCCCATTACCCCAAGGCCAAACACACCAAATTCACTTTTATAACTGCTCATAAACTAGACTTTATTTTTTCAACTATCTCTTCTGGAGATTTTCCAATATCAACGTGAATTCCATAATCCGGCACTTCAAGAGTCTCAAACTGAGACCGGAGCATTTCCTCACTCATATAATGATTTTTCCTTTTACGCATCCTATCGAAGATCAATTCATAAGATCCTGAAAGAAATACCCAAAAGCAATTTTTCAGATCTTGTGCCAATCTATTTCTGTATTTTTCCTTTAAGGCTGAACAAGCTAAAATAGCACCACCTTCCCCTTCCCATTGCTGAAGATTGACTGAAAGGATTTCTAACCAAGAAGCTCTGTCTTCATCATTGAGTGGTTTTCCACTACTCATTTTATCAATATTTGCTTGCGGATGAAAATCGTCAGCGTCATAAAACGGAAGCCCAAGATCATTTGAAAGCTTCTTTGCAATGGTGGTTTTACCACACCCACTTACTCCTATCACCTGTATGATCATCTTTTTTGATTAAAAAAATTACCTGCAACTCCCTTTACTCCAGGCCTCACTTCAAACAAAGAACCAGCCAACGGAAATTTCTCCATCTCTTTTTCTGTCATATCAAGACTTGATGTCGTAATATACAGTGTGTCAAAATTTTTCCCTCCGAAGGTGCAAGAAGTAACATTGTGCGCGGGAACATCGATTTTTTTCATTAATTTTCCGGTCAAAGGATCAAAACGTACCACTGCATTACCATTCCATAAAGCAACCCATAGTTTATCTTCTGAATCGATAGCCATTCCATCACCAAAGCCGATCGACTCATCAATATAAACCGCTATTCTTTCATTTGAAATTGTACTGTTTTCAGGATTAAAATCAAATGCTCGAATATATCCTGTTGGCGTATCAATATAGTACATTGTTTTTTTGTCTTTTGTCCAAACGATACCATTTGAGATGGTTACACTGTCAAGCATTTTAGACGATATACCACTACCCTCTACTTTGTAAAGATTCGCCTTTGGTGCTGATTGATCAAGATGCATGGAACCGATCCATAAATTTCCATTTGGATCACATTTTCCATCATTGAACCTGTTTCCGGTCAATTCGGCTTCAATGTCAGAAAACAAACTTAAATCCCCATTGTTGGTGTTTAGCATATAAATTCCGTCTTCGAGAGCAATTACGGCTTCATCTTTATTTTTGGGCACAACTGTTCCAACGCGGGAAGGAGTATCAAAGGTCTTATTTTTTTTAGTTGCAGGGTCATAAATATGCACCTTATTACCTTCTATGTCAACCCAGAATAATCTCTGATCATGATGATCCCAAAAAGAACCTTCACCTAATTTTGACTTTATCTCGATGGTAACTTTCACTTTGTCTGATTCCTGATTCGTCTTTTGCAACTTATAAGATGACAAGCCTAAAAGACTTAAAAGTCCTGCGATAAGCATGGTTATTTTGATTTGCATCCGAGCATTTTATTTAGTTATTCTTTAAATGGTCCAGGCATTTCCGATTTCAGATACTGGAATACAAGCTTGATATCCGCCAGGAATCGGATCGAAACTCAATACTTCCTTTCCAATTTGTTCTGAAGTAAAATAACCGAGAAGGGATAGACTTCGTACCATTATAAGAAACTTATATATGGTGAAATTCTTCTTTTCTTCACCCGCCAGATCATCAACGTTTTTCGATTGCATGAATTTTACCTTATCCTGTTCAGCCTGATCCAGGTCAAAATAAGAAGAAAAAACTTCCCTAATTTCATCCTTTTTTGAGTTATTGATGTCTTTTTTGAACCTTTCATGATACTGATTTCCAAAGAACTGACTGCCTTGATGAAATAGTTCCTTGTCGGATTCTTTTAGTGTATCATTACACATCATATCGATAAACTGAGGTAGATTTACATCTAAACCCCCAGGGATATCAGAAACAGGGAGAATAATGTCTACGAGGTAGCTAACCATTTGTTTCTCATCTTCCCTAAAAAATAAAGAGGTCCAGGTTTCTTCTTTACCCGAACATGACTGCAATACACTAATTGCCGCCGGAGCAGTAACAACATATCCCAAACTGAGTCCCAAACTTTTTAATGCTTCTCTTCTATTCATCTTTTATACTTTGTTGTTCTTTTTAAATTCCCGAGCTGCATGATTCACTGCCCTTGCGGTTATTGCCATATAGGTTAGCGACGGATTTTGACATGCTGAAGAAGTCATACAAGCCCCATCCGTTACGTACACATTTGAAACAGCATGTACCTGATTATATTTGTTCAGCACAGAAGTCTTGGGATCTCTTCCCATTCGCGCACCACCCATTTCATGAATTGCGAGTCCGGGAGCAAATTTATTTAAATTATCGTAGCCAACGACGTCATCATATCCGGCTGCTTCCAGCATGGCAACTGCCTGTGTTTTTATATCATCTCGCATTAATTTCTCATTCTCCTTAAATTCCACATCAAAATCAACCGTTGGAAGACCCCATTGGTCGGGTTTGTCATAATTTAAAGAAATTTTATTATCATGATAAGGAAGACATTCTCCAAAACCACTGACCCCTATAACCCAGGGTCCTGGCTTAATCAATTCTTGTTTTAGAGTCTCTCCATAACTCAACTCACTTATAGCGCGACGCCAGTTCACTCTACTTGCACTTCCCTGATACCCATATCCTCTAAGAAAGTCAGGATGTTCAGAATCTTTGTCTAAATTTCTAAACCTCGGGATATAAAACCCTGAAGGTTTCCTGCCTTTGTAATACTTGTCCTGATGTTCATTAACAGTTGCATAGGCCCCAACATTAAGATGATGATCCATGATATTATGCCCTAATTCGCCACTGTCATTACCTAATCCATTTGGAAATCTTTCTGATTTAGACTGCATTAGGATGGCAGTTGAAGCAATAGCAGAAGCACAGCAAAAAATTACCTGGGCTTCAAAATATAATCTTTCATTAGTTTCAGTATCAATAATCCTAACCCCTGAGGCCTTTTTTGTTTGTTCGTCATAAACAACTTCATAGGCAATCGAATTCGGCCTAAGGGTCATATTTCCCGTTCGATTGGCTGCGGGTAAGGTCGAAGCATTACTGCTAAAATAGCCGCCAAATGGGCAACCCCTTATGCAACGATCCCGAAACTGACACTTGCCCCGCCCTTCATGCACTTTGTCTCCGGTAATATGGGCAAGTCTTGCCTCTGTAATAACTCTCCCGTTCATTTTCTCAGCAACCCTTTCCACCAAATCGGCCTCTACACAATTGAACTCCATAGGTTCAGATAATTTACCATCAGGTAATTGCTCTAAACCAAGGTTGGTTCCGCATACTCCAATATATTCCTCCACCTTATCATACCAAGAAGCAATATCCTTATATCTTATTGGCCAATCTACTCCGTATCCGTCTTTTTTATTTGCCTCAAAATCCATTTCACTCAACCTGTACGAATGCCTGCCCCAGGTTATCGACCTGCCACCTACGTGATATCCACGCATCCAATCAAATCTCTTGGTTTCTGTATAAGGATGATCGATATCGTCAACGAACCAATGCTTGCTATCTTCAGCAGTAGTATACCCTGTTCTTGACTGCTTTTCCTGTCGTTCTTCCTCCTCAGGAGTTATCTTGTTTCGATGCTTAAAATCCCAGTTCTCTTTATTCATGGTAGGATAGTCAATGACATGCTGCACCATCCTTCCTCTTTCTAAAACAAGGGTTTTAAGTCCATTTTCACAGAGTTCCTTGGCAGCCCATCCTCCTGATATTCCCGTGCCAATTACTATGGCATCATAGCTTTTCAATTTTTCGTTTTCTTGTCCTGCTTTCATATTTGATCCTAAGTATCTATGATAATAATCTAAATTTTTATGATTCTGCCTTATACAAAATAGCCATATCGCCATCCCTCATTGTTCATACTTTTCCCTGAAAATTTACAAACAATTGAAATTTAAAGGAATAATTATATCCTTAAAGATATCTTTCTTCCATTACATTTAAATGATGTAACACATGACCACTGCAAATAAAACCGAGAGCCTTTACAGAAATTGAATTACCCTCTACCGTTCCCATTAAATCCAACGTGTTTGTATCAAAATCCTGAAACATCAATATGGTAGCCCTTCTGACTAAACAAAATTCATCGAGTAGCGCCTGAAAAGATCGTTTATTACTATTATAATTCGACACATACGCATTTTCTTCAAACCCAGGTACCGGTATTTCATCCTTCCGTGAAAACCTCAATGCCCTGTAAACAAATACACGTTCGGCATCGATCAGGTGTTGTACGATCTCTTTCAATGTCCATTTTCCCTCCTGATATCTGTATTCATGTTTCGCTTCCTCTACCTCGAAAAGGACTTGTTCAAAGCGCTCGAGTGTTGCCTCTAAATGACCGAGCAAACCTAAATTATCGTTCAGAACATTGATATACGGCTTGTAAAAAATAGGGTAGTCTTCCTTTTGAAGCTTTGTCATGAATATTTTTAATTAATTAAACCTTGCTAATTTAATTATTTCCTGCTAATCTCAATTAAGGACGGGTAAATTTAGAAAGTGTTTCCGTTTTATAAGTTGTTTTCACTGTTGATGAGATCATAAGACTGAATCGCGATTTCAATTTCCTCATTGGTTGGAATGACCATTATTTTGACACGTGATGCTGAAGATTGTATTTCCCTCAGTTCTTTACTTCTCATGTCATTTTTGATCAAATCGAGATCGATACCTAAAAAATCGAGATCTGAACAGATCAGTTTTCTCATAATCGTTGAATTCTCTCCTATACCTGCGGTAAATACAAGGGCATCAAGTCCATTCAACACAGAAACATAGGCCCCGATATACTTCTTCACCCTGTATGCATTTATTCGAAGTGCCAGAATACAACTTGGATCTCCTTCTTCTGCCTTCATCTCTATCTCTCGAAGGTCGCTGAATCCTGTAAGGCCATACATCCCGCTTTCTTCCTGAAGTATTTTTTTTACCTCTCCTGAACTAAATCCCAATTCGTCCATCATATAAAAGATTACAGACTGGTCAATGTCTCCGCTTCTTGTACCCATGATCAGGCCGTTCATTGGGCCAAACCCCAGGGAATGATCAATACTCTTACCATCTTTAACAGCAGTTATACTGCAACCATTTCCTAAGTGTACGCTGATGATCTTTGAAGTTTCTTTTTGCAGATATTCATTGGTTCGTTGAGAAACATATTTATGACTGGTTCCATGGAAACCATAAGTTCTTATCTGATTCTCAAGATAAAATTTTTCAGGAATGGCATATCTAAAAGCTTCTTCAGGAATACTTTGATGAAAAGCTGTATCAAATACGGCGATCTGAATAGCCTTTTTAAAGATTTTTTCAGAAACTTCTATTCCTTTGAAGTTATGAGGATTGTGCAAGGGTGCCAGGCTAAAGAGCTCTTTGATCTTCGCTTTTACCTCGATGTCAATTATTGTTGTTTTTGAAAAAGTGTCCCCACCATGAACTACCCTATGCCCTACCGCGTCAATCTCATCAGCTTCATTTAGTAGTCCCACCGAGGGCTCCAACAAGAGTTTGGCTACCAGTTCGAGTCCTTCCTCATGATTGCTAATCATTCTTTTTTCCTCAATTTCTTTATCTTTTGTTCGAAGTAGTATTTTGGAATTGTCCAATCCGATTCTTTCTACCATGCCCGAAGCAGTAACTATTTTTTCAGGCATTTCTATCAATTGAAATTTGATCGAAGAACTTCCCGAATTGATTACTAGTATTTTCATCATTATGATTCTCTTTGTAATTAAAACTAACCTTCTAAAAATTCTCTGGCAAATACAAGTTCTCCCTTTACACCTGCTAAACCTGCCTTTTTAAGTTCGATGGCAAAACAATTGATTTTGGGAGCTTCGAAAGGAAAACTTATACCGTATTTAAGGGCCTGTTGGTATCCAAATTAAGGATAATAATCCTCATGGCCAATTAGTGCTATTGAATTAAATACAAGTTCCAATGCCTTTTGATGCGCATAGCTCATCAAGTTCGACCCTATTCCTTTATCCTGATGATCTGGCAGCACTGTGATAGGAGTCGGTACAAGGGTTTCATGCATTTCATTTCCATTCTACTGTGCCTGAATCGCGGTAATAATCACAGTATTAAAAATGTCATCAACCGTGCAGCCCCTGCTGAGATCATTTACAGGTTTGTTCAATCCCTGAAGCATCGGGCCAATAGCGATAGCGCCAGTTTCTCTTTGAACAGCCTTATAGGTATTATTTCCGGTATTAAGATCAGGGAAGATCAAAACACTGGCTTCACCTGCCACTTTTGAATTGGGTAATTTCTTTTTACCAATCCTAATGTCAACTGCTGCATCATATTGAATCGGTCCTTCGATCTCAAGATCCGGTCTGAGCTGCTTTACAATTTCAGTAGCCTTTCTCACCTTTTCCACTTCGGCTCCCGAACCAGAAGATCCTGACGAGTATGAGAGCATGGCAACTTTTGGTTCAATACCAAAAGCGGCACTTGAATCGGCTGAGGAGATGGCAATTTCAGCCAATTGTTCGGCTGTGGGGTTCGGATTGATCGCACAGTCTCCAAATACCGAAACCCGGTCGTCCAAACACATAAAGAACACAGAGGAAACCACTGAAACATTTGGTTTTGTTTTGATGAATTGCAACGCTGGTCGAATGGTATGTTGCGTCGTATTCACAGCTCCGGATACCATTCCGTCAGCGTCTCCTTTATAGACCATCATCGTACCATAAAATGACACATCCAGCATCATATCACGGGCCATACTTAAATTGATATTTTTATGTTTCCTCAATTCATAAAAGGTTTGCGCATAGTCTTCAAATTGTGGCGATGACAAAGGATCTATGATGTTAATCTTTTCAAGATCCATACTGATTCCCAATTCCTTAATCTTTTCATGAATACTGCTTTTAGAACCTAGTAGTGTAATATCAACAACATCAAGAACCTTTAACCTCCCTGCTGCCAATAGAATTCTTTCATCCGTTCCTTCTGGAAGAACAATATGTTTTCTGATTTTCTGTGCTCTCTTTAACAGATTATATTGAAACATTCTTGGCGTTAAACCTTTTGGTTTAAATGTTAAATATTTTCTGGTTAAATCACTGATATTTACATATTTATCAAAAGTATTGAGAGAAGTATAAATTCGTTGGTCATTGCTGGGGTCTATATGTGATCTTATGGCTCCAATTTCATTGGCCACCTCAAAAGTTCCATGCTCAATGGCAAGAATTGGTACTACCTCTTTTAATCCTTGAATTAATTTCATGATTGGTTCTTCGGGTAGCAATCCACCGGTGAGCAAAATGCCGGCAATCTTCGGGTAATTATCTGATATACTTGCCTGAAGAGAAGTGAGAATAATATCAGCTCTATCTCCCGGTGTAATAACCAAGCAATTTGGTTTAAGATGAACAAGAAAGTTTCTCAACTGCATAGCACCTACCGCGGAAGTTTCAACCTGATTATCCAGCTGATTTTCACCGATCAAAATATCAGCATTTAATTCATCAACGATCTCCTTTATTGTAGGATTATTCAAACTGCGGATCATGGGTATCACCCCAATAAATATTTTTTCTTCAACCGCTTTAGCAAGTGATTGAGCCACTGCTTCTATAAACGGCTCTTCAACCTTGTTCGCAACAATTCCAAGCACTTTTACCTCCTTATCCAAAAAAGAATCATAAGCAAGATTCAGATTCGAAACCAATTCTTCTACGTTCTTATCTTTCCCACTACCAACCAGTATAACAGGAATTCCAAGATTCTTAGCGATCACAGCGTTCATATCCAATTCTACAAATACCGCGTGACCCGAAAAATCAGTTCCCTCTACCAAGATAAAGTCAAACCTGTCTTCCAAAGCTTTATATTTCTTAATGATAATATCCAGAATATCACCATCATTTCCTTTTGCTTTCTTCTTAATGACTTCTGTTCCGGTTAAAGCATAACACTCTTCATAGTCCATTTCAAGCTTAAAATGTGACAGAACTGTTTCTATATGGTTGTCTTTTTTGGTCTTATCAGGTACTTCGATAATGGGCCTGAAATATCCTACTTTCCTGGTTCTTCCCAGAAGTATTCGCATCAAACCTAAAGTGATGATTGATTTACCGCTTTCCGTCTCTCCCGTAGCTATATATATGGCTCTGGTCATTCTTAAAAAATTTTTACAAAGATACTTATCTGCACAGTAATACAAAGTGTTTTCAAGTAACATTTATAACATTATTTACTGATTTGAAAAGATTAATTCTATAAATTAGCCTTGCTGTTCAAACAACCCAATTTGTATCATGAAAACCTTATTCTTCAACATCCAGGAACTCGTTCAAATACGTGATAGTTCAGTGAGAAGAGTTTCCGGGGTATCCATGAAGGAATTACCTTCTATTAAAAACGCTTTTCTCAGAATTGACAATGAAAAAATTGAAGATTTTGGTTCTATGTCTGAGCTGACTGACTTCAATGCCGATCGGGTAATTGACGCCAGAGGACAAACCATCCTACCAGCCTGGTGTGATTCTCATACACATATTGTTTTTGCTGGACATCGTGAAGGAGAATTCGTTGACCGTATCAATGGTTTGACTTATGAGGAGATCGCCTCCCGAGGCGGTGGTATTCTTAATTCAGCCAAAAAACTGCAAGACAGCTCTGAACAGGAATTATTTGAACAATCTTTTCAACGTCTGGAGGAGATCATGAAAATGGGAACTGGAGCCGTTGAAATTAAATCGGGCTATGGCCTCACTCCAGAATCAGAAGTGAAAATGTTACAAGTAATAAAAACGCTGGCCAACTCGTATCCAATAACTATCAAAGCTACTTTTCTTGGCGCCCATGCATTTCCTGCAGCTTTTCTAAATCAAAAAGAAGCTTATGTAAATCTAATCTGCGAAAGAATGATTCCCGAAGTATCGGAAAAGAAACTGGCTGAATTCATTGATGTATTTTGTGAAACAGGCTATTTTAATGTAAAACAGACTGAAAAAATTCTTCAAACGGGAAGCAGATATGGATTAAAGCCAAAGATTCACGTAAACCAATTCAATAGTATTGGTGGCGTTCAAATTGGTGTAAAATACAAAGCGCTAAGTGTTGATCATTTAGAGGTCATGACTGAGCAAGATATCAACAGTTTAAAGGAAACGGAGGTAATGCCTGTGGCATTGCCTTCCTGTTCGTATTTTCTAAGCATTCCTTATACCCCGGCAAGAAAAATGATAGACGAAGGATTGGGAATTGCACTGGCAACAGACTTCAATCCCGGATCCACCCCAAGTGGCAATATGAATTTTGTAGTGGCCACTGCCTGTATAAAAATGAAAATGACACCTGAAGAAGCGATCAATGCAGCCACAATAAATGGCGCCTATGCTATGGGAATCAGCGACTCTCATGGTAGTATCACCAAAGGAAAATTCGCAAATCTGATCATTACCAAAAACATACCTTCTTATCATTTTATTCCCTATGCATTCGGAAGCAATCTTATTGACAAAGTGATGATCAAGGGAGCATTTATATAAATCAACCGGAAGGTTTACATGAGGATCAACTTGTGGTTCAGCTGTCGCAATTACTTGGTTACGTTACTTTTCAAAATATCCAATGAGCTCGAAGCAATTATTGAACCTTAAAAATTTAGTACAGTGAATATACTCATCAAGAATCTGATCGTTCAGATGGAACAAATTCAAAAGGGGAATAACTGGATCGGTACTAATTTTGAGACAATGATAAGCCCATTGTCTGAAACCGAATTATTTTATCAACCACGAAATATTCACAGTGCAGCTGAAATAATCTCCCATCTGACCATCTGGAGACAAGAAACCATTCTTAAAATTAGAACAGGTGAGGGAAGCATCACTGATGATGATCCGACAAATTGGAAAACTAATACCGAATTAAAGGAGATGGGGAAGCACAGAATTCTTCAGGCCTACAATGCAAGCTTGGGAGAACTCATTAATCAGCTAAAAGATAAATCGGACGATTTTCTTGAAGAAACCTACTATGATACTGATTTTAAAGGGTACTACCCCTATGCCTTTTTATTGAACGGTATGTTGCAACATGATCTTTACCACCTTGGGCAATTGGGACTGGTGATTAAGCTTCTCAATTTAAAATCAGGTGATTAAATTTAAGCACAGGGTATTTTAAGACTTACAATATCCCAGGATCGGTTTAAGATTTTTCTTTGTAAATTTGCCAATCTAAAATCGATAAAATATGTCGGATAATTCGGTCATCGTTCCAAGAACCAAGAAACCTGATTGGCTCAGAGTTAAACTTCCAGTTGGTAAAAAATACACTGACCTGAGAAGCTTAGTGGATAAGTATCAATTAAATACCATCTGCACAAGCGGAAGTTGCCCCAATATGGGTGAATGCTGGGGGGAAGGAACCGCTACTTTTATGATTCTAGGGAATATTTGCACCCGTTCCTGTGGATTCTGCGGGGTAAAAACCGGGAAGCCAGAAGCTGTAGAATGGGACGAGCCTGAAAAAGTAGCACGATCTATTCATTTAATGAAAATCAAACATGCTGTAATCACTTCTGTTGACAGAGATGACCTTAAAGACGGAGGCTCTATCATTTGGGCTGAGACAGTAGAGGCAATTAGGCGGACAAATCCAAATACTACACTGGAAACTTTGATACCGGATTTCAGAGGGATCAAAACCAATATCGATCGTATCATAGAAGTGGCTCCGGAAGTGATTTCCCACAATCTTGAAACCGTAAGGCGCCTTACCAGAGAAGTGAGAATTCAGGCACAATATGATAGAAGTCTAGAAGTTCTTGCATATCTAAAGGAATCGGGGCAGATCAGAACTAAATCTGGAATTATGCTGGGTCTGGGTGAGAAAGAAAAAGAAGTCATTGAAACGCTGCATGATTTGCGAAAAGCAAAGGTTGATATCATTACTATTGGCCAATATTTACAACCTAGTAAACAACATTTACCTGTTCATGAATTCATTACACCTGTGCAATTTGAAAAATACAAAGCAATTGGGCTTGAACTGGGTTTCAAATATGTGGAGAGTGGTGCATTAGTGCGTTCTTCATATCGCGCTGAAAAGCATTTAGTCTAGAATATTTTTCAAATTAACATATGATTAACAAGATCTTGATCATTTTGGTATAGATTTTGATATATCATGGTTGAAGCAAGATTCCCCATTAATTTTGACTTCATATGATTAATTTTGAGTTAGTAAGCTAAAGGCACCTCCTACAAGAGGTGCTTTTAAGTTATAGCAATAAAAAAAATCGCGTTTTTTGATCGACTTTATAAGAATCGTAAGGAATTCCCTTAAAAAAATCGTACTTAACGATAAAAAATGATATTTTTTATATTTATTAATAAAATATTAACATTCACAGTTGGTTTTGGCATAAGTTTTGCAATTAATAAAAGGAAGCAAAATTCCCCACTAATTTTGTTTTCATTATGATTAATTTTGAGTTAGTAAGCTAAAAGCACCTCTTTTCGGAGGTGCTTTTTTCATTGTACAGTTTATTTAGTGATTTTATGTATTATGTGATTCTCAACTCAAATGGTTCAAAATATGTAGATTCATAATAATAAATGCAATAAAAAGAGATTTAACCAAATTTATTAGATTAATATTTGTGAATTCACTAAATATTCTGTAATTTTGAAAACGAACAAGATATATCACAAATTTTGTTCTTCATTTATGATTAATTTTGAGTTAGTAAGCTAAAGCACCTCTGTATCCGGAGGTGCTTTATTAGTTTTCTACAATTACAATCTATCTATAAATTCTCGTACTAATTTACTGATCCTAACTTCCGAGGATTTTGCAGCAAGTTGAACCGCTTCATGAGATACTTCCTCTATTTTCCCTTCAATTCCAAGATCGGTGATCACTGATAAACCAAAACAATCCATACCCATATGTTTAGCGACTATCACTTCAGGTACTGTGCTCATTCCAACAGCATCGGCTCCCATTAGCATCACCATTCTGTATTCAGCGGGAGTTTCAAAGGTTGGCCCTTGTAGAGCGAGGTAAACACCCTCTTTAACATGTATATTATTTTCTCTCGCCACAATCTTCATTAATGAGATCATACTTTGGCTATAAGGCTCGTGCATATCAACAAAACGGGGCCCAAACCTTTCTTCATTTTCTCCTCTTAATGGATGTTCAGGCATCATGTTAATATGATCGGTAATAATCATGATATCACCAACCTTAAATTCAGGGTTAACACCGCCACAGGCATTGGAAACCAATAATTTTTCTACTCCCAAAAGCTTCATTACGCGAATTGGGAAGGTCACTTCGGGCATTTCCCAACCCTCATAGTAGTGAAATCTTCCTTGCATGGCGACTACTTTTTTTCCAGAGAGTTCTCCATAAATCAAGGTGCCTGAATGACCGGAAACGGTACTCACGGGAAAGTTGGGTATATCGTGATAAGGAATTCTCTTTTCCACCTCGATCATTTTTACAATTCCTCCAAGCCCTGTTCCCAAAACAATCCCTATTTCGGGTTTATCTAAACCTATATCCATTAAAAATCTGGCTGTTTCCTTAATTTTTTCGTACATATTTTTTAATTAAATCATTAAATTCTTCACTATCTCCTATTATTTCTGTTTTGATAGGTAAGTAATATATCGGCAGTGCCGTCTTGAGAAAACTTCTCACATAATCCTTTTCAGTAGTTAGTATTAGTTTTTTTTCACCCTGCATATCGGAATAAATACCTGTGATTTTTTCCAGCTCTTGATTCCCAATAAACTGATGGTCGGAGAACTTTAATTGCTGAAAGTTAATTTGAGCCGAATTGAGAAATCCCTCCAAAGGTTGCGTATCAGCGATACCGGTAACTAATAAGATATTCCATAAACTTAATTCGTCTATCGGAATCTTCTCCTCCTTCCCAAATACAAACGCATCGTATTTTATAGCACTAAAAAAAACTCTTTGATTAGCTGAGGGATGAATCTTTTTAATAAGTTTAAGTTGTTTTTGTTCACTTATGTCTGCCGGGCATTTACTAATGATAATTAAATCTGCTCTGGCTGCACCCTTTCTGCTCTCCCTTAAATCACCTGCCGGCAGCAACAAGTCAGCTGTATAGAGTTTGTCATAGGCCGTTAAAAGTATATAGTATCCAGCCTTTACATGCCGGTGCTGAAAAGCGTCATCAAGTAATACAAGATCCAGTTCTGGCTTTAGCTCCTGTAACTGTTCTAAGCCGTTTACTCGCTTTTCATCAACAGCAACTACTACATCTTTAAACTTACGGTAAAATTGGTATGGTTCATCCCCTAGTTCTTTGGCCGAACTTGCTTGAGACGCAAGTACAAACCCCTTTGTTTTTCTGCCATACCCACGACTCAACACTGCAACTTTATACGTTTGATGCAAAAGCCTGACCAGATACTCGATCATTGGTGATTTTCCTGTACCACCTACATTGAGATTTCCAACTGCTATTACAGGTATATCGAATGATTTAGATTTCAGCAAACCCAAATCAAATGCTTTGTTTCTAATGCTGGTGATCAATCCATAAACAAAGGAAAAGGGATATAATATTTTTCGAAACGAATTCACTATCACGAAAATACAAAAAACCTTGCGGAATCCCTAAAATGAAACATAATCAACTACTTCCAAGCCATAACCAATCATACCCACTCTTTTACCAGAATATTTACTG
Source organism: uncultured Flavobacteriaceae bacterium (assembly GCA_964595535.1). Taxonomy (GTDB): domain Bacteria; phylum Bacteroidota; class Bacteroidia; order Flavobacteriales; family Flavobacteriaceae; genus Lutimonas. Next base: position 22,272 of record CAZQRD010000012.1, on the reverse strand, counting down.
TTTGAGATCAATTTAATTTTATTTATTCTAAGGTCATGAAGAATTTGTGCCCCTATCCCAAAATCCTTTTCATCCATTTTAATCAAAGGTTCTGAATCTTCCTTACCTTCTTGCGTATTTTTCAAATACTTCAACCTGTTGATAAGGTCAAATGACTGATATTCCTGATTGATAAAAACAATGGCTCCTTGCCCTTGCGCATTAATAATATTAAACATTTTCGCCAATTTATCATCTGGATTATTTGTAAGGGTTCCAACAATATCATTATTGATCAATGTAGAATTGATCCTAACAAGAACCTCTTCGTCTAATTCCCAGTTACCTTTTGTAAGCGCCAGGTGAACCTGACCATTAGTAGTTTGCTTGTAGGCACGTAAACAATATTTCCCAAACCTTGTTTCGATTTGAAAATCTTCAATTTTATCGATCAGTGAATCATGCTTCAATCTATAGGCCACAAGATCTTCAATCGATATAATTTTGAGATCGAATTTTTTCGCAACTTTCATCAGCTCCGGCAAACGGGCCATGGTTCCATCTTCATTGAGGATTTCAACCAACAATCCTGCCGGCTGCAAACCTGCAAGCCTGGCCAAATCTATAGCGGCCTCTGTATGACCAGTTCTTCTTAATACTCCTCCATCTTTGGCCCTCAACGGGAAAATATGCCCGGGCCTTCCTAATTCTTCTGCATTTGTTTCCTTATTCGTCAAGGCCTTCACGGTTTTAGCTCTGTCGTGTGTTGAAATCCCTGTAGTGCATCCATGACCAATTAAATCTACAGAGACTGTAAATTGCGTATTGTGCAAAACCGTGTTTTTACCAACCATCAATTGAAGGTCCAACTCGTCGCATCGTGTTTCAGTCAATGGCGCACAGATTAATCCGCGACCATTTGTCGCCATAAAATTTATCATCTCCGGGGTGACCATTTCAGCAGCAGCGATAAAATCACCTTCATTTTCTCTACTCTCATCATCAACTACTATAATCATTTTACCTTTTTCAATATCCTCAATTGCCTCTTCAATTGTGTGTAGTTTGATAAAAGATTCTATTCTATTCTCCATAAATCACGAATTATTTTTATCTAATTTAAATATTTTATTAAAGACGTTAACCACAGGCTGTAAAAATGCATCCAAATTAAATATTCCCTTATCCTTTGTTGCTCTAATCATTAAAAGCAATCCGAATGGAAGTAACACAAATGTGGCGAGCCAACCTCCTACAAAAGGAGAAACCTTATTAGATTCAGCCATATTTTTGCCAAAAGTGGAAATAAAGAAATAGATAACAAAAATAGTAATAGCGATGATCATTGGCAGTCCGAAGCCTCCTTTTCGAATAATGGATCCTAAAGGCGTCCCAACAAAAAACAATACAAGACAGGCAATGGAAAAAGCAATCCTTTTGTGAAATTCTACATTATAGGCATTGATGATTTTCCGTTTATCTTTTAAGGTTTCTTTGAAACTCTTTAAATTCTCTAGATTTCCTTCTACCGCAATAAACGCATTTCCGGAAATCAATTTCTTATTCTTATCGGTGAAATTCTCCAAGATATCAGGATTCAATGTTTTTCCTTGAACCGTATCAACCATAAGCATATTAGCTTTCAAGGTCTTATACACCCTGTCGGACCTGTTATTCACGAATTCATAATAAGGAGCTTGCAGAGAATCGATGAAAAAATCCAATTGCTTAAGACTCAGCATTTCCTTTCCTGTTCTGTACTTTACATCATCTGGATCAAAATCACCTATATTCGAAATATCAATACTTACTTCATATTTATCAAAGTGCGCCTTTGTAAAAGGAGATCTCTTTCTTGTTTCCACCGTGGTTCTATTTCCAATCATGTCTTCGGCATAGTAACCATCTTCCAAAACCAAAGTAAGATAACGGCTGCCTTCTTCAGAGACGATCTCTCCTTTTTTGGCCGTGATCACCTTGTTATTCACGGTATTTGACCTGAGGTCATAGATAAGAACATTCTTTAATAGATTTTCATCTTCGCCATACTTCTCCTCAAATTTAATGCTGTAATTAGGAATCTCCGTATTAAATGTTCCAGGAACCAGTGCCAATCCTGGTTCTTTCATTTTCATATTGTAAATAAGGTTCTTCGATTTTAATGAAGCATAGGGAAATACGTAGTTCAGAAATAAAAAATTTGAAAAACTAAGAACTAACATCAGGACAACAAGAGGCCTGATAAATCTTTGAAGGGAAATACCAGCTGATTTTACGGCCGCAAATTCATAATTCTCGGCCATAGTACCAAGAGCCATGATAGATGACAACAAAATCGCAATGGGCAACGCCGTTGGAACCATCATCAAGGCCATATAACCAAGAAATTTAAGAATAATCGCTAAACTGATACCTTTCCCTGCGATTTTATCAAATTGTAACCATAAGGCCTGCATGATTAAAACAAACAGGATGATAAAAAAAGTCGCTAAAAAAGGGCCAAGAAAGCTCTTCAGTAAATATCTGTTTAAGATTTTCATTCAGCACGATTCACACTAGAGATCAATTTAATTATTGATCATATAATTCAATTCTTTATATTTTTTTTCATCGAAAACAAAGACAGATCCGTCAACAGGTTGGTTGGTTTTGATATTGTTCGCCGTTAAGATAGTACGGGTTTGGTTCATGCCGATTTCGATGATCTGATAGATGTGATTTGTCTTTGTATCAATACCTACAAGAATTTCACTGACTTCTGAATTCGAATCAATCGGAGTCAGTTTTACGAACTGAATCTTCTTCCCATTGACCTGCTTTAAATCACCCAGGGCATAATTGTATCCCGATTTGTAAAAAGAATAGAATTTTGACGGAGTAAAGGTATTGTCCTCATCAACATCCAAATCAGAAATATTTACTTCTTCATTCTCCGGGATAATGGTATACGTCTTAGAGCCATCAAAGATTTGAGTCGATCCAAACAAATTGACTACATATTTCTCACCTTCAAGAATTACATCTCCCGACATTTCCTGTTTTACATCTTCAGCCTCATTATCAAGAACATAATCAAAATCCATTGATACATTATTATAACCACTCATGGTTCCTGAAGCAGAATCTAAAATTGTTTTTGCTACTTCATCATTTTGACTGAAGGCTATATTGAAGTAAAAAACACTTAATATAAGCCCTGTCAATATTTTCAATTTAAATTTATGATTGTTCATCTTTTAATAATTGTTGCAGCGAAACCATATCAGTTACAAATACTTGTCTAGCTTTACTTCCCTCAAAAGGGCCAACAATATTAGCCGCCTCTAATTGATCTATGATCCTTCCCGCTCTGTTATATCCTAATTTTAATTTTCTTTGTAATAACGACGCTGAACCCTGCTGTGCTATTACGACCAGTTTAGCAGCTTCTTCAAACAATTTATCTCTGCTTTCAATATCTATGTCAATACTCGTGCCATTTTCATCTCCTACATATTCAGGTAATTTATATGCAGTGACATATGCTCTTTGAGACCCAATAAAATCGGTGAGATTTTCTACCTCTGGAGTATCAATAAAAGCACATTGTAAACGCGTTAATTCGTTTCCAGTGGAAATCAGCATATCTCCTTTACCTATTAACTGATCGGCACCTTGAGAATCAAGTATGGTTCTTGAATCGATCTTTGACGTCACCCTAAAAGCTACCCGTACCGGAAAATTTGCCTTAATTATTCCTGTAATTACATTGACAGAAGGTCGCTGAGTGGCAACGATCAAATGAATTCCAATTGCCCGAGCGAGCTGCGCAAGTCTTGCAATTGGCGCTTCTATTTCTTTCCCAGCCGTCATAATTAAATCTGCAAATTCGTCGATAACAAGCACGATATAAGGCAAGAACTTATGACCATTTTCAGGATTGAGCTTGCGCGCAATGAATTTGGTATTATATTCCTTTATATTCCTTACATAGGCGTTTTTAAGAAGATCATAACGATTGTCCATTTCAATACAAAGTGAATTAAGTGTATTGATAACCATGGTTGTGTCAGTTATAATCGCTTCTTCAGTATCAGGTAATTTGGCTAAATAATGCCTTTCAATTTTATTAAATAAGGTTAGTTCAACCTTTTTAGGATCAACCAGCACAAATTTTACCTCAGCTGGATGTTTTTTATACAAAAGAGAAGCCAGTACAGCGTTAAGCCCAACTGATTTCCCCTGCCCGGTAGCCCCAGCCATAAGTAAATGTGGCATTTTCGCAAGATCCACAACAAAAGTCTCATTAGAAATGGTTTTTCCTAAAGCGATAGGAAGGTCCATTTTTGTGTTCTGGAACTTTTGAGATGACAAAACAGATTTCATTGAAACTATGGATGGCTTTTTATTAGGAACTTCAATTCCGATGGTTCCTCTTCCTGGAATCGGAGCTATAATCCTGATACCCAAAGCTGACAAGGACAAGGCAATGTCATCTTCAAGATTTTTGATCTTTGAAATTCTTACCCCGGCTTCTGGGACGATCTCATATAAAGTCACTGTAGGCCCAATCGTCGCCTTAATACTGGCAATACCAATTTTATAATTATTCAGGGTTTCAACGATCTTATTTTTATTATTTTCTAATTCCTGTTTATTTATATGTATATTTTCATTCGAATAGTCTTTCAATAAATTTAGTTCCGGAAACTTATAATTTGACAACTCCAGTTTTGGGTCAAATTCACCAAAATCCTTTACCAGGCTATTTGACAGATTCTTAGCAGTTTGCTCTTCAACCACAGGTCCTTCAACAACAATCTCCAGTTCCTCTTCCAAACCAGAATCATGGCTTTTTAAATCAAGTTTTTGGGATGCTTCTTTTTTATTGCTTGTAACCTCAGGCTCTAATAGTACGGCTTCTTCCTCAACTTCATCAGGACCCATGGTTTCAAAGGAATCCAACTCCAATTCTATATCAGATTCAAGACTGTCATATGTAGTTTCTGAGATGAAACCTTCTTCGGTAATGGCATCCGTAATTAACACTTCCTTTTTCACTTTAGGTTTCGATTTTGGAATCAAAGCCTTGATCTTAGCCGGAGTCACTTTAAAATTCGCTATCAGGAAAACAAATAAAGAGATCAGTAAAAGCAACAATACACCGATCGATCCTATATAGATTTGAAGAAACTCGTTGATCTCAAATCCTACTTTACCTCCCAGTAATGGATACTGAGGTTTTAAATAAGCCAGACCCAGAGATAACCAAATCATGGCTAACATGCTATTGAACCACGTTCCTGTTAATTGTTTAACTGAGATATGGAGAATAACATAAAGTCCTGTGAAAAATAAAAGAATAGGAAGGATGAAAGTCGCTACCCCAAAACCGTCATAAACGAAGAAATCACTCAAATTTGCTCCTAATTTTCCAAGCAAATTATTGGCATTTACAGATCTGTCTGAAAAACGTTCCAGGATACTTTGATCTGCTTTCCAATGCTGCAAAAAAGAATAAAAAGAAATCAGAAGGAATATAGAAGTAGAAAAGACCAGAACTCCAAAAACCAAGTGTGTTTGCGGACTTTTAAAAAAGCTCACAATCCTTGACGGTTTTTTTACTTTTTTCTTAGTTCTGGAAGTTGTTTTTTTCCCTTTAGACATAGGTCACAAAAATACATAAATAATTTAGCTTACAAACCTACGTATTCAAATCGAAATTAAATGAAATCTAAAGAATTTTAGGCAAGTAAATAATCAAGCCAATGATAATCGCCGTGATGGCTGCAAAGGTAACAGCTCCGGCACCTATATCTTTAATAAAACCAATCTTTTTGTTATAGTCGGAATGTATAAAATCACAAAGTTTTTCAATGCAGGTATTCAAAGATTCCGCTACCAGAACAAATCCAATAGCGAAAATCTGAAATATCCATTCTGTTCTTGAAATATCCAACCACCATCCAATCAGGGTCACCAAAATAGCGATAGCTATTTGTACCATAATACTGTGTTCGGTAGTGATCAGAAGCCATGCACCTTTTACAGCGAATTTCAAACTTTTGATCCTTCCCTTAACAAAACCATTTTCCTGATGATTCATGGATGCTTTTTACGCGTACAATGTTGAAACCTGTCTACAGGTTTATTTCAATGCTTCTAAGGCCGCTTCGTAGTTTGGTTCTTGAACGATCTCCGGCACTTGTTCAGTATAAGTAACTATACCTTTTTCATCAACTATAACTACTGCCCTGGACAGCAATCCTTTCATAGGCCCTGTCTTTATGGTAACCCCATATCTACGCCCGAATTTACCCGTCACGAAGTCAGACAAAGTGACTGCATTTTCTATACCTTCAGCGGCACAGAAGCGCGAATGAGCAAAAGGCAAGTCTCTGGATACGTTTAAGACTACTGTATTTTCATTATTAGCGACCGTTTCATTAAACTTCCGTAAAGATGCGGCACAAATACCTGTATCTATACTGGGGAAAATATTGATCAATACCTTTTTCCCCTTAAAATCTTTTAAGCTGGCCTTGGAAAGATCGGTTTTAACCAATTTGAATTTAGGTGCTTTTTTACCCACTTTGGGTAACTTACCTTCAGTTTTTATCTCAGTTCCTTTAAGAGCTATTTTTGTCATAATTCTAATTATTTTAAATTCTAAACCAAAGTTACATAAAATAAAAAACTCCCTAAACAATTAGGGAGTTTTTGTATAAAATTAACTAAAGAAGCTAATCACTGATCTATAGAACCTAAAACTCTTTTCATAAATCCGTTAAGAGCCTCTTTTTGTGGTGTTCCATTTTTTACTTCAGAATGCACCTCCAATGCACCATACATATTTGAAATCAACTCCCCAATCACATCCAATTCCTCATCTTTCAAAGAACTGACCTCAGTAAGATCTTCTAAAACTTCAATGGCTTCCACCAAATAATCCTCATCATTATTTTTAATAAAAGTATTCAGGTGTTTGATTACGGGTAATTTCATAATAGTTTATTTAAGATTTGGCTGATTAAACGATTTCATTCACAAGCTCCTTCAAGACTTCAAACTTATTGGTTTGGGTCTGATTGACCTTAGCGCCATTCACAAAAGTCGCAAATGTGGGCAAATTATCAACCTGAGCCAGTTTTCTCGACTCAGGAAACTTTTCAGCGTCTACCAAAACAAATTCCATAGCTTCATTCTCACCGGCAAGTTTCTTGAATTTTGGCTTCATGATTCGGCAATTACCGCACCATGTAGCCATATATTGAACCACCACTTTCGGGTTATTCTTTACAACTTCAGACAAACTGTCATTATTCAATTCTGTTAACATAATTCAATCTTTATAAATGGTCTTATGACCAGTTTAATTCAATTAATGTGCACTCAAATAGGAAGCTACACCATCTCTGTCAGCTTTCATTGCGTCTTTTCCTTCTTCCCAGTTAGCAGGACAAACTTCTCCTTTTTCCTGAACATGAGTATATGCATCTATCAATCTCAAATATTCCCCAACATTTCTTCCTAAAGGCATATCGTTTACACTTTCGTGGAAGATCTTTCCTTCCTCATCGATCAAATATGTCGCTCTGTAAGTCACATAGGATCCGTCTATCATCACATTTCCGGTTTCTTCGTCAAAACTTTCAGAAACAATATCCAGGATACCCAATTGAGAGGAAAGATTGCGATTCGTGTCAGCCAACAATGGGAAAGTAACACCTTCAATTCCTCCATTATCTTTAGAGGTATTCAACCATGCGAAATGAACTTCCGCTGTATCAACTGAAGCTCCTATTACCACAGTGTTTCTTTTTTCGAATTCTCCTAAGGCATCCTGAAAAGCTCTGATCTCTGTTGGACAAACAAAGGTGAAATCTTTTGGATACCAGAAAAGCAAGACTTTTTTACCGTGATTAACTGCTTCCTCATATACATTAATTTTGAATGTATCTCCCATTTCATTCATTGCGTCTACATCAAAATTTGGAAATTTTTTTCCTACTAAAGCCATAATTTATTTATTTTTATAATTATTTAATAATCTTCATTTTCTTAGTGCGAAATTACATTAATATTGAACTTTTATTTTGTGACTTTCATCTCATTTTTTTATATCAAAATAGATTTTATTTATCGTATTAAAATCACCATCCGATTTCAATTTTATCTATCCTTTCTGACTCCTGCAAAGATAGTGTAGTTATAGCTATTTCTGCAATCCATAGCCTACAAATTCTGGATTTCATTTGTAACTTTTATCACATTTTTCTAACTGTAAATCGATGGATAAAGTTTTGATAAAAAGCGTCGCCCAAACCTTAAGAATACTTTAGAAAAGTGATGGTAATGGTATCGATGATTTATTGAATGATAATAGCCTTTGGAAATCTCCATGCACCTGGATGGTGCCTCTATTATAAGGACCCTTAAAGACAGGGACGAGTTGATGATTTTTCCACAAAAAAAAATAAGCACCTTGAAAGTGCTTATTTTTTTTATAAGGATTTATTGACTATAAATGAATCACTTCATCATAGGCGTCGGCTACGGCCTCCATTACCGCCTCACTCATTGTAGGATGCGGATGAATAGTTTTAAGTACTTCATGTCCTGTAGTTTCCAGTTTCCTTCCCAAAACCGCTTCAGCAATCATATCAGTAACTCCTGCACCAATCATATGACAACCCAGCCATTCTCCATATTTGGCGTCAAAAATCACCTTAACAAAACCTTCCTTGTTTCCAGAGGCTGATGCTTTACCTGAAGCAGAGAATGGGAATTTACCTACTTTGATATCAAAGCCTTTTTCCCTGGCCTGATTTTCTGTCAAACCAACACTTGCTATTTCCGGGCTGGCATAAGTACAGCCAGGAATATTTCCATAATCTATGGGTTCCGGATTCAAACCTGCAATTTTCTCCACGCAGGTAATACCTTCAGCTGAAGCCACATGAGCAAGAGCAGGTCCTGGCACAACATCACCTATTGCATAATAACCCGGAAGATTCGTTTGATAAAAATCATTGACCAGAATCTTATCATTATCTGTTACGATACCTACTTCTTCCAAACCGAGATTTTCAATATTGGATTTGATACCCACAGCAGAAAGCACAATATCGGCTTCCAAACTCAGCTCTCCTTTTTTAGTTGATACCGTCGCAACGATTCCCTTGCCTGAAGTGTCAACCTTGGTGACGCTTGAATTCGTCATTACTTTGATCCCGGATTTTTTCAAAGATCTTTCAAATTGCTTTGATATTTCTTCATCTTCAAGAGGCACTACATTCGGAAGGAATTCTACAATCGTTACTTCAGTTCCGATTGAATTATAGAAATACGCAAATTCCACACCTATCGCCCCTGAACCAACAATGATCATTTTTTTAGGTTGTACTGGCAATACCATTGCCTGTCTGTAACCAATCACTTTTTTACCGTCCATTGGCAAAAAAGGTAGTTCTCTTGATCTTGCTCCTGTGGCGATTACAACATGATCTGCGCTAAATTCTTTCGCAACACCTTTATCATCAGTGACGTCTACTTTTTTACCAGGCTTTATTTTTCCAAACCCTTCAATAATATCAATTTTATTCTTCTTCATTAGAAATTGAACTCCCTTACTCATACCTTCTGCAACCCCACGACTTCTTTTTATTATTGCCGGGAAATCCTTATCGATCTCTTTGGCTTTAAGCCCATAACTATCCACATGTTTTAAGTATTCATAGACCTGAGCACTTTTCAAAAGCGCCTTTGTCGGAATACATCCCCAGTTAAGACAAACACCACCTAATTCCGACTTTTCAACAACAGCAACTTTAAACCCTAATTGAGAAGCTCTGATGGCGGTTACGTATCCTCCAGGTCCACTTCCAATAACAATAATATCGTATTTCATATGTTTAAAAATTTTGTTTTTATACGCTCGTCGATCTCGCTTTCGTTTCGATCGATTTTAGGAATGCAAATTTAATCAAATTTTATGGCTTTTACAGGACTAATTTTACTAACAATGAATGAAGGTACAATTAACATAAGCACACAAAGAAACAAGGTTCCTAAATTGATCCAAATCAGTGCAGGAATACTCAGATAAACGGGGGCCTGATTAACGTAATAGGTTTCTGGATTAAGTGTGATCACTCCAAAATATTTCTGAATGAGTAAAAGTCCAATACCTATAAGGTTTCCCCAAAACAAACCCTTGCCTATAAGAAATGCAGCATTGTATAAAAATATTTTACGAATACTCCAGTTATGATTTCCCAATGCCTTTAAAATACCAATCATTTGAGTTCTTTCCAGTATTAACACCAACAAGGCCGTTATCATATTGATTCCGGCAATTAGGATCATTATGCCAATGATCACAATAATATTGGTATCAAATAGCCCTAGCCACTCAAATATGGCAGGAAATTTCTCTGCCGTAGTAAAAGCATTCAAAGATGGATCTATCTGCTCGTATACTTCAAAACCAGTTTCCTTGAGTTTATCAAAATCATATACGTATAACTCAAAACCGCCAATCTGATCCGCTTCCCATTTATTGATTCTTTGAATGTGCCTGATATCACCTATCATAAAGGCTTCATCAAATTCCTCAAAGCCCGAATCAAAAATTCCACAAACTATGAATTTTCTGGAATTCGGTGCTTTATTCGGATCATCCTTTACAAAAAACATATGGAATTCATCTCCGTTTTTGATGCTCAACCGGGCTGCCGTCTTTGCAGATATCAATACTTCATTTGAAGTTTCACTACTGAAGATCGGAAGTTTTCCGTCAATTAAATACTCTTGAAAGAATGACCAGTCATAATCTTTATCAACACCTTTTAAAATGATTCCTTCAAATTCGTTCGGAGTTCTGATAATTCCAGCCTTGGTAGCATAAACCTGAACTTTTTTCACATTGGGAACGCTAGTGAAATCAGGGTAAAAATCCTGATCCCTCCTGATTGGAGTAATCGTTATTCTCGAATTATTTGCATCATAATTACTGATCTGAATATCTCCATTGAATCCTGATATTTTTTCCTTAATCTTTTTTTGAAGCCCGACACCTGTGGCCACAGAAAAAAGCATTACCACAATTCCAATGGCAATGGCAAGAATGGAAATTTTTATTATAGGTGATGAAACACTATTTTTGCTTTCCTTGGAAGCAATAATACGCTTGGCTATAAATAACTCGTAATTCAATTGAAATGAAAAGATTAATTCAGTCCAAAAATACATATTTAATTTTAGTAACTAAGTTAATCGTTTTCCTTTTTGTGATCAGTTCCATAGACAGAATAGGAGCTCAAACCAATCGGAAAAATGAGGTCTTAGAGTCTGGGTATCATATTTCTCAGGACAGTTTAAAGATACTCCCAGCCGCAGATCTGATGAATAGTTATTTACCCTTTTTGCAAGGAAAGAAAATAGCCGTAGTGGCCAATCAAACATCTGTGATCAGCACGGGATCTTTGCTTAATGAAAAATCCTTTGTTCATTTGATTGATACACTTTTAAGCCATGGTATTCAAATTCAAAAGGTTTTTGCACCAGAACATGGCTTTAGAGGAGAAGTTGATGCCGGTGAAAAAGTTGCCGATGATAAAGATATTAAAACAGGCCTGCCCATTATCTCTTTATACGGAAACAATAAAAAACCGAATGCCTCACAACTCAAAGACATTGATCTGATTCTATTTGACATTCAAGATGTTGGTGTGAGATTCTATACCTATATCTCAACCCTAAGCCTGGTGATGGAGGCTTGTGCTGAACAAGGCATACCCCTAATGGTTTTAGATCGACCCAACCCAAACGGTCATTATATTGATGGCCCGGTACTTGAACAAGAATTCAAGTCGTTTGTGGGAATGCACGTGGTACCGCTTGTATATGGTATGACTCTTGGAGAATACGCACAAATGGTTAATGGTGAAAACTGGCTCAAAGATAGTTTGCATTGTGAACTCCAGATAATTCCAATCCTTAATTACACGCATCAAAGTGTTTATAGTTTGCCACAACGACCCTCCCCAAACCTTCCTAATGACAAATCGATCAACCTTTATCCAAGTCTTGGTTTTTTTGAAGGCACAATAATAAATGCTGGAAGAGGAACCGAATTTCAATTTCAACGCTATGGGGCACCTTTTTTTCCAACTGGTGAATTCACGTATACTCCTGAATCTAATTTCGGCTCGAAATTTCCAAAATTTAAGGGAAAGCAATGCAACGGGGTTGATCTAAGTGACGTCCCTCGAATGGATAGTGTCAATTTGAAATGGCTCCTTGATGCCTATCAAAAAACACCTAAAGATAAAACTTTTTTTGGCGAGACCTTCACTATTCATGCAGGCAATGAAAAGTTAAGAAAACAAATAGAAGCCGGAAAAACAGCTGATGAGATTCGCAGTAGCTGGGCAGTGGACCTTGCAAAATTTGAGAAGATTAGAGAAAAATACCTCCTCTATCAATAAAACTAAAAGATTGCTTTTCAGTTCTGTTAATTAAATCTATAAAGGCAGTTTAGACTTTAAAGTTTCCACCATATTAAAAACGGCCGGACAGATCTCTGTGTTTTTAAGTGTAAGATCGGTAAGCTGAATGAATTTCTTGCGATTCGTATGAGGATATTCACTGCAAGCTTTGGGCCTTACATCATAAATAGTACATGCATTATCTTGATCCAAAAAAGTACAGGGTACGCTTTTTAAGACCATAAAATCATCTTCATCACGCTGCAAATACTGGTTGATGAACTGACCTTCTTTCATCTTAAAGTATTTAGAAATTCTAGCGATATCTTTTTCAGTAAAAATTGGACTGGTCGTTTTACAACAATTCGCGCAGGTCAAACAATCAGTATGCTGAAACTCCTCTTCATGGATCTCGTTCATGATATAATCCAGTCTTTTTCTTTGTTTGCGCTTCAGTTTGGCGAAATATTTTTTATTCTCCACCCATTTTTCCTTTGCCTTTCCTGGCAATTCTTCAATAATTTTATCCATTTAATTGCAGCTTGCATCAAAAGTAATATAACTTATCCATTATCAAGTGAAAATAATTATTTTTGCGGCTCTAAACATTGTATATACCGTGGTTCAAAACATACTAGATCCTGTAGTGAAAGAAGGGATCAAATCTATTTATCAGTTTGATCTTGACAAGATAGAATTTCAAGATACAAGAAAAGACTTTGAAGGAGACATTACTATAGTGGTTTTCCCACTATTGAAACACATCAAGGGAAACCCTGTTGAGATTGCTAATCAAATAGGGGATTATGTTACAAAACATACTGATATAGTAAGTGGATATAACGTCGTAAAAGGCTTCCTTAATCTTGTGATCAGTGATGCCTATTATATTGATTTTTTCAATCAAATTTCGGATTTTAAGGATTTTGGATTGGTCAATGACAAATCAGGAGCCATCATGGTCGAATATTCTTCGCCCAATACCAATAAGCCTCTTCACCTGGGTCATATCAGAAACAACCTGCTGGGATATTCGGTGGCCGAGATCTTGTCGGCCTCGGGTAAAAAAGTGTACAAAACACAGATCATCAATGACAGGGGCATCCATATATGCAAAAGTATGGTGGCCTGGATGAAATTCGCTAAGGGTGAAACGCCCGAAAGCACCGGTCTCAAAGGTGACAAATTAGTGGGTAATTACTATGTGAAATTCGACAAGGAATACAAGAAAGAAATTGCGAGCCTTTGCGCAAAAGGTATAACAGAAGACGAAGCCAAAAAAAAGGCTCCCATACTTCTTGAAGCTCAGGAAATGTTGCGCCAATGGGAAGCCGGAGATCCGGATACTGTAGCCTTGTGGAAAAAAATGAACCAATGGGTTTACGTAGGTTTTGACGAAAGTTATAAAGAATTAGGTGTTGATTTCGATACCAATTATTATGAAAGTAACACCTATTTGTTAGGGAAGGAATTCGTGGCTGAAGGTTTGGATACAAGTATTTTCTATAAAAAGGAGGATGGTTCTGTATGGATCGATCTGACTGATGAAGGCTTGGATGAAAAGATCGTATTACGCGCCGATGGGACGGCTGTTTATATGACTCAAGATATTGGTACAGCCATTCAGAGAATCAAAGATTTCCCGGATATTGATGGCCTTGTCTATACGGTTGGAAATGAACAGGACTATCACTTTAAAGTCTTATTTCTCATCCTTAAAAAAATGGGATTTGAATGGGCACAAAACCTTCATCATCTCTCTTATGGAATGGTTGATCTCCCGGAGGGTAAAATGAAATCAAGAGAAGGAACCGTTGTTGATGCTGATGATCTCATGAGTGAAATGTCAAGTACAGCAAGAGAGATCTCTCAAGAATTAGGGAAACTTGAAGGGTATACGGATGCAGAGAAACAACGACTCTACAAAATAATTGGATTAGGAGCCTTAAAATATTATATTCTTAAAGTTGATCCTAAAAAGCGTATCCTGTTTGACCCCAAAGAGTCAATAGATTTTAATGGAAACACTGGCCCTTTTATACAATACACCTACGCCAGGATTCAGTCTATTCTGAGAAAAGCGCATTTCGATTCCAAAGAAAACCTAACAATTAATGCCTTACACCCCAAGGAGAAAGAATTGGTGAAATTGCTTCAGAGCTACCCTGAGATAATTCAAAATTCAGCTGAATCTCTTAGTCCGGCCCTTATCGCAAATTTCACCTATGAGCTTGTAAAAAGCTATAATTCCTTTTACCAAAGTGTCCCGATTTTCGGAGCGACTATTGAGGCTGAACGGATATTGAGAGTGCAGTTATCGTATGCTGTAAGCAGTGTTATCAAATCTTCTTTTAAGCTCCTCGGAATTGAGGTTCCTGAAAGGATGTAGGAAAACTTCAACTCTGAAAAAATAAGTGCCTTTTTTGATTAGTAAAATAAAAATGTTAACTTGGTCAGCTTATCACTTATGAAAATGCACTAATTTTTGGAGTGTATTTTTGATTAAAATTATTATGAAAAAAAGAAAAATAATTATCCCCCTTGTTTTATTTTTATCTTTTTATTTTGGTCAGGCTCAATTAATAATGATTGACGACGAAACTGGCGAATACAGATACGAAGAAGTAGCTAGGGCAGAAGGAATTAACAGCGCAGAAATTTTAGCTAGATCGAAGTCTTGGTTGATAAAGTACTACACACCGATAGACTCTGTTTATACAGATTCAATAAGTGTCAGGCAGTTAAATATGTATCATTTTGAATGGAAACTCATCAGTAAATCTATTAAAGTAGACCTTTTCTTCGATGTTTCAATCAAAGCCAAAGACAATCGATACAAATACGATTTTAGCAATTTCAAGGTTGGTAAAAGGACAAAAGGAGATCTGCAGGCAATTGACCTCAAAACGTATATTGAAAGATTTCCAAGTAATTATCAGATCCTAATTGAGGAACCAATTGATGCAGAGATAACCAAAGCAATTATCAGTTTGAATTATTTTGTTGCCAATAATATGATTGAGGTCTATGAAGATGACTGGTAACCATTAAAGGTATTCTAAAATTCTTTCAAGTGCCATCCCCCTGGAGGCTTTTATTAAAAAAGTAGTTCCTGAAAAGGACTGTCGTTTAAAATCATGCGTAAATTCCTCGAATGATCTAAAGCTGGATATTTCCTCATTCTCAACTGATGCATTGGCAAAGGATTCTCCAATCAGGTAAATTCGATCAAGCCCTAATTTGCTAGCCTGCTCCACAATCTTTTGGTGTTCCATCAAGCTGTCGATTCCTAGCTCGAACATGTCTCCCAATACAGCCACTTTTTTTTTGTCAGATAAGGCTCCAAGATTATTTAGCGCTGCTTCCATACTGTTTGGATTGGCATTATAGGCATCTAAAATGATCTTATTACTGGATCGATTTATAATTTGCGATCTGTTGTTGTCAGGAATGTATCCTTCAATGACGGTTTTGATTTTTTCTGTTTCAATACCAAAATAACTTCCAATGCATACGGCTGTGGCAATATTAGCAAAGTTATAGTTACCAATAAGTTGGCTTTTTATTTCCATATGATCAAAGCTGGTATTGACGAAAGGATCAGCTCCAAGAAAAATAATTTCACATTCACCTCCTGAAGCCCCGAACAATATCCTGTCCATATCAACTGTTCGCTTCATTTGAATGGGATCATCCTGATTTACAAAGACCTTTTTACCGTGTTTCTCCAAATGTCTATACATTTCTGTCTTCCCTTGAATCACACCTTCAAAACTTCCAAAACCTTCAAGGTGAACCCTTCCGAAATTTGTAATATAACCGAAATCGGGTAAGGCGATGTCGCACAAGCCTTCTATTTCATGTTGATGATTGGCTCCCATTTCTATCACAGCAAAATCATGCTCGGGAGTCATAGAAAGGAGTGTGAGTGGAACGCCTATATGATTGTTCAGATTACCCTTGGTGGCAAGGCAATGGAATTTTTTATTCAGCACGACATTAATCAGCTCTTTTGTTGTTGTCTTTCCGTTACTCCCGGTCAACGCAAGAATAGGAATATTCAATTGTTGTCTGTGATAACGTGCCAGATCCTGCAAACAAGATAAGGCATCTTCAACCAGGATTAACCGATCATCCACCTCAGCTTGTTTCTCGTCAATAACCGCATAACTTGCCCCATTTTTTAAAGCTTCCAAGGCATATTGATTCCCGTTAAAATTTGCTCCTTTTAAAGAGAAATATATGGCATTTGTTGCATCATCTCTGGTATCTTTAACAACCTTATAACTCTCCTTATATAGCTCGTATAATTGTTCTATTCTCATAAAGTAAATGTAAAAAAAAACTCAATATCAGTGAATGATATTGAGTTTTTAAATCTTGTGCTGTATAGAATCTTATTTCGAATCTTTTCTTCTTCTCGAGTATGACATCTGACCTAATTTATCTGTAGCACACCTAAAGCCGATAAAGTTAGTAGCCATATATTCGGGTAAGTATCTTCTTTGAGCTGGATCTAACCAAAAAGCTCTGTCTTTCCATGATCCACCTTTGAATACTCTTGTTTGATCACTGATCAATGTATTTCTTGTTTTTGTATCATACTGTTGTATGATCAAACCACTTTCTCCAATTTGTCTTGGGATTTTTGGTGAGTTATACATTCTTGGTTTCTCCTCTGACTCATCTTCATCTCTGAAAAATTGTTTCGTCGAAGCAAGGTCTCCATCACCATTATCAATGTTATAAGCCTTTTCATAATTATTTCTCATAAAGGCATCTCTCTTAGTTATCGGAACATATTTAACACTTCCAGGAAGATCTCTTGGAACGATTTTTCCATTATCAAGCGTGTCGAATTCCACACTGTTATAATCTACAATTACAACGTTTCCTTCCTTGTCAATTTGCTTTTTGTTAAATACATTTCCTCTGAAATAACTAAAATCATTTGCGTCATTGTCAATGATAGGTCTGTAGACATCGGCAACCCACTCGGCAACGTTCCCACTCATGTCATACAATCCAAAAGCATTCGGTGCATAAGACTTGATTTTCATGGTAATATCAGCACCATCATTACTCCATCCGGCTAAACCACTGTAATCCCCTTTACCTTGTTTAAAGTTGGCCATTTGGTCTCCTTTGTATCTTCTTGACTCTTCACGAGTTGAACTTCCGTTCCATGAATATTTTTTTCTTCCACGAAGAGAATTGTATTCTCTGTTCTCAATCTCAGCCTTGGCTGCATATTCCCATTCTGCCTCGGTAGGAAGTCTGAAACGCTGTGCCAGGATACCATCTGATGTTTTTACATGACGACCGGTAAACGATCCTTCCGATTTCTTTTCCTTTCCTGAAAAATCTTTGATTCCTTTATAGTAAATAGTCGAATCTCCATCGAATAACAAATTTGGGTTCGTTAAATACGTTTCCGTATCAAAGCGATTAGCTCCTTCAACCTCTAAAGAATCCATATCAAACAAGGTGTGCAAGACTCCTTTATCTATCAAAATCTTTTCGTTAACCCTGTCTGTTCTCCATTTGCAGAATTCTGCTGCCTGTCTCCAGGAAACACCAACCACCGGATACTCGGCATAGGCCGGATGTCTCAGATAGTTTTCGGTTAATAATTCATTGAAACCTAAGGTATTTCTCCATACCAAGGTGTCAGGCAATGCAGACTGATAGATTTTTCTGTATGTATCATCAGAAGGTGGAAAAACTTTTTCCAAATATTGTAAATACAATAAATATTCAATGTTTGTTACCTCTGCCTCATCCATATAAAACGAGCGTACTTGCTGCTTCTGAGGTGTTGTGTTCCAATCGAACATGACATCATCCTGTACACTACCCATGGTAAATGTACCTCCCTCGATCAAAACCATTCCAGGTGGTGGTCCGTGTTCACGGTAATTGGAATTAGCCTGAAAACCACCATACTTCGGATTGTTATACTCCCAACCCGTTAAAGTGGAAACACTCTTATTACTTTTACTACAACTTGCCAGAAGAACCGTTGATAATAATATGAGTAGTACTTTGTTACTGTTAAACTTTTTCATAATTATTGATTGACTATTTTTTAGATAAATACAAAAACTATTGATATGGAACATAAATGGTAATTAACAAATATTTTCCGGTTTCAATGCTTGTATAACGATTGTTTTATTTCTTTATTATGTATAATCTTGTAAAATGTTTAATTTTGAACGTTTTCTACCAAATATGTCCTTAAAAAAGTATTGCCTTTTTTTGATTCTCTTTATTCAATACCTGCTTTCATATGCCCAAATTTCTGAATCCAAGACATTTACACTTTCTTGGAATGACGCAAATTCAATTCAGATTACCAAAGAAAAATCGATTGTTCTACCTCTTGTAGAGGGGAACTTCTTTGATGAAAATAATATTCCAAGGTCAACACATATATTTAACGTGCAAAACAACACATTAGTGCAGGAATACCAAATAAAAAATGTTAAATTTTCAACACTCTCTCCTGCCCTGTTAAAGAACATCCAAATTCGTGCCATACCTACTGAGATTATAAGTGAATTTCAGATTACAAAAATAAAGAATAAAACCGTAGCTGTTCTGAGCATAGTGCCGTTGATCAATGAGAATGGTAGTGTACAAAAGATCAGCTCCTTTACCCTTGATTACACGTTGAATAATAAAGCCACAGATTTAGCGGCCAAAAGAACTACCTCCAATTATGCTAATCGTTCGGTTTTAGCGAATGGCACCTGGTACAAATTCAAGATAGATACCACAGGGCTGTTTAAAATTGATAAAGAATTATTGCAGCGTATCGGCATCAGCACATCGGGTCTTGATCCGAAAAACATCAGGATCTACGGTAACGGCGGAAATATGCTCCCGCAGCTTAATGCCGAATTCAGGTATGACGATCTTCAGGAAAATGCAATTTTTATTGAAGGAGAGCAAGATGGCACTTTTGACAATGAAGATTATATTCTATTTTACGGGCAAGGTCCTGATCATTGGGATATTAACAGATCACAATACACACAGTCAAAGCATATTACTAATATCTATAGTGATTACGCCTATTATTTTATAAGCACCGACCAAGGAACAGGAAAAAGAATACGTACTTCTGACCTTATAAACCAAGATGCAGGCAATCAAATTAACACCTTTTATGAATTTATGTTTCATGAACAGGAAAGTGTAAATCTTCTGGCCAATGGCCAACAGTGGCTCGGTGAGGATTTTAGTTTTGAAGATACACAGAATTTTAAGTTCCAGTTTACAGACCTGAAATTTGATGAGCCCGTTATCATCAGGGCCAGAGGCGTAGCCGTCTCGAGCAGCAATACACAAATGATCTTTAGGGTTAACGCACAGGATTTAATGAACCTGAACTTCGCCCTAATCCCGAACAATTCACTAACAAAGGCTTCCTCTGATGAGAATACGCAAACTACGATATTAAATAACGAATTGATCGATATCCAAATCACTTATAACAATTCAGGCAATCCTTCATCCAGGGCATATCTCGATTTTATAGAAGTGATTGGCACTAGAAATCTCATTGCCCGTGGCCCACAGTTTTCCTTTAGAAACACCAATGCTGAAGATCCTTCAGAATTATATGAATACAGGATTCAAAATGCTGCGAATGTTGGCGAATTGTGGAACATCACTGACCCAATCAATCCTAAAAAGATCATCAACGAGGGGAATGCCAATGATTTTGTTTTTAAGGCTTTTGGAGGAAGTAATGAATTTATTGTTCTTGGAACCGAGGTGTTTTTGTCTCCCGAAGCTATAGAAAATGGGGAAATAAACAATCAAAATCTACATGCCTTAAAGGATATTGATTACGCCATTATATGTCCGGACTATTTAATGTCGGAAGCCGAAAGACTGGCTAACTATCACCGTGAAAATTCGGGATTAGAAGTGGCTGTTATAGATTTAGAAGAGATCTACAACGAATTTAGTTCAGGTTCTCCAGATCTCACGGCAATAAGAGATTTTATACGATTTATATATCGAACTGCCTCTAGTGACCAAAACAAGATCAGGTATGTGTGCCTTTTTGGAGATGCTTCTTTCGACTTCAAAGACAGAATTACAGACAATAACAATATTGTTCCAGCATTTCAATCATATGAAAGTTTTAATCTGGCTACCGCTTATGTAACAGATGATTATTTTGGAATGATGGATGATAATGAAGGAACCTTGGGAAGTGCTGATATGCAGGATGTTGCCACGGGTCGATACCCTGTAACCTCTGTGAAGGAAGCACGAGATCTCATCGACAAAACACTAAATTATTATGCAACAACTTCTCTTGGGAACTGGAGAAATACATTAACCTTTGTGGCAGATGATCCTGATAACTCGGGAGAATTTATTTTACAGGAAGCCCTGGATCAAATCACTCAGGAAATAGAACAGACGAAACCCGCCTTTAATATTAAAAAGATTTATGCAGATGCCTACCAACAAGAGTCTTCTGCCGGAGGCGAACAATATCCCACAGTGAATGAAGCCATAAACAATGCCGTTGAGTCGGGCACTTTGATACTTGATTATTTCGGGCATGGCGGCGTAAATGGATGGGCTGAAGAAAGGATACTTGAAGTCCCCCAAATTCAAAACTGGAATAATTTCCATACCCTTCCTTTGTTTATCACAGTGACCTGTGAATTTGCAAGATTTGACAATCCGATCAGACCTACAGCTGGAGAATTTACGCTGTGGAATTCGAAAGGCGGAACCTCACACTTGATCTCAACAACCCGTGAAATTTTTATCAGTGTTGGAGAAGTCTTTAACCGCAACCTCATCAGAAACCTCCTGAATTTTGAAGAAGAGGATTACAGTATTTCAGAAGCGCTGATGTACACCAAACATCAAGCCTTGACCTCACAACGATTTTTCGTATACAGTTTCGGAGATCCTGCCATGAAATTGGCTCAGGCTGCACCAAACATTCAACTCACAAAAATAAATGATGTGGAGCTCAGTCAAAGTAAGGACACTTTAAAGGCTTTATCAAAAATAAAACTGGAAGGCGTCATAAGGGATAAGAATGGTCAATTGATCAATAATTTCAACGGAACCCTTAATGCTACAATTTATGACAAGGCATTGGATAAAACCACCCTTGACAATGACAATCTGGGCAAAAAAATGGAGTTTACAGCCATCGAAAGTAAGATCTTTAGTGGCAGGGCAAGTATCAATAATGGTGTTTTTTCCTTTGATTTTATAGTTCCAAAAGATATCCGCATCGCCTATGGCAAGGCCAAGATCAGCATGTATGCTGATAACCAGGCTTCAGACAGAACCGGTGCCGACCTTGATATTATTATTGGTGGTATAGATCCTAATGCTCCTTCAGACACTGAAGGACCCGAAATCAGGCTTTTTATGAATGATGAATCTTTTGTAGACGGGGGTAATACAAATTCTTCGCCTGTACTTTACGCCGTTCTAGAAGATAATTCAGGAATCAACACCTCAATCACTGCCGTAGACCACGATATTATAGCCATTTTGGACGATGATAATAACAATCCTTATATATTAAATGACTATTATGAAACGGAGTTAGATGATTTTCAAAAAGGGAAAGTCAAGTTCCCGTTTCGCGACCTGGAAGCGGGTTTACACACGATTAAATTTAAATGTTGGGACACATACAATAATCCATCTGAATCTACGTTAAGTTTTATTGTAGTCAATGACAACGACTTAATATTGAGTAATGTATTGAATTATCCGAATCCGTTTATAAATTATACCGAATTTTGGTTTAATCACAACAAAC
>CAZQRD010000011.1:0-54172 GCA_964595535.1 uncultured Flavobacteriaceae bacterium | reverse complement strand
TTATTGTTATGAAAAGTAGAACTATACTATATGCAAAAATTTTTAAATTAATAAATCGTTAGGGGAGACTAGTCTAAATTCCAATAAGTCTCTGGACAAATATAAACACATTTATTTCTTATAAACAAATTTTTTAGCAAAATATTTTATTCCCTTTAACATTTTATACCTTTTTTTTAACAAAAAAACCTTAGTATCTTTGTAAAATATTCATATCAAAACTCTTGAAGACCCTTGAAAAACAACGACTTTAAAGATTTCATCACTATTAAGGGTGCCTCTTTACATAATTTAAAGAATTTAGATGTAAAAATTCCAAGAAATAAGCTTGTGGTACTCACAGGATTGTCAGGATCGGGTAAATCCAGTCTCGCATTTGACACCTTATATGCCGAAGGCCAGCGTAGATATGTCGAAAGTTTATCTTCATATGCAAGGCAATTTTTGGGAAAATTAAACAAGCCAAAGGTTACATCCATCAAAGGAATATCTCCTGCAATTGCTATAGAACAGAAAGTAAATAGCACAAACCCCAGATCGACAGTGGGAACATCTACAGAAATTTATGATTATTTGAAACTTCTATATGCCAGAATTGGAAAAACCTATTCCCCCATTTCGGGAGAAGAAGTAAAAAAAGATTCGGTTTCTGATGTTCTTGAATATATTAAAAAGCTAAAAGCTGAAACAAAGGTTCTTTTGTTGTCACCTGTTCATATTGATGCTAATAAGAATGTTGCAACCGTTATAAACATTCTTAAGCAACAGGGTTTTTCAAGATTGATGGTCAACAATAAGACCATTCGAATAGATAAGTTTGAGGATATACCAGGGCAAGAGATCTGGCTGATCGTTGACAGAATTGTAGTTCATCACGATGAGGATTTTCTCAATCGGGTCGCCGATTCTGTTCAAACCGCCTTTTATGAAGGAAAGGGTGAATGTGTTCTTGAAATGGTAAATACTGGTGAACGCTTTGGTTTTAGTAATAAATTTGTGAAGGATGGCGTGACTTTCTTGGAACCCAATGTCCATTTTTTTAGTTTTAACAATCCTTACGGAGCTTGTAAACAATGTGAAGGATATGGCAACATTATAGGGATAGATGACGATCTTGTTATTCCTAATACTTCACTTTCTATTTACGATGATGCCATTCTCCCATGGAAAAGTGACTCTTTTAAAATGTATAAGGATGATTTGATATTGAATGCCTATAAATTTGATTTTCCTATTCACAAACCCATATTTGAATTTACACCAGAACAATATGAATTGTTATGGAACGGGAATGCCTACTTTCATGGATTGAATGATTTTTTCAGGCATCTTGAGGAAAAAAGTTATAAAATTCAATACAGGGTGATGCTTTCGCGATACAGAGGTAAAACAAGATGTACTACCTGCCATGGAAAAAGGCTGCGAAAAGAGGCCACCTACGTAAAAGTTCAGGGCAAAGATATTACTGAACTTGTTGATCTACCAGTTGATGAAGTATTGGGGTTTTTCAACAAGCTCCGACTCAATGAATCAGATAATACGATTGCTAAACGATTGTTGATCGAAATCAGGAACAGACTTAAATTTTTGAACGATGTAGGCCTCAATTACCTTAGTCTTAACAGAAATTCAAATACGCTTTCAGGAGGTGAAAGTCAACGTATCAATCTGGCAACCTCGCTTGGCAGCAGTTTGGTAGGATCCATGTATATTCTTGACGAACCCAGTATAGGACTGCATTCCAGGGATACAGAGAGGCTCATAAAAGTACTTTTTAAACTTAGGGATCTGGGCAACACTGTGATCGTTGTTGAACACGATGAAGATATCATGAGGGTCGCTGATCACATCATAGACATTGGCCCTGAAGCAGGAAGTTTTGGCGGAGAATTGGTTGCTGAAGGGAGTTTTAAGAACATCCTTAAAGCGGATACGCTGACAGCCAATTATCTGAATGGGAAACTTAAAATTGAAATTCCGGAACAAAGACGTAGGCCGAAAAAATATATTGAGATTCTAGGGGCCAGAGCAAACAACCTGAAGAATATTGATGTCAGACTACCTCTTAACGCCTTGACCATGATTACAGGGGTTTCAGGTAGTGGAAAAAGTACACTTATAAGAAACATATTGTACCCTGCACTTAAAAAAGTCATACATAAATACGGTGAAAAGCCCGGTCAGTATTCTGAAATAAAAGGTGATATCGATAGCTTGCAAAATATTGAGTTTATCAATCAGAACCCAATTGGAAGATCGAGTCGTTCTAACCCTGTGACCTATATTAAGGCATATGATGACATCAGAGGTCTTTACACTGATCAAAAACTAGCTAAATTAAGAGGCTATAAGGCTAAATTCTTTTCTTTTAATGTCGATGGGGGTCGTTGTGACACCTGCAAGGGTGAAGGAGAAGTAACCATCGAAATGCAGTTCATGGCAGATGTACATCTCGAATGTGAAACCTGCAAAGGAAAACGGTTCAAAAAAGAAGTGTTAGAAATCGCTTATGAGGGGAAAAATATTAATGACATCCTTGAAACTACAGTTGATGAGGCCATTCTTTTCTTCACTGAACATCAACAGAAAAAAATCGTTGGAAAACTTAAACCTCTCCAAGATGTTGGATTGGGCTACGTTCAACTTGGGCAGGCTTCTTCTACCCTTTCAGGCGGTGAGGCACAAAGGATCAAACTTGCCTCTTTTCTGGTGAAAGGCGGCAACAAAGAAAAAACACTTTTTATATTTGACGAACCATCAACCGGTTTGCATTTTCATGATATCAAAAAATTGCTTAAATCCTTTAATGCCCTTATAGATAAAGGGCACTCTATCATCGTGATCGAACACAATCTTGATCTTATCAAATGTGCAGACTATATAGTTGATCTGGGTCCTGAAGGAGGAAAACAAGGAGGTAAAGTCGTCGCGCATGGAATTCCTGAAGAATTGATCAAAAACGATCATTCTTATACCGCAACATATCTTAAAGAAAAGCTTTTGGGTTAAAACCCGTCTAATTAAGTTTATCCAGTTTCTCTTTTGCAAGAACGAATTCAGGTTGAATTTTCAAAGCTTTTTCGAAACTTAATTTGGCTTCAGGATTCTTCTTAAGCTCTTCTTCGATAACGCCTTTTAAATAAGGTATTGCCGCTAGTAATTCAATCTGCTGTGTGTGGGTCTGATTAATTGAAAAAGTAACTTTTATTGTTCCCTGATCATTAAGGCCCTCTACTTTTTTAATCGTTGTATAGGCTTCTTCATTTTTTTTCATCGCTAATTGAAGCTTAGCAAGGGAATATCCGTGATAGTTATTATTACTAATGGCAAACAACTCATCGAAGGTCTCCATGCTCTTATCAAGAGCTCCTAACTGTTCTAAGGAAACAGCCTTAAGTTCTAGCATACCTTGATCATTCGGATCCCTTTTTAATATTTCACTAGCCATCAAAAAACAAGAGGCATACTTTCTAGAAGTGAAATATATAAAGGCTAAACTATCTTTATAGGTACTGTTAGCTCCTTCAAGGGCAATCAATTTATACATACTGTAGGTAACCACATTGGGGTCTCCCATCTGTTTTGCAGTTCTAATAACTTCCTTTTCAATTGCAATAGACTCTTCCTTTCCTGACTGAGCAAAAACAGAAAGCCCCATTAAACTAACAACGAGCAACACGTACGACTTCTTCATATTATATATTTATTAAAGATCTCAAAAATATTCAAATTATTGGAATTATGAATCCTTATTCAAAAGATTAACAAACCATTATGACTAAAAAAAACGCTCAACTTACTTGAGCGTTTCTCTTAATTTGGGTGGAAGACCGGGCTCGAACCGGCGACCCTCGGTACCACAAACCGATGCTCTAACCAACTGAGCTACAACCACCGTGATACTTTGAATTTACGCATGTTAAATTCGGGAGCAAATATAATCTATTTCATCACTTCTTCAAATAAAAAATAAATTTTTATCAATTATTTTCTTAGTCAAAAAATGAGGGTCCAACATTTTCGAATAAGCCAGAATTTTACGAAAATTATGCGATGTTGGGTCATGGTCTTTCCTATTGTCAAATCAAATGATCAAGATGATTCACGGCTACAAATCTTTCTGCTGTAAATCCTTCTGCATAGTCCTTTCCGATAAGTCTGCCAAGATCACGAGCTCTGTAGCTAATACTTTCGAGAAAGTTTTCAGTGGCTATGGGTGAAACAGGCTCAGCAGAGTCTGGATCATAGAATTGGGAGGCATATGCACTAACGGCCTCCATCTTAATGTCGATAAATCCTGTGACGTCAACCACAAAATCCGGATCAAGATTATTCCATTGTATATAATGATATACATGTTTTGGCCTCCAGGCTTCCTGCTCCAATCCGTCGTGATTCGTCTCTACCTTTCTTAAACCAGACAAAAAACAGGCATT
This sequence comes from uncultured Flavobacteriaceae bacterium, assembly GCA_964595535.1. Classification (GTDB taxonomy): domain Bacteria; phylum Bacteroidota; class Bacteroidia; order Flavobacteriales; family Flavobacteriaceae; genus Lutimonas. The sequence goes on along the minus strand of CAZQRD010000011.1, from coordinate 49,736 downwards.
AGAAACCAAATCACTTCCCTTGGCATGATCAATATGCCTGTCTTGAACCGCATTACAAATAACAATTTCAGGGCGGTATTTTCGAATCATCCTAATCACTTCGATCTGATGCATTTCATCATTTATAAAGAACCCATCTCTGAACGCCAGGTTCTCTCGAATTGACACTCCTAGTATTTCTGCGGCCTTAGCTGCTTCAGTATCTCTTATTTCTGCTGATCCACGTGTACCTAATTCTCCACGTGTCAGATCGACTATCCCTACTTTTTTACCTATGGAAATTTCTTTGGCCAGGGTTGCGCCACAACCCAACTCCACATCATCAGGATGTGCTCCAAATGCTAAAATGTCTATTTTCATCATGATAAATTCTTTAAAGCTTGTTCTATGTCAGCTACAATATCTTCTTTATTTTCCAAACCAACGGATAAGCGCAATAAATTGTCTGAAATTCCCTGGGCAAGTCTTTCTTCAGGCGATAACAAGGCATGCGATGTCAAACTTGGTTGAATAAGTGTGCTTTCCACACCAGCCAAGCTCATGGAAGGTTTGATCATACTTAATTTTCTTTGAAACATCTTAGCATCCAATTTGATATCAAGTTCGAAAGACAACATGCCTCCAAATCCATGCATTTGCCGCTTAGCCAATTCATGATTTTTATGGTTTACCAGACCGGGATAATACACCTTATTCACCAAGGGATTTAAGGATAGGGCCTCTGCTACGAATTGCGCATTCTCGTTGTGCTTTTCGATTCTCAATGCAAGTGTTTTAATACTTCTCTCCAACAAGAAGCACATAAAATCACTTAGATTACCTCCGAAATTTCTGCCCTTATACATGATCTTATCTACAAGTTCCTTCTTCCCTGCAACAACTCCTGCACTTATATCACTATGTCCGCTCAAATATTTAGTGGCGCTGTGAATAGACAAGTCTATTCCAAAATCCAAGGGCGTTTGGTTTATGGGTGAAGCAAAGGTATTATCGATCATACTCACCAAATTATGTTTTTTGGCAAGTTGGGCTATCCCCTCAATATCAGTTATACTCAATAAAGGGTTTGATGGAGTCTCAATGTAAATAACCTTTGTATTATCCCGAATTTCGTTTTCAAAATCACTGATTTCTAATCCTTTGGTAAATGAATATTGAATTCCGTAATTCTCGAATTCTTCCTGTACCAAATGATAACTTCCTCCATAGAGCTCATTTTGAAAAATAACATGGTCTCCTCCCTTTAAAAAAGCAAATAAACTAGTACTGATAGCAGCCATTCCACTGGAAAATGGCAAGGCCCATTCTGTATTTTCCAGGGCTGCGACTTTTTTGGAAATAACCTCCTGATTCGGCGTATTAAAATACCTTGGATAACGCTTATCTTCAACATCAAGAAATGGATAAGAAGTAGCCATATACAGAGGAGATAAGGCCCCTCCAAATTGTTCATCCTTAATTTGTCCTTGATGAATGCAAGTTGTATGTTTTCCTTTTTTGTCTGATATCATTTCATGATTTTTACTTAATTACTTTGTACCCTTTTACAAATTTAGAGAAGGGTTTTGAATTAATCGGAGCATGATAATTAAAAGTATTCATTTAATTCTTAAACATGATCAAAATCCAACTGCAGCATCATCACCTCTTGGGTCTGCTCCACCTTCCAATCGCCTGTCTGGCAAGACCAAAATAGCGTCGACTTTTCCTAGGATCCTCGAATCTCCTCTACTAACATGATATCCTTTTTTTCTCAGTGATTGAAAGCTAATTGTATCAAAGGTTTTTTCAAACTGGATCAGATCAGGCAGCCATTGATGATGGAACCTACTGCTATTTACAGACTCCTGCATTCCCATGTCAAATTCAATGACATTGAGAATATTCTGTAAAACACAAGTAATAATGGTGGGTCCTCCCGGAGAGCCAAGCACCATCAATAGCTTTCCATCTTTTTCGACAATTGTAGGTGTCATTGAACTCAACATTCTTTTTTCAGGAGCTATTGAATTGGCCTCGGCTCCCGTTAAACCAAACATATTAGGCGTACCGGGTTTTGAACTCAGGTCATCCATCTCATTATTAAGAAAAAAACCGCCCTCTTCAACGTAAACTTTTGATCCATAGGCTCCATTGAGGGTGCAGGTTACCGAAACAGCATTGCCGTAAGTGTCAACAATCGAATAATGCGTGGTTTCATTACTCTCGATAATATCGATATTACCATGCCCCACTTCAGACGAAAGCGTGGCTTGCTCCCAAGAAAAATTTTCCATTCTGGCATCATTATAATGACTTGATATTAAAGTATCCAAAGGAATATCATTAAAATCCGGATCACCGAGAAAATAAGATCTGTCAGCGTATACTCTTCGTTCTGCTTCGCTGAGTAACTGAATATATTCAGCACTGTTATGCTCATACTGACCAATATCAAAGGGCTCTATACTTTTTAAGATTTGGGCCACACATACCCCCCCGCTGGATGGGGGTGGCATAGAAATAATCGTATAGTCTTTATATTGAAATTTAATGGGTTCGCGCCAAACTGCCCTATATTTTTTAAGATCTTCTTTTGTTATGATTCCTCCTAACTGCTGTACATAATTTACTAATATATCAGCCGTTTTACCTTCGTAAAACTCTGCCCTACCATTATCTCTTATTCTTTCAAAGGTTCTTGCCAATACAGGATATTTAATGGTATCCCCTTCCCTCCATAATTTATCTAAAAAAATAGTTCGTTGATTTGCCATTTCAAAATACTTCCGGTAATTATTTAACCTTTTAGCTTGCTTCTTTGTAATAAGAACACCTCTATTTGCAAGATCTATTGCGGGTTGTATTAGTTCAGAAAATGGTTTTGACCCGTATTTTTGATGAAGTTCAAAAAGTCCGGCAATGGTTCCCGGAACCCCTATGGCCATGGCACCTAATGTACTTTTATCAGGTATAATTTCACCGTTTTCGTCCAGGTACATGTCTCTGTGAGCAGCAAGAGGTGCCTTTTCCCTGTAATCCAAAGTTCCGGATATACCATTGGCAGTTCTAAATACAGTAAAACCGCCACCTCCGATATTTCCTGAAAATGGATAGGCCACGACCAATGCAAGATCGGTTGCAATCATCGCATCAAAGGCGTTGCCCCCTTTTTTCAGTATGGATATCCCAATGGATGAAGCTTCTGTTCTGGCACTTACAACCATAGCATTATCTGCAATTAAACCCTTTATCGGCTCTACTACTATGTCTGACTTTTTACAATTTGTTAAAATCAGAAGAAGGAAAAATAAAAAACTTAGTCTTTTCATATAGAAATTTAATTCCTATTTAAATAATTGATCAATATCCAATAGTTTATGGTGGCAAAAGGTGCGTAACTCTTCGAAAAATAATGTAAAATCATTTTCAAAGTCTTCATAATGCTCCTCAAGATCTTTTATAGCCAAATTCATTTTTGATAATCCTCCGGTCCTGCGATTCATTCCCTCGAGCACTTTTTGAATCCCTTCTACATCAGCATAACTGAGTAACCAGTCATCTCTTATCAGGTATTTAGACATATATTTCACCTTTTCAGGCAAAACATCATAATGACGGTTGAGCCTTTTATAAAAAAATTGGGTGTAGTCAGGCAATGGGATATCAGAATACAATGACCAGTTTTTAGCCAGAAAATGATCATAGAAAATATCAATAATGATCCCTCTGTATAAGCCATATTGATCATCAAGTCTTCTTTTACTAATTCTCGTAATTTTGTGACCATCGGTAAAGGAGTCTATCTGCCTGTGAAGTAATATCCCCTTCTGTAGGTCATCCGAATAGGACTTATATTTACTTCCTTTGATATGATCAGCCATAAAATTACCTATGCTGATGAGTTCATCATCTCTCGAAAGATATATATGCGCCAAATAGTTCATCTATTAATTTCTGTTAAAAATAAACTTTTAAATAGAATCAATAAAATAAAGTGAAGAATAGTTGAGAGAGATTCTGGAAACCGTCTAATTCTTCAAAATTTTTAATATTTTTGTCATCATCTGGATGATTTCTCTCCTAAAGAAGGAATTGTACATGTATAATTCAACCTTATAGTTTGATATACTTATAAGGTATTCAATTCTATTTTCTATGTTAGTGAAAGACAATCAATCTTCAAAAGCAGCGATTGCTTTAGAGGATAAATATGGAGCTCACAATTACCATCCACTTCCTGTGGTACTTCAAAGAGGTAAAGGTGTTTTCGTGTGGGATGTTGAAGGTAATAAATACTACGACTTTCTATCGGCGTATTCGGCCGTTAATCAAGGACATTGCCATCCCAGAATTATTAATCGCCTCAAGGATCAAGCTGAAACATTGACCCTCACATCCAGGGCATTTTATAATGATCAACTTGGGATTTATGAAGAATTCATGAGCAATTATTTTGGGTTTGATAAAATTCTCCCCATGAATACGGGTGCTGAGGCTGTGGAAACCGCTATTAAATTGTGTCGTAAATATGCCTATGAGAAAAAGGGTATTCCCGAAGAACAAGCAACTATTATCGTTTGCGAAAATAATTTTCACGGTCGAACCACAACAATCATTTCGTTTTCGAATGATGAAACGGCCAAGAAAAACTTCGGCCCTTACACCCCAGGATTTATAAAAATACCCTATAACGATATTGAGGCACTTGAAAAGGCTTTAAAACAAAACGACCATATTGCTGGCTTTCTGGTTGAACCGATTCAAGGTGAAGCCGGTGTTTTCGTTCCTGACGAAGGTTATCTTGAGAACGCCAAAAGAGTTTGCGAAGAAAATGATGTACTGTTTATAGCCGATGAAGTACAAACAGGAATTGCCAGAACGGGTCGTTTATTGGCAACTTGCGGAAATTGCGACTGTGCTGATAAAAATTGCTCCGGAACTCCTGATGTCAAGCCCGACATTTTAATTTTAGGAAAAGCCCTAAGTGGCGGAGTGTATCCGGTATCTGCCGTGATGGCCAATGATCATATTATGGAAGTGATCAAACCAGGCGTCCACGGATCTACCTTTGGTGGAAATCCTATTGCATCTGCAGTAGCCATGGAAGCTTTAGAAGTTATTAAAGATGAAAAACTTGCGGAGAATGCTGACAAACTTGGGAAGCTTTTTCGAAAAGAACTGGAAGAATTCATTAAAGAAAACGATATGGTTACGCTGGTTCGTGGAAAAGGGCTTCTTAATGCCATCGTTATTAATGATAGTGAGGAAAGCGATTTGGCATGGGAAATCTGTTTGAAACTAAAAGACAATGGTCTACTTGCCAAACCCACTCATGGTAACATTATTAGATTTGCACCTCCTTTGGTTATAACAGAGCGTCAGGTGTTGGAATGTGTTGAAATCATCAAAAAAACGATTTCATCCATAGGGTAGAAAAATAGTTTATCGTAATAAAAAAAGGCCCGTTCAAAATGAACGGGCCTTTTTTTATAAATATGTTATATTTAATATCCTTCTGTTAGGTGCTGTAATTTCACCTTGTTCTCTAACTTGATCTTCTTTCCGGATAAAGTAATATAGCCTTCCTTTTTAAATTCAGAAAGCAACCTGATCGTCGATTCGGTTGCTGTCCCTATTGCGTTGGCAATTTCTTCCCTGGTAAGGGTCACTGATATAAACCCCTCATTATCAACCCCAAAGATTTTTTCAAAAAACAAAAGAGACTCCGCCAATCTCTCTCTTACATTTTTTTGTGCCATATTGGCTATAGAAGAATTTGCTTCGTCAAGATCTTCTGCCAAAGACTTTGTGATTTCCATGGAGAATTCAGAATTATTTTTAAATAGTTCTAGAATCTCATGCTTTGGGATAAAGCATACATCCATCTCTTCAAGTGCCGTAGCCGTTAAATGAGCAACCGAATTACTGATCACCGATCTATGACCAACCAATTCTCCCCTTCTGATAAATCTTACAATTTGTTCCTTTCCATTCGGTGCCAGTTTTGTGAGTTTACATTTACCATTCCTCAAACAATAAACGCCTCTTAATGAGGTCCCTTCACTAAAAATTACCTCCCCCTTTTGAATGTGAATCGTTGTTTTTGTTTTGGAAATAGCTTGCAGTTCAGCTGCCGAAACTGAACTCAACGAATTAAGGTCTCTAATGACGCATTTTTCACATTCTTCTTTCATGAACTATATTTTGATGTTGCAATTTATATAAATTCTAGCAGCATTCATTTTTTTATGTAATTTTTTTATAAGAAATTTACACAATTTCCCAAAAGATCTATGTCTAAAGATAAGTGCTACCACTGCGGTCTTGACTGTAATACCGATAAAATCGGATTTGATCAAAAATCATTTTGCTGTAATGGATGCAAGACGGTTTATGAAATACTAAACCAGCACGAATTATCTTGTTACTATGATCTGGAGTCGACACCAGGATCTGTCCCAACCGACATCAAAGGAAAATTTGATTACCTCGATAATTTGGATATTGCATCTAAACTGATCGAATTTGATGACCTGGAGACCTCTGTAGCCAATTTTTACATCCCAACTATTCATTGTAGTTCTTGTATATGGGTACTTGAAAATCTGCACAAGCTCAATAAAGGGGTTAAAGTTGCCTTGGTCAATTTCCCAAAAAAGGAGCTTAGAATCACTTATAGAAAAAAAGAAATCTCTCTTAAAGAAGTAGTTGAACTAATGGCTTCAATAGGGTATGAACCTTATATTAGTTTGGATAATGCCGATGCAGCTGTTAACAAAATAGATCGAAAACTCATTTATCAGGTTGCTGTAGCGGGTTTTGCTTTTGGAAACATTATGATGCTTTCATTTCCGGAATATTTCCAGATGGACGAATACTGGCTCAATCGGTTTAAACCTTTTTTTAGGGGTTTAATGTTATTACTCTCGTTACCCGCCCTGCTGTATTCGGGAAAAGACTATCTCATTTCGGCTTATAAAGGACTTACACATGGAATTCTTAATATAGATGTTCCTATTTCGCTTGGAATCCTGGTATTATTTTTCAGAAGTACTTACGAGATTATCTCGAATACAGGACAAGGTTATTTTGACAGTCTTACAGGGCTAATCTTTTTTTTACTGTTGGGAAAGATTTTTCAGCAAAAAACCTATGGATTCTTATCGTTTGAAAGAGACTACAAGTCATATTTTCCGATTGCTGTTACAAGAATTGGTAATGACGGTGAGGAAGAAAATATTAGTGTACATGAAATAGAGCAAGGCAATCGTTTGCTCATCAGAAATGAAGAGATCATCTCAGTTGACGGAATCCTTATTAACGGAAAAGCTATGATTGATTATAGTTTTGTAACAGGAGAATCACTTCCGGTAGAAAAAAAATCAGGTGACAAATTATATGCAGGTGGTAAACAAACCAGCGGTGCAATTGAGATGGAAGCCATTCAATCGGTTAAACAAAGTTATTTGACTCAATTATGGAGTAATGATATTTTTAAGAAAAATGATTTCAAAGACATTAAGTCGCTAACTGACTCCATCTCAAAACAATTTACCATTATAATTCTTTCTATTGCGCTTGTTTCAGGTATCTACTGGTATATCATAGATAAAACAGCAGCCTTCCAGGTAGTATCTGCCATATTGATCATTGCCTGTCCTTGTGCCCTGGCCCTCTCAGCTCCTTTTGCCCTGGGTAATATGATCAGGATCTTTGGCAAGCATAAATTCTATCTGAAAAACACACAGGTGATTGAGTCTATGTCAAAAATCAATGTTTTGGTTTTTGATAAAACAGGAACCATCACTTCAAACAGACAGGCTGCAATCGCCTATGTCGGCAATAAACTTCAACCTGCAGAATTAGGGCAGATCAAGGCCTTACTCAGATCATCTAATCATCCCTTGAGCAGAATGCTCCATAAATATATTTCTCAAGAAGAACAGGGTGAAGTATCTGAATTTAAAGAAATTACCTCTAAGGGACTTAAAGGAAAAGTTGACGGTGTTACCGTTTTATTAGGATCGCCATCATTTACGGGTTCTGAGGAAGATAAGAGCCTAGACACGGCAATCCATGTTCGGATAGGGAAAGATATCAAGGGTAAGTTTATTTTTAAAAATGCCTATAGGAAAGGGCTTCATGATATGATTGGTTCACTGGAAAAAGACTATGAAATTTCTATACTTTCGGGTGATAATGAGGGGGAAAAGACAAGTTTAAAGGCCTTGCTTCCTGTTGGCAGTCATACTCTTTTCAATCAAAAACCGGAGGATAAATTAAATTATATCAAATCAAAACAGGTGTCTGGTAAAAAAATCATGATGTTCGGTGACGGCCTCAATGATGCGGGTGCACTTGCTCAGAGTAATGTAGGAATTGCTATATCAGAAAACATCAATGTATTTTCACCGGCTTGTGACGGAATTCTTGACGCCAAAAACTTTGAATTATTACCTCACTTTGTGAAGCTTAGCCATAAAACCATGGGGGTGATCAAGCTTAGTTTTGTTATATCTTTCCTGTATAATATTATTGGCCTTTTATTTGCCGTAACTGGTAATCTCTCTCCGATAGTTGCAGCAATATTAATGCCAATTAGCTCTATATCAGTAGTGCTATTCGCTACTATTAGTACGAATATTATAGCAAAAAAAATGTTATATTAGCGTCGTTTAAGCTCCGGTTAATTTCAAAACATGACTTTTATCATGTTTCTGGTTTTTAACTTTTTGTTTATTTGTTACAACTAAAAAAATCTTTAATGAATATCATATTCATGCTTATTATTGCGAGCCTGTTTATTGCAATCCTTTTTTTTATTTTATTCGTTAAATCGGTCAAAGCCGGTCAGTATGATGATGTGTATACTCCATCCGTCAGAATGCTGTTTGACGATGAACTTGTTGACAACAAATCATCCGACAAAAAAAGCAAGCAAAAATCAATCGACTAACGTATTAACTAAATTTATCTGATGGAAAAAGAACAATTTTATTACGACAACAAAATAGTAAAAATGTTTCTTATTGCCACCATACTATGGGGTGTGGTAGGAATGTTGGTTGGGCTACTGGTAGCCTTTCTATTTATTTTCCCAAATTATATGGAAGGTATCTCATGGCTTAGTTTTGGCCGATTAAGACCCTTGCATACCAATGCTGTGATATTTGCATTTGTGGGAAATAGCATTTTTATGGGGATGTATTATTCTATGCAGCGCTTGTTGAAAACAAGGATGTTTAGTGACACACTCAGTAAAATTCATTTCTGGGGATGGCAATTGATCATTGTTGCGGCAGCCATAACACTTCCTTTGGGCTTAACCAGTTCAAAAGAATACGCAGAATTGGAATGGCCCATTGATATAGCCATAACAATAATTTGGGTTGTGATGGGGATCAACATGATCGGAACCATTCTCAAGCGACGACAACGCCATATCTATGTGGCTATTTGGTTCTATTTAGCCACGCTTATAACGGTAGCAGTGCTTCACATCTTCAACAATCTCGAATTACCGGTTTCGGCCTTTAAAAGTTATTCCATCTATTCAGGAGTTCAAGACGCACTTGTTCAATGGTGGTATGGTCATAATGCCGTGGCCTTCTTCCTAACCACACCTGTTTTAGGGTTGATGTATTATTTTGTCCCTAAAGTAGCCAACAGACCTGTTTATTCTTATAGATTATCGATCATTCATTTCTGGTCTTTAATCTTTCTTTATATATGGGCCGGACCCCACCATTTATTATACACAGCCTTACCTGAATGGGCTCAAAACCTGGGAACTGTATTTTCAGTCATGCTTATTTTCCCTTCTTGGGGTGGTATGATCAACGGTTTATTGACCTTGAGAGGAGCCTGGGATAAAGTAAGAGAGGATCCAATTTTGAAGTTCTTTGTTGTGGCCATTACCGGTTACGGTATGACTACTTTTGAAGGACCTATGCTATCCTTTAAATCGCTTAATGCTATTGGGCATTATACCGACTGGATCATTGGTCATGTGCATATCGGAGCACTTGCCTGGAACGGGTTTATGGCTGCGGGTATTATTTACTGGCTGGCAGGCAAGCTTTGGAAAACTGAACTATTCTCCAAAAAATTAGCCAATATTCATTTTTGGCTCGGTACATTAGGAATTTTATTCTATGCACTTCCTTTATATGTGGCAGGTTTTACGCAAGCTGCCATGTGGAAGCAATTTAATCCTGACGGAACTTTGGTTTATGGAAACTTCCTGGAAACAGTAACACAGATCATGCCGATGTATATGATGAGAGCCTTTGGAGGAACCTTATATCTAACCGGTTTCTTATTGTTGGCCTATAATGTAATCAGAACAGCTCAAGCAGGATCAACAGTAGAAGATGATCTGGCTGAAGCAGTTCCTCTTAAAAAAATCACAACAGCAAGAGTCGCTGGAGAAGGTTTTCATTCCTGGTTGGAAAGAAGAACAATTTTATTTTCTTTATTGGTCGTCGTGGCTATTTTGATTGGTGGTGCAGTAGAGATTATTCCTCTTTTGACCGTTGACTCGAACATACCTAAAATTACTTCAGTTAAACCTTATACCCCGCTTGAATTAGAAGGAAGGGATCTTTATATAAGAGAAGGTTGTAATAACTGTCATTCACAAATGATAAGGCCATTCAGATCGGAAGTTGAGCGATACGGAGAATACTCGAAAGCGGGTGAATTTGTATACGATTTCCCATTCCTTTGGGGTTCTAAAAGAACAGGCCCTGACGTGCATAGGATTGGTGGAAAATACAACGATAACTGGCACTTTAATCATATGATGGACCCAAGATCTACTTCTCCCGGGTCGATCATGCCACAGTATCCCTGGCTGATCAAAGATGATCTGGATATTTCGAAAACGGTAGACAAGATAAATGCCATGGTAATTTTAGGTGTTCCTTACACGCAATTCGAACTTGACAAAGCAGTATACTTGCTTAAGAATCAAGCAAGCGAAATTGAGAAAAATCTAAGACAAGATCCTGAATTTGTAAAAAATTACGGTGATGCTCAAATTGAGAACAAAGAAATCATTGCATTAATAGCCTATTTGCAGCGATTAGGAACAGATATCAAAGCAGAAACCAAAGAATAAAAAGCAGTACTTATGTTAAAGTTTATAAAACATCATTTAGATACTATTTCGGGAGTTGAAATATATCCTATCATTTCGCTGCTACTATTTTTTATAGTCTTCACCACCATGCTACTCATTGTGTTGAAAATGCCTAAAAAAAATATTGAAGAACTAAGCAATTTACCATTAGATAATGATCTAAAAAATACACATCATGAGTGATAAAAAGCAACTAAGTGGATGGAAAAAATTCCTTCAGTCAATGACCAAGGCACATGATTTGGGTAAGGAGGAAGAAATAATGACCGACCACGATTATGACGGAATAAAAGAATTGGATAATGTTCTTCCGCCTTGGTGGAAATACGGTTTCTATATTACCATAGCCATTGGAGTTTTTTATTATGTACAGGTATTTACGAATTCTGAAAAATACAGTCAGGAAAAGGAATACGCCGCTGAGGTGGAAAAAGGAAAACAAGAAGTTGAGGCCTATAAAGCGGCTAATCCAGAATTATTTCAACTTGATATAACCCTTTTAACCGATGAGGAAAGCCTTGCAGCTGGTCAAAAGAATTTCACAATGTATTGCGTTGCCTGTCATATGGCAGATGGCGGAGGTGGAATTGGTCCTAATCTCACAGATGACACCTGGATCCTTGGTGGTGGTATGGAAAGTATTCTTAAGACCCTTAATGAAGGTGGTAGAGCCGGGAAAGGAATGATTTCATGGAAAAATACATTTAATAATGACGAACTTCAGCAGCTTGCTAGCTACGTAATTACCTTGAATGGAACTACGCCTGCAAACCCTAAGGCAGCTGAAGGAGATATCATTTGGAGTAAACAGTAGTTCGCATTTAGTTCTCGCTTAAGTGAACTGCTGTGTTTTTGATTTTTTTAGTTAGTAGTAGAAAAGGCTGCACTTGTCTTTTATAGACAATGCAGCCTTTTCAAATTCCCCAAATACATGAATAATAACGAACAGGAAAATTTTAGAGACAGCATAGCAACCATTGATAAGGAAGGAAAAAGAAACAATATCCATCCTTTAAAACCCAAAGGAAGGTACACCAATTACCGTACGTATGTAAGTTGGTTTTTACTGATCATATTGTTCGCATCACCGTTTGTTAAAGTCAATGGAAATCAATTCTTGCTTTTCAATATAATCGATCGAAAATTTAATATTTTTGGACAACCATTTTGGCCTCAGGATTTTTATTTACTAGTATTATCCCTATTAGTTTCAGTAGTCTTTATCATTCTTTTTACTGTTATTTTTGGTCGTATATTTTGCGGATGGATGTGCCCCCAAACTATTTTTATGGAAATGGTATTTCGAAAAATAGAATATTTGATTGAAGGCGACAGAAATAAACAGATCAAACTCGAAAAACAATCCTGGACCGCAGAAAAAATCAGTAAAAAAACCTTAAAATGGTTTTTGTTTGCATTGGTTTCATTTTTAATTGCCAATGCTTTTTTAGCCTATTTCATAGGTGGAGACATGCTTATCCAACACGTAAAGGATGGGCCTGTTGCCCACGTTGACACCTTTGTTAAACTTCTGGTATTTACTTCAGTGTTCTATTTTGTTTTCGCCTGGTTCAGAGAACAAGTCTGTATCATAGCCTGCCCCTATGGGCGATTACAAAGTGTATTGCTCGACAATAAATCTATTGTTGTTGCTTATGATCATAAAAGGGGTGAGAATAGACAAAAACTGAGAAAAAATGAAGATCGTGAAGAAAAGGAATACGGTGACTGCATCGAGTGTAAGCAATGTGTATTGGTCTGCCCTACCGGGATAGACATACGTAACGGAACCCAATTAGAATGTGTAAATTGTACGGCCTGTATCGATGCTTGCGATTCGATGATGGATACCATTGGTTTTGAAAGAGGACTAATTCGGTTTGCCTCGGAAAACAACATCGAAAATGGTGAAAAATTCTCCTATAATACCCGTATCATAAGTTATATTGTGGTTTTAACGCTCTTGTTTTCTTTCTTTGTAACCTTATTGTTCCTTCGTAATGACGTTGAGGCCAACTTTTTACATTTACCCGGTCAGACTTTTTCAACTGAAGGAGAAGAAGTTAGAAATGTTTATACCTTTAAAATTATTAACAAAACAAACGATCCTTACGAAAATGTGGATATTAAACTCATCTCACATGAAGGAAAAGTAGAAGTAGTTGGGGGTCAGGTGAACATTCCGAAAGGAGGAATGTATGAAGGTACGGTTTTTGTTAAAATTGCTAAGGGAGACCTATTATCTTCCAAAGAAAAAATTGATATAGGTATCTATGCCAAAGGAGAACTAATCGAAGAAACAGATACTAACTTCTCCTCTCCTTTACAGATTAAATAGGTTATATTATCAGAAATTAAAGCATATGAAATTACGATTTAACTGGGGTACCGGGATATTTATAGCGATGCTGAGCTTTATGATTTTTATACTTTCCTTTGTATATAAATCGATCGCTATGGATGAATACCAGCATGAGCTGGTATCTGAAGACTATTACAGGGATGAACTCCACTATCAGGAAGAAATCGATAAATTGAATAATGCCCAAACTCTTGAACAGGATATAGTTCTTAGCAATACTAATGATGGAGTAAGGATCAGTTTTCCAAAAGATATTGAACCCTCAACCATAACCGGCTCGATCTACTTTCAAAGGTTGTCTAATGAAAAACTTGATTTTACGGAAGAGATTAAACTAACAGATCATGAGCAACTCATCTCTGTTGACAAGCTTGTTTCGGGAAAATGGATTGTTAAAATTGACTGGAAAGCTGGAAAGGATTCCTATCTTTTCAAAGATTCCTGGTTTTATTAAAATAAAATATTATTCTATACACAGCGCTCATATTAGGGTTATTAGGAAGTTTTCACTGCATAGGCATGTGTGGACCCATAGCCTTTGTTTTACCTGTGAACAGGGATAACAAATTTAAAACCTTTATAGGAACCGGGTTATACCACACGGGTAGGATTCTAAGTTACAGCCTGATAGGTTTGTTATTCGGTTTACTTGGAAAGGGCCTATACCTCGCCGGGTTTCAACAGCGCTTGTCAATTCTGGTTGGTATTTTGATGATTTTGATCGTGGTCATCCCTGCTAGAATTCTCAATAAATTTCATTTTACAAGACCCTTATATCACATCATTGGCAAGGTAAAGACAAGGTTGGGCCTCTACCTTAAAAAAAGCTCTATGAAATCACTTTTTTCTATAGGTTTTTTTAATGGTTTCCTACCTTGTGGTCTTGTATACATGGCACTTTTAGGAGCTGTTTCCACGGGAGACTTAGCCGATGGAGCCATATACATGGCTATGTTCGGACTTGGTACTATTCCCTTGATGACAGGGGCGATTTTTTTAGGGAATTTTTTAAAAATTTCGGTACGGAATAGAATTCAGAAAGCAATTCCTATATTTGTACTAATCATTGGACTTTTGTTCATTTTAAGAGGGATGGGATTAGGAATTCCATATGTGTCGCCTGCAGATACCCAATTATTAATTTCCAATGATCCAAATTCTTGTATAACTGAATGACCTATGACTAAAAACCCCAAAGAAAGTATTACTGAAGCTGAATTCAATACCATAAAATCGCATACAGACCTGTTAAGTACCCTGCGAAATAAAGATATTGACATCCGTGATGTTTTGTCCAAAATCCAATATGAAAAAGAAAAGGAAAAGCTACAGGTGGAACTTGTTAAATTACAACAATGGGTAAAAAAGAACAATAAACGTGTTGCGATTATATTTGAAGGCCGGGATGCCGCTGGAAAAGGAGGTAATATCAGAAGGTTTACGGAGCATTTAAACCCCAGATCCATGAGATTGGTAGCACTTAACAAACCTACTGAAGTAGAAAAAGGTCAATGGTATTTTACCAGGTATATTCAACATTTACCCAACCCCGGGGAATTGGTGTTTTTTGACAGGTCATGGTACAACAGAGCTGTTGTTGAACCGGTAATGGGGTTTTGTAATCCTCGTCAATATGAACAATTTATGGTGCAGCTGCCTGAATTCGAGCATATGCTTTATGAAGATGGGGTAACTATCATTAAGTTTTGGTTATCTATAACCAAAGAGGAGCAACTTAAACGATTCAATGCAAGAGAAGATAATCCACTGAAAAGATGGAAATTCAGCCCTGTTGATAAAAAAGGTCAAGAATATTGGGATGATTATACAAAATACAAGGAACTAATGTTCAGTAAGACCCATACTTCTTTTAGCCCCTGGGTGATTGCCAAAACAAATAATAAGGAGACTGCCCGATTGGAATGCATGCGCTATGTTTTGTCTTTGTTCGATTATGAAAATAAAGATGACAGTAGTGTTTCTCTTTTACCTGATCCAAATGTAATCATGCGCTATTTCCGATCCTCACACAAATACGATTAAATGGATATGGAAACAATTTCAGAAAAAGACTTAAAAAAATTAAATTCCAAAAAGGGATTGTTGTCAATATTATCTAATGATTCAATTAATTTACCGAAAACCATCAGGTATATTGATTATGAGAAAAAATTGAAAACCCTTCAAACTGAACTGATCAGGCAGCAGGCTTGTATCATTGACAAGAATATGCGTGTTATCGTTATTTTCGAGGGAAGGGATTCCGCAGGAAAAGGAGGAGCCATCAGGAGGATCACAGAAAGGATCAATCCTCGTCACTACCGCATCGTAGCCTTACCAAAACCTACAGAAGTGGAACAAACACAATGGTATTTTCAAAGATATATCCAGCAATTTCCCAAAGCCGGTGAAATTATTTTCTTTGACCGAAGCTGGTATAACAGGGCCGTAGTCGAACCTGTCAATGGCTTCTGTACCGATGAAGATTACAGACTCTTTATGAAACAGGTAAACGATTTTGAACGAATGATTTCAGAATCAGGAATCTTATTGGTAAAGATCTATATGTCTATTTCCGAAAAAGAGCAGGCCAAGCGTTTTGAAGATATCCGGAACAATCCATTAAAACAATGGAAAATGAGCAAAGTCGATGAAAAAGCGCAGGAGCTCTGGGATTCATATACTTTCTATAAAAATAAAATGTTTGAAAACACCGAAAATGGCGGTATTCCATTCAAAGTAATTAAGGCGAATAGAAAAACAGATGCTCGAAGCGAAGTCGTTGAACACATCCTGGAAAGTATTCCTTACGACAAAAAAAGAGAGATTTAGACCTGTTTTTTATATTTTCTAAACATAAAGTAGAAACCTACAAGAATCATCGGAATACTTAATAACTGCCCTGTGTTCAAATCCCAATCACCTCTTTGATCAACCTGTGCCTCTTTAAAGAATTCAACGATCAATCTTACTGACCATAAAAACACCATAAAAAGCCCAAAAAGATAGCCAAGTTTTTCTCTCTTATCCGTTTTCCAATATACAAACCAAAGAACAGCAAAGGTAATCAGGTATCCAAATGCTTCGTATAATTGTGTCGGGTGTCGTGGAAAATCTTCCCCCAATTGTTTAAAAACAAAACCATAATCAGTATTCGTAGCTTTACCAATAATCTCAGAATTTACCAAATTACCGAGCCTCACAAATATAGCGCCACTAGCCACAGGAATCACGATGCGGTCCAAAACCCACAACATGGGTTTTTTAATCACATTTTTAGAATAAAAATACATGGCGATGATAATTCCTATCGCAGCTCCATGGCTTGCCAATCCCTGATATCCTGTAAATTGAAATGGATTAAATTTAACAGGCAAAAGAACTTCCAACGGGTTTGACAAAAGAAAAGCCGTATCGTAAAATAAAAAATGCCCTATTCTTGCTCCTAAGAGTGTCGCGATCACTGTATATATAAACAAGGAATCCAGCTTATCTAAGCTTACACCTTCTCTGTTAAAGATCCTTTTCATAATCTGAAGACCTAGAACAAATGCAATAACAAACATCAGACTATAGTATCTAATGGCAAATGATCCGATTTTAAAAAGTTCGATGCTAGGGTCCCAATCAATACTTAAAAACAACATGAAATTCTATTTTATGACGTAAATATAATTGAAAGAAGTTAATATCTACTCCCCTCTTTCTTTTTTATTATCAGCTACCTTTTCGGGTACAGGATCGTATCCGCTACCTCCCCATGGATGGCATGAAAAGATCCTTTTTACAGCCATCCACCCACCTCTGAACAAGCCGTGAATTTTAAGTGATTCAACGGCATAATGTGAACAGGTAGGAGAATACCTACAGCTAGCAGGGGTATAAGGAGAAATGGCAATCTGATAAAACCTGATCAATAACAGAAATGGAAATATCAAAATCCTTTTAAACATATATTTAATGCTTGTTAGTTCAATGAATAAGTAGTGCCTTCTTTTCCATCTTTTAGTTGTACACCGACAGCCAATAATTCATCTCTGATCTTATCAGATAAGGCCCAATCTCTATTATCTCTGGCCGTTTTTCTCATTTCAATCAATAAGTGAACCAAACCATCAACTATATCTGTCTCTTCATTCTTTTCCATGGAATTCTCCAAGCCCAGAATTTCATAAACAAAAACATTCAATGTCTTTTTCAAGAGATCCAGATCAGTTTGAACTAAAAACTCTTTCCCATCATTGATCAAATTGATCCATTTTACTGCCTCAAATAAGTTAGCTATAAGGATGGGAGAATTGAAATCATCGTTCATGGCTTCATAACATTTTTCTCTCCAGGAATTTACATCAAGAGTTGATTCCTTTCCTGCTTCAAGTTTTTTAGACAAATCAATAGCTTCCATAAGCCTGTTAAAACCTTTTTCAGCAGCTAAAACCGCATCATTCGAAAAATCAAGTATACTTCTGTAATGCGCCTGCATCATAAAAAACCTTACCGCGCTAGGAGCAAATGCTTTCGTAATATTATCGTTTTTACCTGTAAAAATCTCCTCTGGAAGAATATTGTTTCCAGTTGATTTGGCCATTTTTTTCCCATTCATTGTCAGCATATTGCCATGTAACCAGTACCTAACCGGGTTGATATGGTTGCAAGCCTGGGCCTGGGCAATTTCGCACTCGTGATGCGGAAACTTGAGGTCCATGCCTCCACCATGTATATCGAACTCCTCACCTAGATATTTTGTACTCATTACTGTACACTCCAAATGCCACCCTGGAAATCCTTCCCCCCAGGGAGAATTCCATCTTTGAATATGCTCTGGCTCCGCCTTTTTCCACAAAGCAAAATCTTGCGGATTTTTCTTGTCAGACTGGCCGTCAAGTACTCTGGTGTTCTCAATCGCGTCTTCGATATTTCTTTTTGATAATATACCATAATGCTCTTTTTCATTGTACTTGAGCACATCAAAATAAACTGACCCGTTCACTTCATAGGCCAAACCGTTTATCAAGATTGTTTGTATTGCTTCAATCTGTTCTACAATATGACCCGTGGCTGTTGGCTCTATACTCGGTGGAAGAAAATTGAATTTTTCCAAAATCTGATGGAAATCGGTCGTGTATTTTTGAACAATTTCCATGGGCTCCAATTGCTCTAGCCTTGCCTTTGTTGAGATTTTATCTTCTTGTGAATCATCGGTGAGATGTCCTGCGTCTGTAATATTTCTAACATAACGCACCTTGTATCCCAAATGGAGGAAATATCGGAAGATCATGTCAAAAGACATAAAACTTCGCACATTACCCAGATGAACATTGCTATACACCGTTGGGCCACATACATACATGCCAACATAACCTTCTTTAACCGGTTTAAAAAGCTCTTTTTTATTCGTAAGTGAATTATATAGAAATAAATTCTGCATCATTTTTGATCTTGTGATTATCGTTATTTCAGGACTCCAAATATAAGAACTATTACGAGAAAGAAAGACAAAAAAAAACATCCAGATTTCGCCTCTGAATGTTCTCTTTTACCTTTAAAACTCTATATTAAATGGTAGTGATCTTACAATAATCTACATCCATTTCCAATTTCGCATTCCTTGGAACTTTGATACGAAGGGTTTTTGTGATTTTAACTTTTTGTCTGTCTCTAAGAATCTTATGAACTTCATACTCCCTTTCTTTGGCTCCTTTTTCAATCATTCTCGCTCTTTCTTCATGAACCTGTCTTTGAACCTCCCTCTGAGATTCTCTGGCTTCCATCTGAGCTTCCCGGACATGAGTTCTGGCTTCTTGCATTGCTTCTCTTTGAATCTCTTTCATCTCTCTTTGCATTTCTTTTTGATGTCTTGCAATCTCAACCTGATTTTCCTTTAACTCCTCCTTGATTATTTTCAATTGCTCTTTATGTTCTTCCTGCCATTGCTCCAAATATTCGCTGTTCTTTTGAAATTCTTCGTAATCAAAGGCAATAGAATCAACACCGAATTCAAAACTCTGATTGAAATTATAATCAATATCAGGGAAATTTTCAAATTCAGGAAGTACAAAGTGAATCGAATCAATAATATCAATTACCCTTCCGCTTAACTCAGGTACGTCCACAATTACATTTCCCAAATACTTATCGCTGTTAATAAAGAAATATTCATTTCCAAAATTACTTGCACTCGACCTGATTGTTATTTTCTCAGCATCAGCTTGTGCACTGATATCCCAGCTATCAAAAATATCCTGAGCTTCATCTTCAGGTAATCCTTGAATACTCATAATACCTTCTACTTCAACTTTGTTCTTGCTCCATTCAACAATTTCAATTTCGGCATAAGAGGCTTCAATAGATATTGTGGTATTGCTTCCCACCTTAAATTCCTGTAAAGGTTTAGTGAATTCCTGGGCAAAACAACTCAATGACAATGAGAAACTTAAGATAAATAATTTAAAGTGTGTGCTCTTCATTTTCTTTAGATTTTAATTTTTTTAATTCATTTTTTAACTCGATCATCAATTGTAGTCTCATTTGTAAATTGTCAATCAGATTATTAATGAGTTCTTCATCAATTTTATCAATTTCCAATTGTTCACTTTGAAGTTTGTATTCATTTGTTAGGGAATTCATCTTTCGGAAATATTCCTGTAATATCACTTTGTTTCCATCCGTCACATTCAGATTCGCCATTTCAAAATTAATGGCTGTGAGGTAATAGTTTTCAACCTTCTTTAATTCCGGTGAGAACTCTTCCAGTGACACTTTTGAACTTACGACCTCAATGGGCGCACTGGGAACGTCCTGGGTCAAAGTGAGCAGGTATCCCATACCGAACAGCATAATTACTGATGCTGCGATCATTAAATATTTTCTTGAACTGCCTGAAGTACTGTGTAACTTCTTTTGTAGTTTCTTTTCGAAAATAGAACGATGATCTTTTGATAATTCTCTCAACATCTTTTCTTCTTTTAATTTTTCTTTAATATCAACTTTCATAATTTTCATGAATTAACAGTTCTTTCAATTTGCTTTTCCCTCTTGACAATTGCGATCTGGATGCGACTTCTGAAATCTCCAATATCTGGGCCACTTCCTGATGATCATAGCCCTCAAGAAGGTAGAGTTTGACTACATTTTTACATTTTTGAGGTAGTGATTCTATGCATCTGTATATGACCTCCAAACTAATTTCCTGATCCACTTCCCAGGGATCATCATTGGGAAGATATGCCACTTCTTCATTTAATTCAACGGTTACCAACTTCTTCTTTTTCAACCAATCCAAACTTTGATTGATCACTATTCTCTTTAACCAGGCTCCGAAAGTCGCTTCACCAGTATAGGTTTCAATCTTTCTAAAAGCTTTGATAAATGCTTCCTGCATTACATCCTGAGCAATAGCATCATCTTTGATGAAATTATAGGCGGTATTAAACATTGCTTTGCAATACAGATCATAGAGCTGCATTTGGGCCAGGCTATCGTTGTTTTTGCATTTCTCGATCAAATGCGATTGAAAATTAGTATCCATCCGGTTTTTTATTCTTCATTCTAAATACGATCAACATATCAAAGTGTTGCAGACACTAATGATTTATTATTTTTTTATATCAAATAAAATTACACAATTATTAATCCCAATGGATCAAGTTTCACTTAAGTTCAATAAAAAAGGGGCCTACAGGCCCCTTTTTTTACATCAAATTCTATTTCAATATACTATTTTACAACAATCTCCAGTTGGAATAGAAGATCAGCATTTGGTGGAATTAACCCATTGGCTCCTTGTTCTCCATATCCCAAATACGATGGAATGATCAACAAAACCTTGTCTCCATAATTCATATTTTGCAAACCTTCTTTAAATCCCGAAATTAATGTAGCATCAGGACTGTAATCCATTGGAATTGGTTTATAACCGTTCATCTGATCTCTCCTCCTGTCATATTTCCCATAAACCTGAGCTATTTCTTTGATATTGGAATCAAACAGATCACCAGTCATAAAATACCCGGCATAATTTACATCTACTTTAGATCCAATTACAGGCTTTTCACCGGTACCTTCTGTTATGGATAATATTTTTAACCCCGAAGGAAGTACTTTAGCAGAAGGCTCATTGTTCTTCACGAACTGAATCAATTCTTCTTTCTTTTTTTCTCTCAATTCTTCAGCTAATTTTTGTCTTTCTTCAATTTTAGCAAAATAACTTGAGAATTCTGCCTCTGCATTAAAGTTCTTCGCCTTTTTCCCAATTCTTATGATCTCAATCTTTTGGATCAAATCATCTTGAGCCATCGAATCAATAACTTCCTGACCTTGCACTAAAAAGCCAAAAATAGTATGTTTCCCATCCAGAAATTTGGTTTCTTTATGAGTTATAAAGAACTGTGAGCCGTTTGAATCGGGGCCTGAATTTGCCATTGACAAAATTCCAGGGCCCTCATGTGACAAAACAAGATTTCCGTTTTCATCCATCGGGAATTCGTCTTCGAATTTATAGCCCGGGTCTCCTGATCCATTGCCTCTTGGGTCACCTCCCTGTATCATAAAATCATCAACAATTCTATGAAATTTCAGGCCGTCATAAAATCTCTTATCCTTATATTTTTCATCTACATAGGGGTTGGTTCCTTCAGCAAGTGAAACAAAATTTGCAACTGTAACCGGAACAACTTCATACTCTAATTTCAACAAAATATCACCCTTATCTGTTTGGAGATCTGCATAAATCCCATCATCCAGATCAGTATATTTAGCGGTTTTACATGCTCCAAAACTTATCAAAAAGATGAGTAGGATCGAATTAATTACTTTCATTTTCACTTAATTTATTGATTTTTAATACTTGTACTGAATAGATCAAAGGTTGGTTTGCTTGTATTTTATCGTTTCCGGTATAGCCATAAGCTTTATAAGAAGGAAATAAAAAGCTAACTGTTTCTCCTTCCTTCATTAGTTTAAAACCATCCTGAAGTCCTGAAATTAACTCCTCTTTATCAACGAGATAACTTTTGGTTCCCAAATCATTTTTATCATAAAGAATGGAGTTGTCAAGGCTTTTGATTTCATGACTATAGAACACCTCATCTCCACTTTTCGGAGTATAAGATTCTTTAGGCATCTCTACCTCATAATAATACCAGAATCCATGCTCTGAATTCAAATAATGATGTAAGCTATCTGATTTCATTTTTTTCAGGAGCATCGCATTCTCTGCTTTATTGAGCAATTTGTTCCGTTCAATGGACTCACTCATAAAGGAACTTGTTTTTCGTACGATTGGCTTTCGTGCCTCAGGATTAGAGCATGACAAAAAAACTGTAAATACGATCAAAACGATGAAAGAATACTTCATGAAGATAAGGTTAAGTCATTTGACAAAGTTGGTAAGATATCCACAAACTTTTTAACGGTATCTTTTAAAGTAAGATCACTTCTCCCTCCAGCAGCATTAATATGACCTCCTCCGTTAAAATTATTACGAGCAAATTCATTCACAGAAAATTCACCTACAGACCTAAAGGAAATCTTGATGATTTTTTGTTTTTTATCTTCTATAAAAATAACTGCAAACATTACATTTTTCAGGGAAAGCGCATAATTCACAAAGCCTTCTGTATCTCCCCGCTGAAATTTATATCTGTTCAGTTCGTTTTGTGACAAGGTAATATAGGCCGTATGAAATCTTTCCAAAACAACCATATTGTCTAAAGCACGTCCTAATAACTGCATCCGATTATAGGTATTTACATCGTGAATTCTGTTGTAAATATCTGAATTGTTAGCACCCTTATCCAAAAGATCTGCCACTACCCTATGGGTTGCACTCGTTGTTGCAGGAAAACGAAATGATCCTGTGTCTGTCAAAATTCCGGCATATAAACAACTGGCAATATCTTTGTCGATCAACTCAG
Source organism: uncultured Flavobacteriaceae bacterium (assembly GCA_964595535.1). GTDB lineage: Bacteria > Bacteroidota > Bacteroidia > Flavobacteriales > Flavobacteriaceae > Lutimonas. Next base: position 26,335 of record CAZQRD010000011.1, on the reverse strand, counting down.
ACATAGAAAGGCGGTCAATAAATTTATAGACCATTTCACTCGTTGAACTCATGGAAGGATCCACAAAAGAAAAGTGAGCGAAATCATCAGGCTGCTGATGATGGTCAATCATCACATAAACCGGTTTTATTTCTTCCATAATGGGTTTCATGACCTCTCCCAAACGATGAAAAGCATTAAAATCGAGCGTAAAAACCATGTCGGCCTTTCGAAGAATTTCCTTTCCTTTTTCTGGATCAGCTTCAAAGATGGCTATCTGATCTTCACCGGGCAGCCATTTCAAAAATTCAGGGCAATCATTGGGTGAAACTACAGTAACCTCATGACCCGTTTTTCTTAGAAACCAATACAAGCCCAGACTCGATCCATAGGCATCTCCATCAGGGTTTCTATGCGTCACAATGACACTATTTTTAGGTTCAGAAAGTGCTTGTTGTAGTTGTCTAAAATCTACTTCATTCATAGTGTGCGAATATACAATAAAAATAATATTATCATTCTTATTTCAAATTCTTTGAATTAGTTTTCATTACTTTGTTACTTCCTAATACATCCCTTCAAATCTCTAAAGAGTTATGAAAGTTTTACTCTTGCCATTGCTGCTGTGTACCGCTTTATTTTGCTCCTGTACCAAGAAGAAAGAATTCGTTATTTCATTCGGCTCCTGCAACAATCAAAACATTCCCAATCAATTGTGGTCTCCTATCCTGAGCAATGAACCTGACCTCTTCATCTGGGGAGGTGATATCATTTATTCAGATACTGAAAATATGGTTTTAATGAAGGAGAATTATAAAAAGATGAAAGAAGATTCGGCTTATTTGGCCTTCAAAAAACAAATACCAATTATAGGTACCTGGGATGATCATGACTATGGGCTTAATGACGGAGGTGTAAACTACCTTAAAAAAGATAGTGTACAGCAAATTTTTCTCGACTTTTTTGATGTGGCAACGAATCATCCCAGAAGAAAACAAAAGGGAATTTATGAGTTGTATACCTATTCGGTTAATGGGGCCTCAATAAACATCATCGTGCTGGACACACGTTATTTCAGAAGCGATTTAACCAAAGATCCCACTGGAGAAAAAAGGTATATTCCAACTGATCATGAGGAGGCAACTATGTTGGGAGAGGTACAATGGCAATGGCTTGAAGAATCCCTCATAAATTCCAAGGCTCAGTTCAATATCATCATAAGCAGCATACAATTTTTGTCTTATGAACACGGATTTGAAAGTTGGGGAACAATGCCAAATGAGGTTGAAAAAATGAAAAAACTGATCTCAAAGAGTAAAGCAAAGGGTGTTATTTTTTTATCTGGAGACAGACACATCGCTGAAATTTTTAAGATTGATATTCCAGGTTTGGATTTCCCTTTAATCGATTTTACTTCAAGTGGTATGACCCATAGCTACAGCACATATAGTGGAGAACCAAACACAAATCGGATTAGTGAGGTCGTTGCTGAAAAAAACTTCGGTCTCCTCACCATCGACCTGCAAAAAAATACAGTAAAAATGGAGATTCGTGGGGAAGAAAATATGCTTTTTCAAGAACTGATCCAAAAATATTAAAAAAAGAAGGCCGATACTTTGGTCGATACGCTTCTAATAAAGTATTTTTGGCAAAAATTGAAATTTAATCAACATGGTGACAAATAGAACATTTACAATGTTAAAACCTGATTCTTTAGAAAAAGGTAATACAGGTGCGATTTTAGAAAAGATCAACGCGTCTGGATTTAAGATAGTGGCAATGAAACAAACTCAGATGAGCAAAAGAGATGCTGAAACTTTTTATGCAGTCCACGTTGAAAGACCTTTTTTTGGTGATTTAGTTGAATATATGACAAGAGGGCCGATTGTGGCTGCTATTTTGGAAAAAGAAAATGCAGTTGAAGATTTTAGAACTCTAATTGGAGCTACTAATCCGGAAGATGCAGCTGATGGTACGATCAGAAAATTGTTTGCTACTTCCATAAGTGAAAACGCAGTTCACGGATCAGATAGTAATGAAAATGCAGAGATAGAAGGAATCTTTCATTTTTCAGGAAGAGAGATCTTTTAATTTTTGGAATTTCAAATTACAAAATACCATTATGCCTCAGGCGTGATGGTTTTTTGTGTTCAATACGAGTGCTGTTTAAACTGTGGTATCAGAAAAAAGACAAAATCAAATAACTACATTAATTTTATCCCTCTAACCGATACTTGTCCTAAAGCAGCATCCAGCATTTTTATAATTTTATCCTGTCCGTATTGCAATTCCTCTCGCAAAGCAGCAGAACTTAGCTTGACAAAAACAGTATGATTCTTTAAAATGACAGATTCGGTGTAATTGGCAACACCCTGACCCATTACCTCAACCCAGGCCTCTTTTACGTAAATCTGGTCCATGCCCTTTTTCAGCTTATTCTCCTGTAACATTTGAGGTATAAGGTCTTTTATTTTATTGGTGTCATTTTCTCTTTTGCTCATTTGCTTTTTTTTAAAGACCAAACATCTTGTATGATTGGCCAGTTTCTTTGATCAGGGCTTCGGTTCTTTTATCATGAGTGTCGGTGATAAACAATTGACCAAAACTGTCATCGTTAACCAGATGCAGTAACTGCCCCACCCGTTGATCGTCTAATTTGTCAAAAATATCATCAAGCAGCAATATAGGCTTGATATGTGACTTTTTGGTTATAAAATCAAACTGAGCCAATTTTAAAGCGATCAAAAACGATTTCTGCTGCCCTTGAGACCCAATTTTTTTAACCGGATGGTCATTGATCTGAAACAGAAGGTCGTCTCTATGCACGCCTGCAGAAGAATAATGAAGAACCCTGTCTTTCTCCAGATTCTTTTGGAGCAGCGTTCTGAAATCTGAGTGCTCCAATTGTGTTTTATAAGAAAAGGTAACCTCTTCCTTTACCTGTTCTGTTGACGACTTTTCAATGATATGACTGTAACGCTTATTAAATATAGGCGTAAATTCTTTAATAAAAGATTTGCGTTTCTCAAAGATTCTTTCACCATACAAGGTTAATTGTTCATCATAAATTTCCAAATTATCACTGTCAAAAGTGAAATTCGAGGCAAAGTATTTTAATAGCGAATTCCTTTGGCTAATCGTCTTGTTATAAAGAATGAGATCGTGAAAATATTCTCTATCATTCATGGAGATAATCATATCCATGAATTTCCTTCTTAATTCGCTTCCCTCACTGATAAGGTTCGTATCTGATGGTGAAATAATCACCAAAGGAATCAGTCCAAAATGATCGGATAGTTTTTCATATACCTTACCATTCCTTTTGACAACCTTTTTGTGACCTTTCTTTAAACTGCAATGGATATGTTCATGACGATCATCTTTTTTAAAAATACCGTCTACTACAAAAAAATCCTCCTGATGCTTAATGTTTTGAGAAGCAACCGCATTGAAATAGCCCTTGGTATGTGAGAGATAATAAATAGCGTCAAGTACATTGGTTTTACCTACCCCATTGTTTCCCACGAGACAATTGATCCTTTCGTCAAAACTAAATGCCTCATCTGAAAAATTCTTAAAGTTGATCAGCGAAATACTTTCTAAAAACATAGATAAAATCCTTCTGAGCGTCCAAACAGTTCAACAGAACAGGACCCTTTTCCCATCTGCCAGAATAAACAGATACTAACTAATTAATTTTTAACTATTTAAACCCTTATGCTGTTCAAAGAAGTGAACCCTGCAAAAAAACAAAAATTAAGTCTAAATTAAGGCAATAATTTGAATAAATATTTTATTTTTGCGCCATTAATAAAAATACCGATGGCGACTTATAAAAAAAGAGGAAATAAAGTAAAGAAAGGTAATCAAGTAAGTATTGAAGATCAAAGTACCACGGCTGAGGTGTTCAACACCTTAGACGATACTGCATCAAGATCTGAGCAATGGGTTGAAAAGAATCAAAAGATTATTTTTACCGGTTTAATTGTTATAGCAGGTGTCATTCTTGCATTTTTAGCGTATAATAAATATATCCTTGAACCGAAAGAAAAAGAAGCAGCTGATGAACTCGCTTTTCCAAAGAAATATTTTGAGGAAGCTCAAAACACAAGTGTAGCAGTTGATTCACTATATAATCTTAGTCTTAACGGAACTGATGGTAAATACGGCCTCATCGATATTGTTGACAACTATGGCAGTACGAAGGCAGGAAATCTTGCCAAATATATGAGCGGTATCGCTTTTCTTAAAACAGGCGATTATGAAAGTGCTATTAAATATTTAAGTGATTTCTCTTCGAAGGATGAAATGCTTGCAGCCCTGGCGAAAGGAAACATAGGGGATGCTTTTATTGAAATAGAGCAGCCTGAAGATGCATTGCAGTACTACCTGGAAGCAGCCAGAGTAAAAGACAATAACTTTACCTCCCCTATATACTTATTCAGAGCTGGGAACGTTGCCATGGATCTTGGTAAATTTGCTGATGCGGAAGGTTATTACCAAACTATTAAAGATGATTATTCAAAATCTGAAGAGGCCAAGAATATCAATCTTTTTATCCAAAGAGCTCAAATAGCTCAAAAATAAAGCGACCATGGCAACTACAAATCTTTCCTTGTACGACAGTGAAAGTATCCCTGATGCCTCTGCATTTAAATTTGGGATTGTAGTTTCGGAATGGAATCCTGATATTACCCAAAATCTACATGATGGAGCTGTTGCAACATTATTGGAGCATGGAGCAAAACAGGAAAATATAGTATCGATTAAGGTTCCTGGAAGTTTCGAACTGATTTATGGATGCAAGAAGTTGCTGATGAACAAGGAGTTGGATGCCGTGATTGCCATTGGCAATGTGATCAGAGGAGAAACAGAGCATTTTACTTTTGTTTGTGAAGGCGTCACTCAAGGTATCAAAGATCTTAACCTGACATTTGACACTCCAACAGTTTTTTGCGTACTGACCGATAATAACAAACAACAATCGCTTGACAGATCAGGTGGTAAACACGGTAATAAAGGAATTGAATGTGCAGCCGCAGCCATCAAAATGGCAGCTTTAAACAATAGCTTTTAAAACTAAGCTCTTTAAGCAGGGCTTTTAACATAACTTTATTTGACCAGCTTATCATATTTCTGTAATTTTGTGTTAACTGCAAAATGAAGTGCTATGTTCGGAAATGCTTTTAAGCCAAGAGCACATTATGTATTCGATTACAAACCTCGTTATTATGACGAGCGCAAAGAGCGTTTGGAAATATTAAAAGAAAAGTATAAGAACAACGACAGTTCTTTAACTGATATTCCAAAAATATCACTCTCTAAGGAACATCTTGAATCAACTTGGCTAAGACAAAAGAAAATGTCATCCAATAGAGCCGTCAACAAACGGCTTGCAATTATAATAAGTGTCTTAGTTGGGATTTTAGCGTATTTATTTGAATTGCATAAATTGTTTTAATGTCAGACTTCATTCGATTACTTCCAGATAATGTAGCCAATCAAATAGCTGCAGGAGAGGTTGTTCAACGTCCTGCTTCTGTGGTTAAGGAATTGCTTGAAAATGCCGTGGATGCAGATGCAACAGATATAAAACTGATTGTTAAAGATGCAGGAAGAACACTGATTCAGTTGATAGACAATGGTAAGGGGATGAGTCCTTCTGACGCAAGAATGGCATTTGAAAGACATGCAACCTCAAAAATTCAGACAGCCGATGATCTATTCAATTTACATACAAATGGATTCAGAGGGGAAGCTTTGGCTTCGATCTCAGCGATCGGCCATGTGGTTTTAAAAACAAAAACAGCAGATGCTGAGTTGGCCACAGAAATCAGAATCAATGGAGGAGAATTTATTTCTGAGCAAGTTGTTGCCGGACCAGTTGGTTCGAGTTTTGAAGTAAAGAATCTTTTTTACAACATCCCTGCCAGAAGAAAATTTCTCAAGTCAAATTCAATTGAAACAAGACATATCATAGATGCTTTTCAAAGAGTGGCTTTCACGTATCCGAAAATAGCTTTTTCCCTTGAACACAATGGAAATGAACTCTTTAAGTTGCCGGCCGGATCTTCAAAACAATGGAACAAAAACACCAGGCAGCGTGTTGTAAATATCATGGGAAAGAGTAGCAATGAAAAATTGGTTCCCATAATTGAAGAAACAGATATTTTAAACATAAAAGGCTTTATTTCAAAACCATCATTTGCAAAGAAAAAAAAAGGAGAGCAATTCTTTTTCGTCAACAACCGATTCATTAAAAGCCCTTATCTTCATCACGCGGTGATGGGTGCTTATGATGGCTTGTTGAATTCAGGATATCATCCCTCCTACTTTTTATATTTAGAGGTACCGGCAAGCAGTGTCGACATCAATATCCATCCAACAAAGACAGAGATAAAGTTCGATAATGAACGTGATCTGTATGCCATCATAAGATCCACAATCAAACACAGTCTCGGACAGTACAATGTAGTACCGAGCCTTGACTTTGAGCGGGATGCAAGTCTTGACACCCCCTATTCATACAAAGACAGAGCCTATGTAACAACTCCTGTCATAGAGATAGATCAAAATTTCAACCCCTTTAAAACAGAAGGTTATACAAAATTAAACAAAGAACGATCTGCAAAGAATCTGCAATGGGAAGCTTTATACTTAAGTGACCATCCCGAAAAAGAACTCATTGAGAATATTACCGTTGACATGGATAATGTCTCACAAGACTTATTTGATGAGGCCCAGGAGGCTGCAGCCCTGAAAACATTTCAGGTACAGTCAAAGTATATTGCAAGTTCGATCAAATCGGGTATGGTTTTGATCGATCAAAATGCCGCTCATCAGCGAATACTCTACGAGGAGTATCTTGCTAAAGTAACCATGGAAGGTCTTGGTCATCAACAATTGTTATTTCCTCTTAAGGTGCATATCAGTAAAAATGATGTGAATACTGTCAAGCAGATTAGACAAGATATGAACAGTGCCGGATTTCATATTTCGGAAATACAGGAAGAGGCCCTAGTGCTTGACTCCATACCATCTACTATTGCCGAAAAGGAAGTAGTAGGAATTATTGAATCACTCATAGAAAACTTCAGGAATGAAGTTCCTGAATCAAGTTTCAGTCAAGTTGACCTGATTACCAAAAGTTTGGCAAAAAGTCTTGCTATAAAGTCAGGTACCTCACTTAATAACAGAGAGCAAGAGAATCTCTTAAACAAATTATTCTCCTGTAAAGAGCCAAATTATTCTCCTTTTGGCAAAAAAACATTTATTACCTTGTCATTAAATGACCTGGAAGAAAAATTTAATTTATAGATAGTATGGGCAAATTGACAGAAGCCATCAAACATTTAATCATATTAAATGTTATTTTTTTTGCGGCAAGTTCCCTTTTTGGACTCAACCTAGGGAACTGGCTGGCCTTATACTTCCCAAAGAATGATCACTTTGGCTTTTGGCAGTTTGTATCGCATATGTTTATGCATGGGGGTTTTATGCATATTCTGTTCAATATGTATGCCTTGTGGGCCTTTGGCTCTCCCCTCGAACAAATGTGGGGTAGGAATAAGTTTCTTTTCTTTTACTTTTCATCCGGTATTGGTGCCGGGCTGATATATACCGCAGTCAATTATTTCCAATTCAACGGGATTTACAACGAACTCGTCAGTATAGGAATTGGACCAGAGGAAATTCAAAATCTTCTTGAATCGGGAAGGTATAATTCAGCAATATTAGACCGTATTCCTGAGAAAAAACTGTCTGGAATTTATCAAATCTACAACACTCCAGCTGTGGGAGCATCGGGTGCCATTTATGGAGTCTTGGTGGCCTTTGGTATGAGTTTTCCAAATGCCAAACTTGCCCTTATCTTTTTACCTGTACCAATTGCAGCAAAGTATTTTATTCCGGTATTGATCGGACTTGATCTCTTTTCGGGAGTTACGGGTTTCTCTATTTTCGGAGGTGGAATTGCTCACTTTGCCCATGTAGGTGGAGCACTTATAGGGTTTATTATGATGAAATACTGGGAAAAAAATCAATTCAAAAGATGGAACTAACTCCTATAGAAGCATGAATTGGATATCAAATCTTTACCAAAATTACCTCTCACGAAGTATTGTTGAAAAACTTATCATCATCAATGTGGTCATTTTTATAGTGACTTATTTGTTCAACACCATGTCGTTCTTATTCCAAATAGATGGTAATTTCATCGTCAACTGGTTTTCACTACAACCTGATTTTGAACTGTTGTTGTTCAGACCCTGGACCATCGTTAGCTACGGATTTCTGCATGTTGGGTTCTTTCATGTTTTGTTTAATATGCTGGTGCTCTATTATTTCGGGAATCTTTTTCTTGATTTTTTTAATTCCAAACAGTTCATTGTTTACTATATCCTTGGAATCATGGCAGGCGGATTCATCTACATGATCTCCTATAATTACCTCCCTGGCTTGAAAACTCAGGAATCACTTTTGTTAGGAGCCTCTGCTGGAGTTATGGCCGTGGTAATAGGTATTGCGAGCCATATCCCCCATTATTCCATGAGATTTAGATTTATTGGAAACGTCAAATTGTTGTATATTGCTGTTGTTTTAGTCGTAATGGATCTGGTACAAATCCCTACGGGGAATGCTGGCGGACATTTAGCACACCTTGGCGGGTCTCTTCTTGGCTTGGTCATGACAAAGTACTTTAATCAGGGATCTGATTTGATCACTTGGATGGACCAATGGCTAACGAAAAAAGAAAAAAGACCTTTAAAAACAGTTTACAAAAGCACTAAGAAGAAAGCTAATCAGAAAAAGGAAACCAAATCAGAAGAACAGGTAAGAATAGACAGTATCCTGGATAAAATAAGTAAATCAGGCTATGACACATTGACAAAAGAAGAAAAAGATTATCTCTTTAATGCCGGAAAAAAATAAACTTAAACGATTCCCCTCTTGAAAAATTTATCGTTTTTAAATAAAATCGCATTTTTTGCAAACAACATTGTGGCATTGTTGTTCCTTGCATCATTGACTTTACCTTATATTTCTCCGCAATCATTTCCTTTGTTGTCAATCATGAGTTTGGCTGTACCATTATTGCTGTTTGCCCATGTGATCTTCATTGTATACTGGTTGCTTTCTGGCCTTAAAAAACAATTTCTATTGTCGTTTTTCTGTATTCTACTTGCCATTGGATTGTCATTTTTTCCGTATAAATTTAATAGTAAAACCGTGGTGAGTGGCGGTAGTTTTTCTGTGATGAATTACAATGTAAGGTTGTTTAACAAATATAAATGGATAGCATCAGAAGAAGTCCCGGCGAGTATCTCCGGTTTTATCAAAGAAGAAAATCCTGATCTTATCGCTTTTCAGGAATTCAAACACGACAAGGAAGTAAGCCTTGACTATCCATATACGTATGAAAAATTGAACGGAGGCAAAGGAGCCAGCGGTTTAGCAATCTTCTCAAAGTTCAGGATTGTGAATAAGGGCAGTCTTGATTTTGAAAATTCCAATAACAACGCTATTTTTATTGATATCCTTCGCAACTATGACACCATTAGGATCTATAATGTACACCTGGAATCTTTTAGAATTAACCGAGACAGTGTTGATCTTAACATCGATGAAAAAGAATCTAAAAGACTGATTTACAGATTGAAAAAATCATTCACCAAGCAACAGAACCAAGTTGAGCAATTCATGGAACACAGTAACAATTGTCCTTACAAAATCATTATAAGTGGTGATTTTAACAACACAGCTTTTTCCTGGGCTTATTTAAAACTCAAAGCTGATCTTAATGATACGTATATTGAAGCAGGAAAAGGGTTTGGAAAAACCTATTCTTTTAATAAATATCCCTTACGAATAGATTTTATTCTGGCTGATAAAAAATTTCGGGTTAATGAGCACAAGAATTATCAGATTGAACTTTCAGATCATGAACCTGTGTTAGCCAGGTTTAGCTTTTGATCAACCATCTTCTTAAGCTCTTTTATTTTGGCTCATCAAAAATTTAATTCGATTAAAAATAGTGTATTTTTGTCGACGCTAAAGAATTGAGCATGACGACCGATAAGAAAGTAGCTTTTTATACACTTGGATGCAAACTGAATTTTTCAGAAACCTCAACGATTTCCAGAGACTTTCAAAACGTGGGATTCAACAAAGTTGAATTCGATGAGTTTGCAGATATCTATGTCATCAATACCTGCTCGGTTACAGATAATGCCGACAAACGTTTTAAGGCTATCGTAAAATCAGCCTTAAAAAAGAATGAAGATGCGTTTTTAATCGCTATTGGTTGTTATGCACAATTAAAGCCTGAAGAACTCGCTAATATTCATGGTGTCGATTTGGTTCTTGGTGCCACAGAAAAATTCAAAGTGCTTGACTATATTGAAGATCTTTCGAAAAACCAGATTGGTGAAATTCATTCCTGCGAAATTGATGAAGCTGATTTTTATGTAGGTTCGTATTCAATTGGCGATCGCACGAGGGCTTTCCTTAAAGTGCAGGATGGCTGTGATTATAAATGTACGTATTGTACCATCCCCTTGGCAAGAGGAATTTCAAGAAGCGACACCCTGAATAATGTGCTATCAAATGCCAAAGAAATATCAGGCAAAGGCATAAAAGAGATCGTCCTTACCGGAGTGAATATTGGTGATTACGGGAAAGGTGAATTTGGAAATAAAAAACACGAACATACTTTTCTGGAGCTGGTACAGGCACTTGACACCGTAGAGGGAATCCATAGAATAAGGATCTCATCTATTGAGCCTAACTTGCTTAAAAATGAAACCATTGATTTTGTATCGCGTTCAAAAAGTTTTGTTCCGCATTTTCATATTCCCCTGCAAAGTGGAAGCGACAAACTGCTAAAAAACATGAAACGAAGGTATCATTCAAGCCTGTATGTTGACCGCGTAAAAATGATCAAGGCCCTAATGCCTCATGCCTGTATTGGAGTAGATGTTATTGTTGGGTTTCCGGGTGAAACTGATGGCTTATTTCTTGAAACGTATCAGCTCTTATCTGAACTTGATATTTCCTATCTTCACGTTTTTACCTATTCAGAAAGGCCTAATACAGAAGCTGTTGAAATGCAAGGAGTCGTACCTCCCAAGGTGAGAAAAAAAAGAAGTAAAATGCTCAGAGGATTATCCGTTAAAAAAAGAAGGGCTTTTTATGAGTCTCAACTAGGAGCGACGCGAAAGGTACTTTTTGAAGGTGAAAACAAAAAGGGATATATTCATGGATTCACTGAGAACTATGTAAAAGTTAAAGCTCCCTGGAACCCCGCATTAGTGAATTCACTTCATGCGGTCAAACTTACAAACATCGATGAGGATGGCCTAGTAAGGTTCGACTGGGTCAAGGAGGCAGTAATGCAATAAAAGCAGTTCTTTTAGTTGAAAGTTTTAGTATTTTTAACGCCACTTTAAATCAATGGAAGACAAAGTCCACATCTATTTTATGCCTGGTCTGGCCGCAAGTTCAAAAATCTTCGAATACATACATTTTGCAGATAATAAGTTTGAATTGCATTATCTTGAATGGCTCGAACCAGAAAATGAAAGGGAATCGCTTTCCAGCTATGCTTCTAAATACGTTGAACTTATAAAGCACCGTAAACCAGTGCTGATCGGAGTATCTTTTGGAGGGATTCTGATTCAGGAAATCAGCAACCTAATTGAAGTTAGCAAAGTGATTATTATCTCAAGTATTAAAAGTCAGGACGAGATGCCAAAAAGGTTGAAATTAATTAGAAGTTCGCGTGTCTATAAGATTTTTCCAACCAAACGCTTATCAAAGATAGATGACTTTTCAAAATATGATTTCCATCCAAACTTGAAAAAAAAAGGTGAATTATATAACAAATATTTAAGTATAAGAAACGAAAAATATCTAAATTGGGCCCTTCGCAATGTTTTATTCTGGAACAACAAATCTATCCGGAAGGATATAATACACATCCATGGAACGAAAGATGAAATCTTTCCAATTAAATATGTTAAAGATTGTATCTCTGTTGAAGGTGGCACCCATGCCATGATCATAATTAAAGCTAAAAAAATAAGTGCAATCATAGAGAAATTGTTGTTGGCATGATACTTGAAAAAACACACATTAATGATGTAATTCTGTTAAGTCCTAAAGTGTATAACGACGCTAGAGGATATTTTATGGAATCATATAATCAGAAGAAAGTTGAGATACTGATCAAAGACCGGTTTGTACAAGACAATGAGTCGGTTTCGCATAAAAACGTCCTAAGAGGGCTTCATTTTCAACTGCCTCCTCATGCCCAAGCTAAATTGATCAGGGTGATTAAAGGAAGTATTTTGGATGTTGTTGTTGACTTGAGAAAAGATTCAAGTACTTATGGAAAACACTTTAAACACGTTTTAAGTGGAGAAAATAAAAAACAACTATTCGTGCCTGCAGGATTCGCGCACGGATTTTTAAGCCTTGAAGACGATACTGTTTTAAATTACAAATGTTCAGACTATTACAATGCTAAAAGCGAGGCCTCCCTTTTATGGAATGATCCTGATTTGTCTATTGACTGGGGTGTGCTTGATCCTATTTTAGCAGAAAAGGACCGATTAGCGGAAATTTTTGCTACATTTGAAAATCCCTTTTAATTTATAAAACCAATTACGTATGAGCAGATCATATCGATTCATTGTATTACTAAGTATTATTCTTATAGCTGTTTTCTTTATTAATGCAGAAAAATCTGTGCAAAAAACAGATAACTCAGGCAAGGTAAGTGTCGATTCATCTCCCAATAGCGAAACCAATTATAAAATTAAAGCGCTCAAAATACCTCAGAACTTGAGTTTCGCAGGTGAAGAAGTACAACTTGATAAAACTGATATAAAGGAGCGAATAGACCGGGAGTTATTGGTGAATACTTATTGGCAGTCTAATGCACTTTTATGGTTTAAAAGAACCAATAAATATTTTCCAGTGATAGAACCGATTCTTAAAGAAAAAGGGGTTCCGGATGATTTTAAGTATTTATCGGTAATTGAAAGTGACCTCAGAAATGTTACTTCTCCTGCCGGTGCAAAGGGGATGTGGCAAATGCTCAAAGATGCAGGAAGGGAAAATGGTCTTGAGATTAATGATAATGTAGACGAAAGATATCACTTGGAAAAAGCAACCAGGGCGGCCTGTGATTATCTGTTAGCCGCCAAAGAAAGACTGGGTAGCTGGACCCTTGCTGCTGCAGCCTATCACGCTGGCAATTATGGGATTGAAAAGAGATTGAAAGAGCAGATGGTTGATAATTATTATGATGTTCTTGCAGGTGAAAATACTGAAAGATATGTTCCCAGAATCGTAGCTGCCAAAGAAATTCTAACACATCCTGAAAAATATGGCTTTGAATTTGACCAGGATGATCTTTATGAACTTGGTTTGACGTATTCTGTGAAAGTAGATACTGCCATTACCAATATTGCTGTCTTCGCTCAAAAATTCGACACGAATTATAAGGAATTAAAAATGTACAATCCCTGGCTCAGAGAAAATAAATTAAACAATAAATCGCAAAAATTATACGAAATAAAGATTCCTAAAGAAGAATCATAGGGCCATTACATCATCTTGAAAAAATCATTCTTTGTACTAAAATTTGATCTTTTCCAGAGATGAAAGAACACGATGGTATTCGTTTAAAATTTCATCAACAATTTTACCTGCCGATTTTACTTCATGGATCAGCCCCGCGATTTGGCCGATCTCCAACTCACCGTCGCTGAGATCACCTTCGAACATGCCTTTTTTGGCTCTGCCACGTCCGAGTAAGTCTTTTAACTGTTCCGTATCTGCCTGTTGCTGATAAAGTCTTTGAACCTTTTGATAAAATTCATTTTTAATGAGTCTAACAGGAGTCAACTCCTTTAGAGTCAATTGCGTTCCTCCATCTTCCGTTTTAATCACTTCCTGCTTAAAATTCAAATGCGCAGAAGACTCTTCACTCGCCACAAATCTACTGCCAATTTGAACGCCTTCTGCTCCCAAAACCATAGCGGCAAGCATACCACGACCAGTGGCAATTCCTCCTGCCGCAATTACTGGTATTTTGATTTTTTCCGCAACCATAGGAACTAGAGTGAATGTTGTGGTTTCTTCCCTCCCATTATGACCACCGGCTTCAAATCCTTCGGCCACAATCGCATCAACACCTGCTTCTTCCGATTTTAAAGCAAATTTCACGCTACTTACCACATGAACCACTGTGATTCCTCTATCTTTTAAAAAGCGCGTATATAGTTTTGGGTTCCCGGCCGAAGTAAAGACGATCTTTACTTCTTCCTGAATGATAATATCGAGTATTTCAGCCAGATCAGGATAAAACAAAGGGATATTGACACCAAAAGGTTTTTGGGTCGCTTTTTTACATTTTTGTATATGCTCTCTTAGTATATGAGGGTGCATCGAGCCTGCTCCTATCAAGCCCAGGCCCCCTGAATTACTTACGGCAGCAGCTAACTTATATCCACTTACCCAAACCATTCCTGCCTGAACAATAGGATATTCAATGTCAAACAAGGCCGTTATTCTATTCCTTTTTCCATACATAATTAAAGGTATTTAAGCCCTATAAAATTAATCCGTTTAATTCAAATTCTGAATGATTATCTTAGTAAATTACAGCACCTGCAATCCACCCATGTTTCAAAACCGAAAAACAAAAATAATTTATCAAACCGTTCTCTACACTTTTTTGGCCCTTGTAGCATTCGCTTCAAATTCGGTGATCTGTCGCTTAGCCCTTAAGGAGAAGGCTATTGATCCTGGATTGTTCACCGGTATCCGCTTGATCTCAGGTGCTTTGGTTTTAGCTTTGTTAGTTTTTTTATCAAAAAGCGAAAAACCTTTGAATTCAAAAGGTTCCTGGGGCTCCGGTTTTATACTTTTCCTGTATGCAGCTGCCTTTTCTTATGCCTATATTACTTTAGATACAGGAACCGGGGCACTGATAGCTTTCGGGGCAGTGCAAATTACCATGATCGCCTATTCTTTGGTATCAGGCTATAAGATGAGTGTTCTGGAATGGATAGGGATATTTTTGTCAATCACAGGCTTTATATACTTAATGTTACCAGGAGCTAAAACTCCTTCAATTTTAGGCTTTGTTTTGATGACAATTTCCGGGATCTCTTGGGGTATTTATTCAATTCGGGGTAAAGGTTCAAAGAACCCGCTCCATGAAACAGCATTCAACTTTTTAAGAGCCACTCCATTTTTACTGGTACTCTTATTTTTCATGGCAAAGGATTTCAATACTTCTACCAAGGGGGTTCTTCTTGCTCTATTATCTGGAACCGTCACCTCAGGGCTAGGTTATACAATATGGTACATGGCTCTGAAGGAATTGACCTCTATACAGGCCTCTATAGTTCAGCTTTTCGTTCCGGTTCTTGCAGCCATTGGCGGAGTTCTATTTGTAGGAGAACTCATTAGTTCAAAATTAGTTGTTGCTTCCTTGATGATCTTGGGTGGGGTTCTATTACTGATTGTTAGGAAAACTGCCGTCAAGACAGAATCATAGAATCGAAGTCTTATTGGCCTTTACGCGTAAGATTCAAATCTAAATGAATACAATTTTTGGAAGTTTTAACTTATGACTCCTGAACCCAGCAATTCATCGTCATGATACCAAGCCACGAACTGACCTTCGGTGATAGCAGACTGTGGCTCGGCAAATGAAACATACATGCCGCCATCTGCCCTGTACAAGCTTGCTTTTGCCAATGTCTGTCGGTATCGGATTCTGGCCATTACATCCATTTCTTCACCAACTTCAAGTGCTAAATCTTCTCTGATCCAGTGAATTTCATCAGCTTTCACAAACAAAACGTTTCTATACAATCCTTTGTGTTGTTTTCCTTCACCGGTATAGATTAAATTCAAATCCACATCAGTATCAATGACAAAAAGGGGCTCAACCGTTCCTCCTACAGCAAGACCTTTTCGCTGACCTTTGGTAAAATAGTGAGCTCCCTGATGCGAACCAACAGTTTTTCCGTCTTTCGGATTATAACTAAATTTAGTGCTTTTGAATTTTAGAATCTCTTCCCTGCCCAAACCTTCAGGCAAAGTTTTGTCATAGACGGAAGCATCATTAGGTACTTGAATAATAAGTCCTTCTTTTGGTTTTAATTTTTGTTGTAAAAATTCTGGCAACCTCACCTTCCCTATAAAACAAAGGCCCTGAGAATCTTTTTTTTCTGCAGTAACAAGTTCTTGTTGAGCTGCAATCTTGCGTACCTCTGACTTATTGAGTTCGCCAATGGGAAATAATGCCTTCGCTAATTGTTGCTGAGACAATTGACACAAAAAATAGGACTGATCTTTATTGTTATCGTTACCGGCCAATAGGCTATATATTTTGTCCCCTTGAATATCCTGTTCTGATTTTCTGCAATAATGTCCTGTAGCGACATAATCTGCCTTGAGATCCATCGCAATATCCATAAATACGTCAAATTTGATCTCTCTGTTGCACAAAACATCAGGGTTAGGCGTTCTGCCGATTTCATACTCCCTGAACATATAGTCAACAATTCTTTCTTTATATTGCTCGCTAAGATCCACAACCTGAAACGGGATACCTAATTTTTCAGCGACAAGCATCGCGTCATTGCTGTCTTCCAGCCAAGGGCATTCGTTTGAAATCGTTACCGAATCGTCGTGCCAGTTTTTCATAAAAAGTCCGATCACTTCATAACCTTGCTGCTTTAATAAATAAGCAGCAACACTAGAATCAACTCCTCCTGATAATCCTACAATAACTCTTTTCATCGACTATAAAAATTGCGTCGGCAAAGATACAAAAAAACAAAAGGTTTTATACACAAGCCCCTAATCTTGTTTCTGATTGAATCAATTATGGAGCGTTGAAGAAGCAGTTAATCTTTTTCCGGTTTTAAGGCAGGTTGCTCAGTACTTATCAATTCACCATCTACATAATTTTCCCAGGTTCCTACTCTTAGGTCATCCTTAAAAGGACCTTTTTTGATTAGATCCCCAGTCTTGCGGCTGTAAAAAATAGCCATTCCATTCAATTTCCCATTGGCGTAGTTGAAATCCTGATAAAGAAATCCTTTGATGGCGTATTTTTTATAATTCCCATGAAGCAATCCATTTTTGTAGTAAGCGGTCTCAGTAGGCTCACCTGTGAGATAAAAAGTTTTATATGTACCGTCAAGTTTTCCATTGACATAATTCTCCACGCTCATCACAGATTTACCATCCGGATGGTAATACAACCACTTACCTTCTCTCTCCTTTCCTCTCATCAGTCCCTTACTTTCAAGTGCTCCTGAAGGTGTAAAGAAACTTACTTTGGCAAGATCGTTCGAATTTTCATATTCTTTTATAATTACTGGAAAATCCGAATTGGAAGCAGAAAAATACTTAAAAACCCCGATTTCCTTGCCATGATCAAATTTCCCGGAATATCTTATGCGGTCGTTGTTGTAATACTTTCTCCAAACCCCATTTCTTTCGCCTTCAGCATCAAATTGATTGGTATTTCCCTGCGCATAGGACGTAAAAAAATTCAAAAAAAAGATCAAAAACAGACTATATCTATACATTCAATTAAATTTTCTAATTAAATAACTCAAATAAGCGAAAATTGTTGTTCAAATTAAGCGCTTCTTTATGAGGATAAAAATAGAAATATTTTTTAAATTTAGTTTCTCTTTCTGGCAGATGATTTGAGCATTGCAAGGAATCGGGTAAATACTACTCGAAAAAAGAAATCATCTACTGAGCAATCTATTGAGAAAAGCATTAAAAAATGGATCTTACAAATATTCTAGAAGGCATAAAAAATGCAAAAAGAATTTATCGTGACAATGCGGCATTTCACATACTGACAAATCGTGAACTGCTGCCTGTACTCATCGATAAAGTGTACGATGTTGATGATCCGATGCATATTAAAGCAGCCTGGGTACTGGAACTGGTTTATCTTGAAGATGGCAGTCTTTTAGATCCTTACATACATGAATTCATCAAAGGGATGCCACGGTTAAAGCACGAAAGCGCTTTAAGGCCTGTTTCAAAAGTTTGCAGTTTGTGGAGTAAACATTATTTTTCAAATAGACCCTCCAACATTACACTTAGTCAGAATGAGGTCGAACTCATCATATCCTGTAATTTTGACTGGCTCATTGGAGAGCATAAAGTAGCGACACAGGTATTTGCCATGGATACCCTAAAGTTTTGGATGTCAGAGCAAAATTGGATACAACAAGAGTTAAAATCTATACTCCAGAAAAACACGAACACCGGTACAAGCGGATACAGAGCACATGCCAGGAAATTATTAAAAAATCTCTAGAAGCATGGTGTATAAAAACGTCTAATAAACTATTTTTGCAGCTTATAAAACCCGACATAACATGAATTTGACAACCTTGAATGCCATATCTCCAATAGACGGCAGATACAGAAATAAAATCGAAGGGCTTGCTGCCTTTTTTTCCGAAGAGGCACTCATAAAATACAGGGTTAAAATAGAAATCGAATATTTTATTGCACTTTGTCAAATTCCGCTTCCACAATTGAAAAGTTTTGATCATAACCTATTTAATACCTTAAAAGAAATATATACAAATTTTTCTTCCGAAGATGCCTTAAGAATTAAGGAAATCGAAAGTATCACCAATCATGATGTTAAAGCTGTTGAATATTTTATCAAGGAAAAATTTGACCTCCTGAACCTTCAGCAATACAAAGAATTTATTCATTTTGGACTTACTTCACAAGACATCAATAATACTGCTGTGCCCTTATCTTTAAAGGATGCCTATAACAGTATTTATTTACCTGAATTAGATACGTTGATTAAAAAGCTTGAATCACTATCAACCAAATGGAGTGACGTTTCCATGTTGGCCAAAACCCATGGTCAACCTGCTTCTCCTACCAGACTAGGCAAAGAAATCTATGTTTTTGTCGAAAGGATAAAGCAGCAATTGAAATTATTAAAAGAAATACCTTTTGCGGGAAAATTTGGAGGAGCAACAGGGAATTTTAATGCGCATAAAGTGGCTTATCCAAATAATGACTGGAAGGCTTTTGGAACTCATTTTGTTCAGGATACCCTCGGATTAACCCATTCATTCCCAACTACCCAGATTGAGCATTATGACCATTTGGCTGCTTTTTTTGATGGGTTAAAAAGGATCAATACTATTGTCATTGACCTTAACAGGGATTTTTGGCAGTATATTTCCATGAATTATTTCAAACAAATGATAAAACAAGGAGAAGTTGGTTCTTCAGCGATGCCCCATAAAGTGAATCCTATAGATTTTGAGAATAGCGAAGGTAACCTTGGTATAGCCAATGCCATTTTTGAACATTTGTCTGCTAAACTTCCTATTTCAAGATTACAAAGAGATTTAACCGATTCAACAGTTCTTAGAAATATTGGAGTTCCAATGGGACATACCATCATATCCTTTACTTCGACGGTCAAAGGATTGAATAAGCTGTTGTTGAATCAGCAAGCTTTTGACAAGGATCTTGAAGATAACTGGGCCGTAGCCGCTGAGGCCATTCAGACCATATTAAGGCGGGAGGCTTATCCTGACCCATACGAGGCTTTGAAAGGACTTACAAGGACAAATTCAAAAATCGACCAAAAGTCAATAGCAAACTTTATAGACACCCTTCTGGTGAGTGACGAAATAAAAAAGGAATTAAAAGCCATAACCCCGCACAATTACACAGGAATTTAAAAAACCACCCATGCGTTATTTTTTAACAATCATCATGTTCTATACCACTGTTTCGTGTGTCAACAGCAGCAAGGTTCATCTGGATGATTTTAAAAAAGGTACGTTCAAAACGGTACTGGAAGATAAAGAAACTATTTCTTTCGCTACTCGAAATGATTCGATTCAAATAGAAGATTTTAAGGGTGTCAAAGATACGTTTAACATTAAATGGCTTGATCAGTTCGAATATGTATTGACCAAAAGAATCCCTAAAACTCTTTTAGACAGTACTCCTTTTCATGTTAAAATTATAAGTGTTAAAGAGAATACCTATACTTTTAATGCTTATTATAAAGGATCGAACTTCAAACAAAAAGGCACCGCTATAAAAATGGAATAATTCGAATAGAAATAGCAATTAATCATGGAAATATTTTCGCACATCGATACATGGGTAGCTCTAGTAACTTTAACTTTCCTTGAAATAATTCTTGGAATCGATAATATTATTTTTATCTCAATTACCGCTGGTAAGCTCCCGCAAAATCAAATAAAAAAAGCAACAAATATAGGGCTCGTATTGGCCATGATCTTTAGAATTTTATTACTGCTTGGGGTTTCCTATATCATCGCTATGAAAGAGGCCCTTTTCGTTGTCCATCTCTCCTGGTTTCAAGCTTCGGTATCAGGACAAAGCCTTATTCTGTTAGGTGGCGGTTTTTTCCTCTTGTATAAAAGCACGTCTGAAATTCATCAAAAAATGGAAGGCGCTGAGCACGAAACCGGCGATAACAGTAAACTTAAATCTTCGCTTTCAGGAGTTATTATTCAAATTGCGCTTATCGATATCGTTTTTTCCTTTGACTCAGTTTTAACTGCGGTTGGGATGACCAATGGTTTGGATGGAGCGCTGATTATTATGATTATTGCCGTGATCGTATCTATTTTGATCATGATGATCTTTGCGGCACCTGTTGGAAAATTTGTCAATAAACATCCTACGGTGCAAATGCTGGCCTTATCATTCCTGATTCTTATCGGTTTTATGCTTGTAACAGAAAGTGCCCATTTGTCGAATGCAGTTATTTTCGGACAACCTGTTGGGGCGATCCCAAAAGGTTATTTGTACTTTGCCATTGCATTCTCTCTTTTGGTTGAGGCACTGAATATGAAGGTTAGAAAACTCAGAATAAAATTTTAACCTTCTCTATAACAGAATTTTATAAAATATATAGACTGTTTTTAACTTCCTATAGTTGGACAAATATTCAATGAGTTATGGGATCGATACAACATTTTATCTAGTGGCATTGTACCTTTAGTTACTTAGACAAGCCTAAAGCAGGTCTAATTTTGCATGGAAATAATTGAACAGTTCCATGCATTTATACACGTTAAAAATTTCGTTTTTAAAAGGACTCTTAGGCCTAAGTACATTTTTTATGCTGGCCCAGCTCCATGCCCAGTCAAGTGCTGTTATAAGTCTTGAAGAAGTCAAAGTTCGGGCAAAAGAAAATAATACCAGTCTAAAAATTTCTCAACAGGACTATGCCTTGGCAAAAGGACAATACGAAAGCTCAAGAGCTGTTTTACTGCCTCAAGTAAGACTGAGCAATACAAGTACTTTCACAAATAATCCTTTACAGGCTTTCGGATTCAAATTACTTCAAAGAGATGTGACCGCCTCCGATTTTGATCCTGACCTTCTCAATGATCCGGGCAACGTAGAGAACTTCAATACAAGAATTGAACTCATGCAACCTTTGATCAATGTAGACGGCTGGAAGGAAAGAAAAATGGCCAATCTCAATTTGGAAGCCTCAAATCTTCAGGCTCAAAGAACAGAGGAGTACATTGAACTTGAAGCGATCAAAACTTATATGCAGCTCCAACTGGCTCACAAATCACTTCAGGTTATTGAAAAAGCCAAAGAAACAGCAGTCCAAACTCAGATTTGGGCCAAAAACACTTTTGATCAAGGCCTGATGCAAAGTGCTGCCTATCTCAATATAGAAGTCAGAGTGGCCGAAATAGAGCACAAACTTCATCTGGCTAAATCAAACATTCAAAATGTTTCTGATTACCTGACATTTTTAATGGGCGACATAAAAACAACAGTACTTACACCATCAGATGAATTAATACTAGATGTAACTGATGCAGAAGATGATTTTTCTCTGAACACCTATCGTAAGGACCTTCTAGCCATGCGGTACAATGTAGATGCTCAGGAGCAAATGCTACAATCATCAAAAATGAATTTTATACCAAGAGCGAATGCAATTGCTAATTATGAATGGAATGATAACACCTTTATGGGTTTCGGAGCTAATAACTACATGGTTGGTTTGCAACTTTCATGGGATATTTTTAGTGGATATAAAAATATAGGGAAAATACATCAGGAAAAAGCGCTTTTAGAAAAGGCCAATCTTCAGGAACAAAAATATGTTCAGGAAAGTGAATTAGAAATCAATAAGGCCAAGCGACAATTTTCGGATGCAAAAAACCAAATAGAACTTACCAGTCTCTCCTTGACACAATCAAAAGAGGCATTCAGGATCACAAGCAACAGGTTTAAACAAGGATTGGAAAAATCGAAAGACCTGCTTTATGCCGAAACCAAATACCACGAAAAAGAACTTGAACATGCCAGAGCGATCTTCAATTTCAACTATTCAAAAGTCTATTTAAAATTCTTAACCCAATAAAAAAAGCGATGAAAGCAAAAACCAAATCAATAAAACTATTGGGTCTTATCCTGCTAGTTATAGCAATGCTGACAGCCTGCTCAGATTCAAAGAGTCCTGCCGCAGATGCTGAAGTAGTTAATGTAAAGGTGGCTAAATCAATTTTACCGGAAGGCAACGGCTATTTCAGCGCCAGCGGTCAAATTGAAGCCGACCAATTTGCGAGCATTAGTACACGCATGATGGGCTACGTATCAAAAGTATATGTAAAAATCGGAGAAAAAGTAAGAAAAGGTCAGGCCCTGATCGATATTAACAATGCAGATATGGAAGCCAAAAAAGCTCAAGCGCAGGCTGGTGTAAGTCAGGCGGAGGCCAGATTTATGACAGCCGAAAAAGACCTGAACAGATTTCAAATTTTATTTGAGCAAAAGAGTGCTTCACAAAAGGAATTCGACGATGTGAACACGCAATACACTATTGCAAAAGCACAACTTGAAAGTGCCCGGCAAGTTCTAAAAGAAGTAGAAGCCATATTATCCTATACCAATATAAAGGCACCATTTAGCGGCGTCATTACCTCTAAATCTGTTAAGGTTGGCGATATGGCTAACCCGGGCCAGCATCTCTTAAGTATTGAGGCTCCAAACAATTTTGTGGCCATTGCCATGGTACCTGAAACGAATATTCCGTTTGTGCATCAAAATGACAGCATAAAAGTTTTTGTAAAATCAAACGAAAAAACATTAAAAGGGACAGTTAGTGAGATCAGTACTTCGTCTCAAAATTCGGGAGGTCAATTCCTGGTGAAAATAAACTTAGTAATTCCGGAAGGCACAAGGTTATATTCAGGGATGTTTATTTCGGCTGTATTTCCGTCAAGTCATAAACAAAGTACTCAGGTTCTGATTCCGAAATCAGTGATCATTAGCAAAGGTGATCTTCAAGGTATCTACACTGTGAGCTCATCGAACACGGCTATCCTAAGATGGTTAAAATTGGGAAGATCAGTGGGTGATCATATTGAAGTGCTTTCCGGTCTTTCTGAAGGTGAGCAATATATAGTTAGTGCTGAAGGCAAATTGTACAATGGAGTAAAACTCAACATAAAATAAAAAGCAATGGATAAAGGATTTGCAGGAAAAATAGCTTCAGCCTTCTTACAATCGAAGCTCACCATATTGCTTATGGTAATTTTCATGATTATTGGTGTTTACAGCTCCTATTTGATTCCCAGAGAGGAAGAACCTCAAATTGAGGTGCCAATTGCTGATATATTTGTCGGTTATCCGGGTGCTTCACCAGCTGAGATTGAATCAAAAGTGGCAAAGCCTCTTGAAAAGATTGTGAGCAATTTGCCAGGTGTAGAATACGTCTATTCAACCTCGATGAATGGAAAAGCCATGTTGATCGTTCAATTTTATGTTGGAGAAGATCTTGAAAGGTCATTCGTTCAACTGTACAATGAGATCATCAAACATCTTGATCAGATTCCACAAGGAGTTACAATGCCTTTGGTCAAGACCAGAGCCATAGATGATGTACCAGTTTTGGGACTGACCTTTTGGAGTAAACAGTATGATGATTTTCAGCTAAAACAGCTCGTTGAAGAAGTTAATTCTGAGATTGCTAAAGTAGATGGTGTTGCCATTACAAATATCATCGGCGGCAGAAGTCAAGAAGTGAGCGTTGTACTTGATAAGGATAAACTCGCTGAAAATAAACTTGATATTTTAAGTGTGGCTCAAATGATACAGGCGAGTAATGTACAATCCAATTCGGGAACAATCACAAATAACGATGAGGAAATTAGAATTCATACCGGAGACTTTCTCAAGACTGCAGAGGATATTGAAAATCTAATCGTAGGGGTTTACGAAAAACGACCTGTCTATCTCAATCAGATCGCATCTGTAAGTTATGGGGCTGAAGCAGCCAAAGAATATGTAAATTTTGGTTTTGGCAAAGCATCGGAAAAGGCTCTGGCGCATCCTGAATTGTATAACGCAGTTACGCTTTCCATTGGTAAGAAAAAGGGTGGAGATGCCATGAAAGTTTCTAATGTTATCCTGGAAAAAATTGAAGCTTTAAAAAAAGATCTTATTCCTGATGAGGTGCAGGTAACTGTTTCAAGAAACTACGGAGCTACGGCATCTCATAAGGTTTCCGAGCTATTGAGTCATCTTTTTATTGCCATCATTTCAGTATCATTAGTCGTAATGCTTGCCATGGGCTGGCGTGGAGGGCTGGTTGTATTTTTATCGGTTCCGGTAACCTTTGCCCTAACCTTGTTCAGCTATTATTTTATGGACTATACCCTGAACCGAATTACGCTTTTTGCACTTGTATTTGTTACCGGTATAGTGGTTGATGATTCCATTATTATAGCTGAAAATATGCACAGGCATTTCAAAATGAAGCGATTACCCTTTAAACAGGCAGCACTTTATGCCATTAACGAAGTAGGAAACCCAACCATTCTGGCTACTTTTACTGTCATAGCTGCCGTATTGCCAATGGCATTTGTATCTGGTTTGATGGGGCCTTATATGAGCCCTAT
This sequence comes from uncultured Flavobacteriaceae bacterium, assembly GCA_964595535.1. GTDB lineage: Bacteria > Bacteroidota > Bacteroidia > Flavobacteriales > Flavobacteriaceae > Lutimonas. The sequence goes on along the minus strand of CAZQRD010000011.1, from coordinate 1,349 downwards.
GCCCATTGGTGCTTCCATAGCCATGCTGATCTCTCTTTTTGTAGCCTTGACCATAACACCTTATTTGGGCTACATTTTTCTCAGGGAAAAGGAGGATAAAACCAAGAAAAAGAAACCGTCAAAATCTCTGGAAGAATCATCTATTTTTCGGTTCTATAAACGAACCATTGATCCGCTTTTAGACAATAAACGGTATCGCTATGCATTTTTCGGTATCAATATATTCTTACTGCTTGCAACTTCTTCAATGTTCCTAACCAAAGCCGTTGCAGTAAAAATGTTGCCTTTTGACAACAAAAATGAATTTCAGGTAATCATTGATATGCCGGAAGGAACAACACTCGAAAGAACGGATATGGTTGTAAAAGAGATTGCACAGTATATCAAAGAAAGTGGCTTTGTAAAGAACTATCAATCTTATACAGGAACTGCTTCTCCCATAACATTTAATGGCCTGGTTCGACATTATGATCTCCGAAGTGGTTCTAATATTGCAGACATTCAGGTTAATCTCACAGATAAAGGCGATCGAAAAGAACAAAGTCATTATATCTCTACTGTATTTCGTCCTGAAATTCAAAAAATAGCTAAACAGTTCGGCGCTAATGTCAAGATTGTTGAAGTACCCCCAGGGCCGCCTGTTCTTTCAACATTGGTTGCCGAAGTTTACGGACCCGATCATCAGGAACAAATTCGTATTGCCGATCATCTTAAGAATAAATTCGCTGAAGTGGATGATGTCGTGGATATTGATTGGATGGTGGAAGACGATCAAACAGAATACAAATTTATCATAGACAAGGAAAAGGCTATGTTGAACGGTATAAATCCTCAGCAAATCGTCAATACCATGCAGATGTCTTTATCCAATCAACCCATTGGCAAAATGTACAGAGACAGATCAAATAGCGACATAGGCATTGTTCTAAAGTTTGAAGACAAACAAAGGGCCACTGTTCAAGACCTGATGCAATTTAAGGTATTGTCAAACAATGGAACGGCTATTCCAATTGGCGATCTCATTCATTTGAAAAAAGACACGATACAAAAAAGTATCATGAGAAAAAACCAAAGAAGGGTGGTCTATGTAACCGCTGATATGGCTGGAGACTTGGAGAGTCCTGTATATGCTTTAATGAGCTTGTCAGGTCTTTTAAACGACATTGAGATGCCCACTGGTTTTACCCTAAATGAAGAATGGAATCATCAACCTACAAATACAGACGAATACACAGTTAAATGGGATGGTGAATGGCAAATTACTTTTGAGGTTTTTAGAGATCTCGGAGCTGCGTTTGCAGTGGTTATTATTATAATTTATGTCTTGCTAGTGGGCTGGTTTCAGAGTT
>CAZQRD010000010.1:39104-54870 GCA_964595535.1 uncultured Flavobacteriaceae bacterium | reverse complement strand
GCTCGCCATCATTCTTGGTACCGGCGAAGAAGCGATGGCTAAGTTGGAAGAAGATGTGGACAACGCTGATCATGGCCCGGAATTGACCAAATGAAAAATGAATGCTTTTCATTTATGACGTTTCTTGACCTTTCCGAATTCAATCAAACCGTATTTTTGTCGAGCGGATAAATTATTTAAATAGAACAAATCTAATTTTTTGATTTGTTAATTAATTGAAATCTAAGTATCTTTTAAAAGCCTGACAAAATCATTTAACTCGGGCATTATTAAATTAAAAGCAGCCTAAATTCTATATAGAATTTAGGCTGCTTTTCCGCTGTAAATTTTTAGTGATTTATATTTTTAGTCGTATTCCAAACCCTTTGATGATGGCAGGATTCATTGGCTCAGAAAAGTATTCATCTAAGTTTAAATTCTGTAACCTCTTAAACTTTAAATTTATCGGTCCCAAATGTGAAGCATCAGCTGCTACAAATTTTCTAGAATTTATTGTTTTATAGGCATCAATCGTGATGAAATAGATTGTCGTAATACCATAGGTTTTGCTTCCTTCATGAGACAAGAAAAGCTTTGCACAATGCTCGTGATCTTTACTTTTTGAATTCATAGGAAATGAATAGTCCAAACATCTTTCTGATGGGTTTACACAAAAATCATTATCTAAGTTTATACCATTTAAAAGTAACTCCCCATTATTTGAGGCATTTGCATGTAAGTGTGGGCTAAACATTTTTTCTGTTGAGTCTAACAGATCACTGTTAAAAACATCATCAGAACCTGCGAATCCTTTTCCATATGTAAGGAAAACTATTATCAATATGTAGATAGGTTTTTTCATAATTTCTTCTTTTTAGTTACAAGTGATTGTTAATTCGTTACTGTAAAGATACAACACATGATACATATATTTTTATTTATATTTTTAATGGTATGTATAAAATATATTTATGAATTATACCCTGCGTCAATTACACTATTTTTTGAAAATCGTTAAAAAAAGTAGTGCTAAAGTATCTTAAGAATTACATGTAATACAGCCAGTCGTTTCTATTCAACTAAAAAACTTTCAGAACCAGTTTTCTATTCCTCTGGCAGAAGTCTTGGGAAGATAATTTGATATGAAAAGTGACGATTTGACCACCGTGATCTTTTCAGATAAGATAAAAACATAAAAAAGTGCAAGATTCAGGAACTTGCACTTATTAGCCATTTTTTTATATATTTTTGAACACAGTTTTTATTCTAACCAATCTACTTTTCCGTTGTCCATATCGTAAACTGAACCTACTATTTTTATTTCTCCGTTATCTTCCATTTCTTTTAGAATAGGGCTGTTTAATCTAATTTGGGCTAGTGTGTTTCTTACATTACTCTCGCAAACCATATGTACAAATTCTTGATTTTTAGCATTTCTTTCACCATCATATACCACACTCTCTACTGCTGGTTTTATTTTTTGAAGCATTGGAGTTATGTTACCTAATTTAACATCATCAACAGCAGCTTTTACTGCTCCACAGTGTTCATGTCCCATTACTAAAATCAGTTTTGAACCTGATACTTTACATGCAAATTCCATACTTCCTAAAATATCTTCATTGACGAAATTACCCGCTACTCGTGCCACAAATAAGTCACCAATACCTCTATCGAATACATCCTCAACGGGTACTCTGCTATCTACACAGGATAATACAATAGCTTTCGGATATTGTGATAAAGTACTTTTTCTAACTTGTTTTGAATGATCTCTTGCTGTCAGGTCATTATTTGTAAATCGGACGTTTCCATCTTTCAGAAGTTTTATCACATCATCTGGTGATAAAGCCTCTTGTTGTTCTTTTGTTAAAACTTCTTCCACAAGTCCTATTGGCGAATTATCTGCTTTGGTTACTTCTGTTTCCAAATTTGACTTTTTTTCTTGATCACAAGCTGTAAAAGCAAATACGGTAAATGCAAATACTGTAACTTTTATTCTTTTGTTCATTATTTTTAATTTAAAAATGTTATAATTATATAAAATTCGATTCAATATTGACGTCTGCTGCCTCAAGGATTATAAGTTTTCTTCCATAATTTCCGGGACCTTACTATTTCCTTGGGCAACAACGATTTTCACTTTTTGATGTGCTCTGTTATTTTTCTATCACAAAATTAAAGAAAAATACTTATATATTATTATATATATAATTTATCCAAAGCATAAAAAAAATTAATGTGAATTATAGTAAGAATATGAACTTATTAGAAAAAACGACACGTCTCTAATAGAATAAAATTCGATTATTTTCAACATTGTTGAAGTTCTAGCTTTTACATGTCTAACAAATCTCATTGCTCTCTCTATGTTCTTCCTAATTTACACCCGCTTAAGATCGCCAACCGAAACGAAGTAACCCTGTGTCAATGATTTAATGAAATAATGAAGAAATGGGATCTATTGGATTTTTATTGCTGTAAAGCACTTGATATGCAATAGTTAAATAATTTTGAATGCCGGATTCCATATTATCAAAAACTAACTATCCACGAGAATCGTTCCTTTATGATAAGCTCTTTTTCCTTATTCAAAAAATCTATATACGCCAATGCCGCAGGAGACAATTTTTTCGATTTTAGCCAGATCAAATTCCAGGAGGTACTTACTGGTAAACCTTTAACAGGAATGATTTGCAAATCCTTATTTTTAAGTTCATTTCTGATACCTATAATCGGCATAATAGAGCATCCTAATCCTGAAAGAACTGCTTGTTTGACGGCTTCATTCGAGGTCAGTTCTATTGTTTTTCGTGCTGAAAAGTTGTTTTTAGCAATAAACATTTCCATCGTATTTCTTGTAGCGGAGCCTTGTTCCCTATAAATCAGAGGTAATTCTTCAAAAAGCTTTTTTCGCGATAGGCGCTTTTTTTCTAGATCTAATCTACTGCTGGCTACATAAAATAGTTTATTCTGCATCAGCTCGATTTTATTGATCTTTAATTTCTTTGGTAAGACCGATACTAATGCAAAATCGACTGCATTCCGTTCTAAACTTTCTACCACTCGTGACTTATTTGTCACATCCATAATCAGATCAACACCATCATTTTGTTTCATAAAATCCGATAAAAAATAGGGCAGAACATATTTACCTGTGGAAACAATAGATATTTTAAGCCTACCAGAAAGTTGTCCTTTGTAAGCATGTGTTTTATAATTGATAGCATGTACTTCATTAAGAATTTTTTCTGCTGAATTAGCGATTTCCAGTCCAAAATCTGTCATATAAAGTTGTCTTCCTACTACTTCAGTTAATGGAATTTGGAATTGATCTTGAAAGTTTTTCAGCTGTATTGACACCGCTGGCTGGGTCAGGTGAAGGGCCTCTGAAGCCTTGGTAATACTCTTAAATTCAGCTATTTTTAGAAATATATGTAACTGGTGTAAAGTATAATTCATAAAAAAAATTAATGTATAATAAAACAAATATAAATAAAAATTACTGACGAATATATTTAATATTTACGCTATCAAATGAATATTTTCTTTTAGAGTAGAACAGGGGGCGTATGTTTTATTACGCTGTTTTAATTAGTACCGCTGTCAGGCGCTAATCCCCAAACATTGAATAATTTGGCAATTGCACTCAATCTTTTTACAGTAATTTCATTCTCTTTAAGTTGTGAAATTATCAGGCTTTGTTCACGTGAATTGATCAAAAACAAGGAGCTCTCACCCAAAAAAAACTTTCGTTCTTCTCCATTTAAAAGAACTGTGTAATTAGCTACAATTTTTTGAACAATTTTTTGTTGGTCATTTAAAGATAAAATTTCAGTTTTCACAGCTGTAATTTTATTCCTGATAGCCAATGAAGAGGAAGTGATTTCATAGTTTATATCCTGTAGTTTTAATTTTGCCAACTTCACATCTCCTCGTTCTTTTCGCAGGAAAATTGGCATACTAAAATTCACCATGGCTTTGTAATTGGAGGTATTAAACAAATATTGTTGTTCATAGTCTGAAGCCAGAAAATTGTACTGCACATCGAGTTTAGGCAATAGTTTATTTGACTTCAAACGGCGATCCACGTTAAGTGACTGCATCTTATAATCAAGAGATCTTAATTTCGGATGATCGCTTAGTGCTAAAGAATCTGAAGAGATTATTTCCAATGACAATGAGCTGTTGAGGATGGATTCTGTTGGTAACTCCGGAACGACTGAATCTTCAAATTCTAAAGGCACATCTTCTAGCCATAAATACGTGCTGGCTTGTAATCCTGCTTTTTGGCGTTTTAATTTGGCCGCTTCGTATCCTAACAGCCAATTTTGAGCTGTGATTTTCGCCTCTAGTGTATCAATGGCAGCTTTGTCACCTGCCAGATAATTTTGCTTAACAGCGTTTAAACGCCTTGTTGCATTTTCCAAAAAATCAGTATAAATCTGTTCTTCATTATAGGCTTGTAACCAATTAAAATAGGCAATACTGGCTTTATATAATATTTCATTCACCAATAAATCTCTGTCGGCTTTTGTTTGTTCCCTAAAAAACTTAGCCTTTTTTAAGGTAGCCATTCGATCATTCATGATGAGTCCCTGTCCTAAAGATACAGAAACTCCGGCACTGTATAAACCTTCCTCAGGTACGGTCATACTTGGATCTAAAAAGACACCAGTATTGTTTTCAAAATTTCCCTTAAGCTCAACGCCATACCAAACGGGTATTTTAAAGGTTGCATTTAATTCATTATAATACTCCGTATTTTTAAATTCCTTACTATTGTAATCAACTTCTACCTTTGGATCAAAACTGCCTCGCGCTTTTAACAGATTGGCTTCTCCGATATTCAGGGTTAAATTCGCTTGTTTTACCAAGGGGTGATACATTTTTACATAACTCAAATAGGCTTCAAAGGTAAAGGCTTCTTTTATAGGACTCTTTCCTTGAACACTGTAAACTATTGTAATGAATAGTAGGTAACTTATAAACCTTTTCATGGGATTATTGTTTTTATTTGTTTTCAACAGATTTTGAATTCGGAGTATAGTAGTTTGGGGGAAAACCATTTAATTTTCTCCATATTTCATACCAAATAGGAACATCTTCCAATAAGGCTATCGTATAGGCCCCAGATCCGACACGTACATTTTTTGGCCATTCATTCTGCTCATGATCCGGAGCAATCAATACTCTGAATTTTCCATTGCTGCTAATAAACGTTTCCACGGCTACCACCTTTCCTGCAAAAGTTCCAAATGCAGCATTGGGCCATCCACTAAAGAATATTGCAGGCCACCCGTCGAACTGGATTCGTACTTTCTCTCCTTTGTGAATTAAAGGGAGGTCAAAGGGTTCAACAAAAGTTTCGACGGCAAGGTCATAGTTGGCAGGCATGATTCCAACCAAAGATTCTCCTTCTTTAAATGTTTCACCTATACCTGCTCTTATCGCCTTGTTCACGAAACCATCCAGAGGTGCTGTTATATAATATAAACTATTTCTAATTTCGTAATTTGAGGTTGTGTTTTCTAATTTTGATGTTTCTACTTCTGCTTCAAATTGATTGGAAAGTGCTGTGTATTTATCGCTTTGCGTTTTTGATACTTTATCAGCGTATTCAGCGGAAATGCGATTAATTTCGATTTCAGCATTGATCACATCGTTTCTGCTTGACATCAACTTGTTTTCCTGAGAAATTAGTTTTGCTTGAGTTCCTTGTAACTTTATATTCTTTTCTTCTACATCAGTCAATGCTTTTAAACCTTCCTTTTGAAGTGTGACCGATCTGTTGTATTGTATTTCTGCAATTTTATAATTCAGCTGAACAGCACCGAGATCCATGCTGTCACTTTTCACTTTTAAACGCGATTGAAGTAACGCATTCTTTGCTTGAGAAAGTCTTAGTCTGAGTTCGTTTTCAATAGCGGATAATTGGTTCTCTAATGCGATGACTTTCTGCTTGTAAGACAAGACCGAATTGTTCTTTGCATCACGTTGCAATCTACTTCTCTCGATGAGTTTTGGGTCTTGATATTCGGTTTTGATCTCAGAAATATGAAGAATAGTATCTCCCTTTTGTACATAATCACCCTCCTTGACATGCCATTTTTCAATACGTCCCGGAATTTGAGACTGAATTGTTTGAGGTCTTTGGTCGGGAGTTAAGGTGGTAACATAACCATCGGCTGTCACATTTTGTGTCCAAGGCAAAAACAGTATGACAATACAAATGACAGAGAAAACTCCTAGGAATTTATTAAAAAACTTAAATTGAATTCGTTCAAAAGCTTTTTGATAAGAAGTATAACCAGATATGGTTACCTTTTTATGCAATTGATTGTGGGATATATTAAGCATCTTTAGCGTTATTATTCATTATAATTCCGTTATTCAACATAATGGTTCGGGTACAGTTTTGTTTCCATAGAAGACCTTTACTAGATACAATAAGCGCCCAATTCCTGTCTGGTGAGGCTAAATAGTTGATGATTCGTTTCGCTTCTTCATCTTCAAAATATTCCAGAGGATCTTTTAATATGAGTAAACTTGGTTCATGAATGATGGCACGTGCCAGTAAAATACGTTTGGTTATGGTAAATGGTATTTTTTGCCCCTCAGGATGAAGAACTGTATGTATACCATTAGCTTGTTTTTTAACAAAATCAAGCAAGCCTACTTGTCTTAAAACCTCATCCAAACGTTTATGATCGAAATCTTTGTTGTCAAATGTAATATTTTCTAAAATTGTTCCTTCAAACGGGGTTTGGCCGGGTAATACCTGACCTATGTTTGCCCTGTAAACTTTTAGCCAAATTGCTTTAGCTGATATGTCATTAATATACAGTGCTCCCGAACTTGCCGGGACCAAACCCGAGATAATCTTTAATAAGGTAGTTTTGCCAGAACCTGAAGCCCCTGATAATTGAATTCTATCTTTGGATGAAAATGAAAAAGTGACTCCTTTTAGGACTTCTTCTCCTTCCAGAGAATGATATTTAATGTCGTTCAATTCTACTGAAACACTTTTATTTTGGATAAAGGGATCTTCTCCTTCTTGCTTTTCCAATTTCTTATCTACTACCTGTCCCATTTTTTCAAGTGAAGTAAGTACGTCATAGAAAGATTCTAGCCCCGTAATTACTTTTTCAACCGAGCTGATTAAAAGAAGTATGATAATTTCAGCTGCTACGAATTGTCCTATATTCATCTGCTGGTTTATAACCAAAAGACCGCCAATCAATAACAAACCCAAAGTAACAAGCACCTTAAAACCTACCATTTGACTGAATTGAATCATCAATACCCTAAAATGACTCTCTCGGGCGTCGAGATAAGCAGCAGTTAATTCATCATTTTTATTCATGGCGAGGTTGGTTCTGCCCGAAAGTTTGAAACTGATAAGTGAGCGAGCAACCTCCTGAATCCAATGCGCTACATGGTATTTCTTTTTAGATTCCAAAAGGCTGGTTTTCAAACCGTTTTTTGCTGTTGACTTAAATAGTAAAAACACTAAAAGAATCAATAAGATCCCATATAGAATAAAAAATGGATGGTAGAATGACAATAATAGCAGGCCCAGAATTATTTGTAACAAGGCAGCTGGAAAGTCGATCAATATTTTAGATAAGCCCTTTTGTACAGTTAATGTGTCGAAAAACCGATTGGCCAATTCAGGCGGATAATCATTTCTCAATTCATCTATTGTGATCTTTGGAAAACGATACACGAACTCAAAGGAAGAACGCGTGAAAATCTTTTGCTGGATGTTTTCCAGAATGCGTATCTGCATCAGTTGTAATATGCCTTGAAAAGCGACCCCAAGTGTAACTAAAATGACCAGTACGATCCATGAAGTGGAAATCTGTGCGCCCTGAATTAAATTGATAATGGCTTGAATTCCTAAGGGAAGGGATAAAGCCACCAAACCAGCGAATATAGCATAGAAAAAAACTTGTTTTATATCCTTTTTATCCAATTGCAGTAAGGAGATAAAACGTCGCCATGGGGTTAATTTTTGTATTTCCATTTTAAATCAAATAAGTCATGGTAGCAACTACCATAGTAATTAATAAATTATCATTTGAAATGATTTTTAAGGAGCATTTCATATGATTCGAATGCAAATATAATAGTATTGCTATTAATAATGAATAGTAATACTATTATATTTCTAAATAACGCTATAGAAGTTATCAATTTTGTTTTTAAAGATACCTATTTCTCCCTAATTGAAATCAGTTGGATCAAAGTTAATTTACCGATAATTAGAAGTTTACTACTCTGATGCTTTTAGAAACTAAATACTTTACTGAATCATTATATCATTACATCATTAGATTGTTTTATCTTCGATTTATTGAAATATTTTGTTTTCTTCACCTTTTATTTAGAAATTTGATCCATGATAAGCTCAAAAGACCCTCACGTAAGTATTCATTATAAGTGTGCTATATTTTTCATATTATTCCTTTTTATTAATGTGGCTTATGCTCAGAATACGGCTAGCATATATCAGAAATCAAGCATTTCCTTTAGTATCAAGAGTTTCGGGATAAATGTTAACGGAACTTTTAAACAGCCTGAAATTGAGGTAGCGATTGACACACTTGTTTTAGCAAATAGTTTTATTAAAGCTAAGATTCATGTGGCTTCTATTGAAACCGGTATCTCCAAACGAGACAAGCATCTTTTGGAGGAAAAGTTCTTTTGGCAAAGCAAATATCCGGATATTCTTTTTGAGTCATCATCTATTGAGCGGTCAGGAAAAGATGCTTATGCTGTAAAAGGGCAGATCAATATCAAAGGTGTTTTGAAAAATATCAGTATTCCGTTTCAATTGACATCAAAGAATAAAGAAAGCCTTTTAAATGCAGAGTTTGAAGTAAATCGACTTGATTTCGGAGTAGGAGACAAAAGTTGGACCATGTCGGATATAGTCAAAATAGCCGTATCTTTTACCATTAAAAATTGAGAGGAAAGGATGTCCTTTAAGCATGTAATTGTTGTTGGTGGTGGTTTGGCAGGATTGACCAGTGCCCTCCATTTGTCTCGTCTTGGTGTGGCAGTTACTTTGATTGAGAAACACGATTATCCCAGGCATAAAGTATGCGGTGAATACCTTTCTAATGAAGTATTGCCTTATCTTAAATCTTTGGACCTTGATCCTTTTGAAATGGGTGCAAAAAAAATTGATCATTTTGAATTAAGCACCGTAAAAGGAAATGCGATAAGGGCCAAGTTGCCCTTGGGAGGTTTTAGCCTGAGCCGGTATGCACTTGATTATGAAATGTTGAAACGGGCAAAGTTGGAAGGTGTTGCGGTGCTGCGGGATACTGTAAATGACATTAGATTTGAAAATGATCGTTTTCTTGTAAGCCTTAAAGAGAATGGAATCATGGAAAGTGTTTTTGTTATTGGTGCCTTTGGGAAACGCTCTAATTTGGATCAAAAGCTCAAAAGAAATTTTTTAAATTCCAAAGCTCCATATTTGGCCGTAAAGGCCCATTATTCAGGTGATTATCCAGAGGGGCTAGTGGGTCTTCATCATTTTTACGGAGGATATTGTGGTGTGTCGAATGTAGAGAATAACATTCTGAATGTTTGTTATATAACAGAATATAAAGAATTTAAAAAGTTTAGAAATCTCGAAGATTTTCAAAATCAGGTAATTTCCAAAAACAAAACCTTAGGGTCTTTATTGAAAGATTCGAAGATGGTTTTTGACAGGCCTTTGACCATAAGTCAAATCTCATTTGTTTCGAAACCACTTATTGAGAATCATGTTATCATGTGTGGAGATAGTGCTGGTATGATACATCCTTTATGCGGTAATGGTATGAGTATGGCAATTCAAGGAGCAAAAATGGCTTCCGAACTGATCATACAATATTTTGACGAAGGTTTATCTAGAAGCAAAGTAGAAAAAAATTATAAAAAACAATGGAATAAGGCCTTCCGTTTAAGAGTAGAAACGGGGAGATGGTTGGCCCGGTTATTTAGAATGAAATCAATAGCCCTTTATACAATGAATGGCTTGAAAAAATTTCCAGGACTCCTCAAACATATCATCAGTATGACCCATGGGAAATTAATTGAAAGCATATGATAGACACGAAACACAGAACTGATGAAAGAGAAATTATGGATGATTTTACCCTGGAAGGTGATGATTTGAGAGTCAACTTAGATATATTGGCTTCCATTAATAAATGGCTGGGAGGTAATCAGATCACTCTAAATGGAATTAAAAACCTTGTGAGTGATTATCCTAAAAATCATAAGTTTGTAATTGCCGACCTTGGATGTGGAAATGGAGATATGCTAAGAAAGGTTTCAAAACTTGGTGATAAACTTGGTTTACAGTTCGAATTGATAGGAATTGATGCAAATTTGGATACAGTAAATTATGCGAAAGAGCTATCTTTAGGTTTCAAAAATATCAGTTATATTCAAATGAATATTTTTTCCAGGGAGTTTGATGAGATAACATACGACATTGCGCTTTCTACACTTTTTCTGCACCATCTCAACGATGAGGAAATTATAGTTAAATTGAACCAGCTTAATAAGCGTGCAAGAATAGCGATTATTGTGAACGATCTTCACCGTAGTAAACTGGCCTATTTTTTATTCAATATCATAAGTTTTTTTATCAATAATAAGATTGTGAGAAATGATGGACTGGTATCAATCCGTCGGGGATTTAAAAAACATGAATTAATGCATTTTGCGAATCAATTACATGTAAATAGTACTATTGGATGGAGGTGGGCTTTCAGGTACCAATGGATCATGAAAACGAAAATATGAGTGTAAAAATTACTTCGGTAGCCAAAGCGTTACCAAAATATACAAGAGATACCAAGGAAATTATCCCCTATTTGGATTTTTGGTTAGATGGACAAGACGACCGATTCAAACGAAAGATCAAAAAGATTTTTGAGAATGCTGGCGTTGACAGAAGGTATTCTATTATGAGCGCCGAGGAAGTATTTAATAAAACTTCTTTTGAAGAAAAAAATGAGATCTATGAAAGAGAATCCATTAAGCTGGCTGAGCTAAGTTTAAAAAGGGCTCTTGAAAAGGCGTCATTGTTGCCGACAGATATTGATTTTCTAATTACCGTAAGCTGCACCGGAATCATGATACCATCTCTTGATGCCTATTTGATCAACAGATTAAACATGAAACAGGAGGTGGTAAGATTACCAGTTACCGAAATGGGTTGCGCTGCGGGAGTTTCAGGTATTATTTATGCCAAGAATTTTTTAAAAGCAAATCCCAATAAAAGAGCCGCTGTAGTGGCTGTTGAATCACCTACTGCAACCTTTCAAATAGAAGATTTTTCTATGGTTAATATGGTTAGTGCGGCAATTTTTGGTGATGGGGCCGCAAGTGTGATTCTCTCATCTTATGCTCAGGAAGAAGGTCCTGTAGTTATCGATGAATCCATGTATCATTTTTACGACGCTATTCAGATGATGGGTTTTAAGTTAAGAAATTCAGGTCTGCAAATGGTGCTCGACAAATCAGTGCCAGAAACCATAGCTGATCATTTTCCTAAAATAGTTCATCCTTTTCTTGAAAAGAATGGAATGGGTATAGAAGATATTGACCATTTAATTTTTCATCCAGGAGGGAAGAAAATTGTTCAAACTGTAGAATCATTGTTTGGCTCACTTGGCAAGAATATTGATGATACCAAAGAAGTACTCAAATTATACGGCAATATGTCAAGCGTAACGGTTTTATACGTTCTTCAGCGGTTTATGGAACGGAATATTAAGGCTGGTGAAAAAGGATTGATGCTGAGTTTTGGTCCTGGATTTTCAGCTCAAAGAGTATTATTGGAATGGTAAACGAATTTAAAACTAAAGATTGGGCCCTTATTCTTGGAGGCTCAAGAGGATTAGGACTTGCCTCTGCTAAAAAAATGGCGAGTCACGGGATGAATATTTGTATTGTTCATCGTGATCGGAAATCGGATATGCCGGAGATTGAAAGGCATTTTTCTGAGATTCGAAAAAACAAGGTCTCATTGATATCTTTTAACAAGGATATTTTGCAAGCAGGGCACAAGAAAGATATTTTAAATGAATTGAAAATTAGTTTAGGAGAAGAAGGGAAAATCAAATGTTTGCTTCACAGCGTTGCCAAAGGTAATTTAAAGCCTATGGCAGGGACCGATTCAAGCAGTTTGACCCTTTTGGATTTTGAGCTCACAACTCAGGCGATGGCCCTTAGTCTTTACGATTGGTTTAAGTCGATTTTTGATGAACAGATGTTTGCCGAAGATAGTAGGATCATCAGTTTTACGAGTGAAGGAGGCAGAAAAGCAATGAAAAATTATGCGGCAGTATCAGCTGCAAAGGCTGGGTTGGAAGCAATCACAAGGAATATTGCATTAGAATTTGCTCCTTTTGGAATCAGAGCCAATTGCATTCAGGCAGGGGTAACCGATACGATGTCTTTAAGAATGATACCGGGGAGTGAAGAGATCAAGAAATATGCTGTAAGGAGAAACCCGTTCAAAAGACTTACTATGGCAGCAGATGTGGCTAATGCCGTTTATTTGTTATGTAAAAAAGAAGCAGCCTGGATCAATGGTTGTGTGCTCCCGGTTGATGGGGGTGAACATATAAGTTAGAGAAATGAAATCGGAAGAAATTATACATTATTTGCCTTATGAAAAACCTTTTTTATTTGTTGATGAATTAACAGAGATATCAGAGAATGGAATCACAGGAACCTATACTTTTATCAAGGAAAGTTTTTTTTATCAGGGTCATTTTAAGGGAAATCCGGTAACCCCTGGGGTCATTTTAACCGAGGTTATGGCCCAAATAGGGGTCGTATGTTTAGGGATTGTATTGATAAAAAAAGAGCTTAACTCCGAGATGCCAAAAATTGCTTTAACATCACATAAAATTGATTTTTTTCATGCGGTTTATCCGGAAGAAAAAATAACCGTAATATCTGAAAAACAGTACTTTAGATTTAATAAGTTAAAGTGTTTTGTAAGAGCCTTAAATGAAAAAGGACAATTGGTTTGCAGGGGTGAGATTGCAGGAATGTTAACATAAAAAAATGAAAAGAAGAGTTGTCATTACAGGGCTTGGAGTTGTTTCACCTAATGGGGTAGGTATCCCTGAATTTCTTAAGGCTCTCAAACAAGGGGTATCTGGAATTCAATTTTATCAACACCTGAAAGACCAAAATTTTTCATGTTGCATCGGAGGAATTCCTGAGGTATCGGATGAGCTAAAGGCCAGTTATTTGACCCCTTTACAATTAAAAAATTTTAATAGTTCTGGAATTTTGTATGGATGTATGGCTGGTATGGATGCATGGAAGGATGCCGGTCTCGAAATTGACGGTGAAAAAGAAGTTGATTTTGATTCGGGAATTATTTTTGGAACGGGTCAGTCAGGGGTTGATAAATTTAGAGAAGCCATATATAAACTAGATGAGGGCAAGGTAAGACGATTGGGGAGTACTACCGTGGGCCAAACAATGTCTAGCGGGGTAAGTGCCTATTTGGGTGGCATTCTGGGCTGTGGTAATCAGGTGAGTACAAATTCTTCAGCCTGCACTACCGGAACAGAAGCGATTTTGATGGGAGCCGAACGAATTCAAACCGGCAAGGCCAAAAGAATGTTGGTAGGAAGCTGTAGCGACCATGGTACGTATATTTGGGGAGGATTTGATGCCATGCGCGTAATGACTTACAAGCACAATGAAAACCCAACAGAAGGATCCAGACCAATGAGTGAATCAGCTTCAGGGTTTGCCCCCGGATCGGGCGCCGGAGCTTTGTTACTTGAGGAACTTGAAAGCGCCCGGGCAAGAGGTGCTTTTAT
Organism: uncultured Flavobacteriaceae bacterium; assembly: GCA_964595535.1. GTDB lineage: Bacteria > Bacteroidota > Bacteroidia > Flavobacteriales > Flavobacteriaceae > Lutimonas. The sequence goes on along the minus strand of CAZQRD010000010.1, from coordinate 41,029 downwards.
TTACGCAGAAATACTTGGTGGCCATATTAATTCTGGAGGTCAGAGAAATGGAGGTACCATGACGGCCCCAAATTCTTTAGCTGTTCAAAGGTGTATTAACTTGGCTGTAAAAGATGCCGATATCAAGGCTTCTGAAATAGATACGATCAATGGGCACCTTACGGCAACAATTAAGGATCCAGTGGAAATAAAAAACTGGAAAATGGCCCTGGGCCTTTCAAAAAATAATTTTCCTGTGATCAATTCACTTAAAGGAATGACGGGTCATTGTTTAGCAGCTGCAGGAAGCATTGAATGTGTGGCTTCAGTGTTGCAAATTACACATGATTTTATATTTCCTTCTGTAAATTGTGAAGATTTGCATCCTGAAATTGAAGAAGAGATCGGAGCATTATCTATTCCGCATAAAGCAAGAGATCAAAAGGTAAATACGGTAATAAAGGCCAGTTTCGGATTTGGAGATGTAAATGCCTGTGTTATTTTTCGAAAATTAAAAAATTAATAAAATAATAATGGAAAAGGAAGTATTGATTGATAAATTGAAAGATGTTATAAAGCCGTATGTTCAAGACCAGCAAGCCTTTGACAACCTTACGGAAGAAACCGATTTTATCAACGATTTGAAAGTGAATTCGGCTAATCTTATTGATATCGTACTCGACGTCGAAGATGTTTTTGACATTGAAATAGACAATGAGTCGATGGAACAAATGCTTACTGTTGAAAAGGCCGTTGAAATCATTCAGGCAAAAATGAATTGATGATTATTTGTTATGATTGGTAACGATATAGTTGACTTAAAACTGGCCGCGGTTCAGAGTAATTGGCGGCGTAAAGGATTTCTGAAAAAAATTTTCACATCCAATGAGCAATCGATGATCTTTGAATCACGGCAGCCTGATCTGTTAGTATGGAAGCTTTGGTCGATGAAGGAGAGCGCCTACAAGGCCAGACTCAGAGTTCAGGAAAGAATTAGATTTGATCCCAGGTCTTTTGATTGTCATATCTTAGATGAAAATGAAGGAAAAGTGTCTTGTGAAGGGAAAATGTATCATACGATATCCAAGATAAAAGATGATTGTATAGATACCTATGCTTATTCAGATCAATTTGAAATCCACCTTTATCAGGGAACTATTGGAATCAATCAAACCTGCCTCCGGCAGGCGGGCTTTAGACCTTACAAAGCCTTGTATGCTGCTGTAATTTCTTTGGTAGCCCTAAGAACTACCTGGAAGGAAAACGATTTAATGATTACTAAGAATGAGTTAGGAATACCCGAGATCTATCGAAATAATCAGAAAACATCTATTTTGTGTTCACTTAGCCATCACGGTCGGTACGGCTCATTTATTACGACCTGTTAGCATGAAAGAGTTTATTGCATATTCTAAAGAAAAATTGCGGGTAGATAAGCGTTTACTTGTTATCTATATATTGTTTTATGCGCTTTGGGGATTTATGATGGACAAGTTTGGAACGATGACTGAAATCGCCCGTTTTACTTATTGGTGGCAGGTAATCACTGTTTATATCTTATATATGGTTCCTATTTCTTTATTAGTAAGAGGCTTACCATTTTATCAACAGTATGCCTACGGACTGGTAGCCATGAGCTTATTAGAATTTGCAGGCTATGCCTTGCAAACCTCTTACGCCTATCCTGATAATGTTTTGGACCATTTTTTTAACATCAGAAATTTCAGCCTTGGAATGGCGCTATTTTTTGCACTTTATTTCCCTCTGGGCAATTGGGCCGTTAACAAGTGCTATGAGAAAATTTTTCAGGAATGATATGGAGCTTATAGTTGCCTAAGTTTTTTGGATAATCTCCTTATTCCATTACATCACTGCATCATTAGATCATTAGATCACTACATCATTACATCATTACATCATTAAATCATTACATCACTATATCATTA
>CAZQRD010000010.1:0-39004 GCA_964595535.1 uncultured Flavobacteriaceae bacterium | reverse complement strand
ATCACTACATCATTACATCATTACATCATTAAATCATTACATCACTATATCATTACATCATTTTATTTCAGTAACTTTGGTAGAATGGCCAATAGTTAAGTATGAATAGTAACATACGCATACCGCATCGTGTCAGGTCCTTTTTAATCGAAGTTGGAGAGCTTTCTTACTTTGCCGGAAGGTTTTTTAAAGAATTGTTTACCAGACCTTTTGAACTAAAGGAACTTCTCAGGCAATGTTATCTGATGGGTAACAAGTCGCTTATGCTGGTTGGTGTTACGGGTTTTATTTTGGGCTTGGTAATGACCTTACAATCTAGACCGACCTTGATGGAATTTGGAGCGGAATCATGGATGGCCTCCATGGTAGGTATATCTATCGTTAGGGAAATAGGACCTGTTATCATTGCCCTTATTTGCGCAGGCAGAATCAGCTCAGGAATCGGAGCTGAACTAGGATCTATGCGCGTAACTGAACAGATTGACGCAATGGAAGTCTCAGGAACAAATCCTTTTAAGTATCTGGTAGTTACAAGAATATTGGCAGCTACTTTGATGATACCTTTACTTATTATCTATGGAGATGCAATTGCCTTATTTGGCTCAGCGTTGATTGAAAATATTAAGGGAGATGTATCTTTTCAGTTGTTTTTCAATAATGTTTTTGATACCCTTGAATATTCTGATATCAATCCGGCTATAGCGAAGTCGTTTTTCTTTGGTTTTGCTATTGGACTGGTAGGATGTTTTAAAGGATACAATTGTAAAAGAGGTACGGTAGGGGTTGGTGAAGCCTCTAATTCTGCTGTGGTATATACTTCCATGCTCTTGTTTGTGATTGATTTTGTCGCAGTATTTGTAACGGATATATTTTATAACTAATCAGATTGGAAACGAATCAAAAAATACGAACCATGTTACAGATCCATGATCTGAAAAAGCACTTTGGTGATAATGAAGTGCTGAAGGGCTTCAATATGCATTTGAATGAAGGTGAGAATCTCGTGATCATGGGAAAATCCGGATCTGGTAAATCTGTAATGATTAAATGTTTAATGGGATTAATGCAACCCGATGTGGGTGACATTGAAATCATGGGAGAACAGGTGCTTGAACTAGAGCAAAGTGAGCTGGATCAGCTCAGAAAGAAAATAGGATTTCTTTTCCAGGGGAGCGCCCTGTATGATTCCATGACAGTAAGAGAGAATCTTGAATTTCCTTTGAGGAAGCAGCAGATGCCTCAAAAGGAAAAAGATAAGCTGGTGCATCAGGCACTTGAAAGTGTTGGCCTTTTGCATGCCATAGAACTAGTACCAAATGAGCTTTCGGGAGGAATGCAAAGAAGGGTTGCCCTGGCCAGAGCAATCATTCTGCATCCTAAAATCATTATCTATGACGAACCTACTACCGGGTTGGATCCGATAACGGCAAAGGAAATTATTCAATTGATGAGAAACATACAGAAAATTTACGGATCGTCTGCCTTGATCATTACGCATGATGTTGATTGTTCTAGGGTGATAGCCGATCGCATGATCCTGCTCATTGATGGTGTAAATTATGCTGAAGGAAGTTTCGAAGAATTGTCTTCATCTATGGATCAAAAAATACAGGCCTTTTTTAAATAATTGATTATGAAAATTAGCAATGCACAAAAAGTTAAATTGGGGACGTTCGTTATAATTACCGGATTGATACTTATTTTTTCTCTTTACTTAATTGGTAAAAAGCAGAATTTGTTTGGCAATACCTTTAAAATTACTGCAGTTTTCAATAATGTTAGCGGACTAAAATTAGGCAATAATGTACGCTATGCGGGAATTAATGTCGGAACGGTAAAAAATATAGTGATGGTGAATGATTCGACCATTTGTGTTGATATGAACCTTGAAGAGGGTATCCGAAAGCACATGAGAAAGAACGCGCTGGCTTTAGTAGGATCCGACGGATTGGTAGGCAGTATGGTTGTCAATATTCTTCCAGGTGCTTCAAATAGTCCGGCTTTACAGAAAGGAGATACCCTGAAGTCTTTAAGAAAAGTTTCAACGACCGATATGATGTCAACTTTGGAGGTTACTAATGAAAATGCCTCTGAACTTACTCAGGAACTTTTAAAAATTACTCATTCCATCAATGAGGGAAAAGGGACCTTGGGCTTATTAGTGAATGATGCAGCGATGGGTGACGACCTCAAGCAAACCATGACCAATCTCAAAACAGTGAGTTTAGACGCGGCCAAGGTTATTGAGGAGATAAAGGAAGTGGTTAGTGGCGTGAATAATGAAGAAAATCTTTTGCACGTTTTGGTGAAAGATTCAGTTGCCTCACAACAGTTTAGATCTGTTATGGCGAATCTTGAAAAATCAAGTGAAGACATAAATCTTGTCATAGGTAATTTGAATGATGTCATTTTAAGCGTTAAAGAAGGAGAAGGTACCTTTAACTATATTACTTCTGATACCATTTTGGTACAGGATATAGGAGAGACCGTTGAAAATATCAAGAAAGGAAGCGTGATGCTGAATGAAAATCTTGAGGCGCTAAGACATAATACATTTTTCAAGGGTTATTTCAAAAAGCAGGAAAAGGAAAGACTCAAACAGGAGAAGGAACTCCAAAAACAGAAGGACCAAGAGAATTGACACAGGTATAATTCAAAAAAGCCTGAAATTTGATAATTTCGAACAATTTCATTCATGACTTAAACATTGATATCTATGCAGGTAATTTCCGGTCGCATACCAATACGTCCGGGAAACCCCAGCCATCCCAAACCACGGTTAACATTTAGAAATTGATTGTTTTCATTATGCAGGCCGGCCCAGTGTTTGTACTTGTATTTGATCGGGCTCCATTGTTTATTTTTTAAATTAACCCCGGCTTGCATCCCATGTGTGTGACCAGACAAGGTGAGTGCTATGTCTGTGTGGTCGACAACTTCTTCGGGCCAATGTGTTGGGTCATGAGATAAAAGTATCTTAAAAGGAAGATGATTCACCGGTTTGAGTGCTTTATTGAGATCGCCATATTGTTTAAACGGAGGCATTCCCCAATTTTCTACACCAATAATACCAATCTCAATACCATCTTTATTGATACTTATTCCTTCGTTGAGTAAGAGCGAAAAGTTAATTTTCTTGTAAAAATATTTGATCGATTCAAAATTGCTCTTTTTATGTTCAGGACTTGCCCACGAACTATAATCGCCATAATCATGGTTGCCCAGGACGGCAAATTTTCCATTTTTAGCGCTGAGCTTATCCAACACCTGTGCCCATCCTTTCAATTCCCAGGCAAAATTATTTACCAGGTCGCCAGTAAAAATGATAAGATCGGGTTCCAAATGATTGATCAACTTGACCGCGCGCTCCAGAATATGATATCTGAAGTTAAAACTGCCAAGATGAAGATCTGAAATATGAACGACTCTAAGCCCTTGAAATGCAACAGGCAAGGTCTTCGTTTTCATATGCAAATGATGTACCTTAAACCGGTACAATGCCTTAAAGATAGCATAGACTATTGCAAGAAAAGGTAAAAATCCTGCCAGAAGGCCAATGATTGGGATTACCAATAACGACTCATTTTCCGAAAGAACATAATTAGAAAAATACAAAAAGGAAATAATAATCACGAATATGATCTTTGGGATAAAGGAAGAAACGGTGAGGCCGTATAAGGAAGTAATCAATAGATGTTTTCTTTGTGGATGTATCTTGTCTAATCTGGCCTTCAAGATTACAATAGAGGTGATAAGCCCTATGGTAAAAAACCAGAACGCTATATAGATACTTAACCTCAGCTTTGGCATACTGATCAGCTGAGTTATGGAATCAAGCCAGTAAAAGGCCAGAAGATCAATCACCAGAATGGCGATGCAAAGCAATAAAATTGTAAAATTTGAAAATTTCCTCATGCCCTTGTACGATCGGTTGTTTTTTTCCTTCTTTCGTCTCTTTTTGCCCAAATATATCCTTTAACACCTGCCACCCATTGAGGATAAAGGAAGATCAATAAAATTTCCTCCAGAGTTTCGATGATGCCTATCGCGATCATCAAATAGAACAACCAGTATACAGGTCCAAAGAAAAGCAACCACAGGATGAATAAAGCCTGAATAACTGCTGATAATTTGGCAAGATAGGTATGAAATGCAGTTGCCTTACCATATTTGTTAAAGGCAATGAACATCTGAATGAAATACAATACAAAAGGGATCAGAATCCATTGGTAATTGTCTTTGATAAATTCAAATTCAAAACGTAACAAGCCTAAAAAACCCACGAGCAACGTGAGTTGGTCACCAATAGAATCCAATTGGGAGCCTCTTGGGCTGGTAATTTTAAGTTTCCTTGCGAGAATGCCATCGATCATATCAGTACTATAGCTCAAAAGCAAGAGCCAAGTGAACAGGTCTCTGTAACCGAGCCAAATAATGATAAGCAAAAATGGAGCAGCGAAAATTCGATAAAATGAAAACCAATCGGCAATATTGAAGTTTTTAAAAGTTAACATATATGGTTGCGCAGCAAATTTTTGTTGTCTTCAATGAATTGGCTAAGTGCTCTTAATTGGGAACATCCTGAGATATTTAGCGCTTTTAATTAATCGTTTAACCGAATTAGTCCGATTGAGGGTTTAAACAAAAGAACTGGTTAGAAGTTGTAAATCTCCCATTTTTGATCTCCCATTTTAACACCAACCATACGTTCTCCCAAAAATTGAGTGGTCAATTCAGGCTTTTTCCCCGATTTCATTTTATCTGGAACACAATTTCTGGTATGTAACATAGGGGTCATGGCCTTATCATTAAGATCAATAACAAATTCTTCAACCTCATAGCATACAACATCTTTTCCCAATACTTTATTTTTCCCGACAACTTCCTTTGTGTATTGCATTACAATGGCAAATCCATTATTGAAAGGAGTGGCATTGACATATTGAATTAAAATCACTTCCTCCCCGGTGGTATCTATATAGCCATAGAATAGTATACCATCTTCCAAACTACTTATAAGTGCTCTTCCGTCGTGAAATTCAGGCGCTATAAGAATACCATTTTCATCTGTAGTAGCCACCAAATCATCCCGAAAGTCTATAACCACTTCTCCTTTCTTATCCATGAATGCCCATTGATCTCCTTTTTTTATGGCGGCAAGGCCTTCATTGAAAATACCGACCTGGTCCAAATTTTTCATTAACTGCGCGCTGCTCGGAAGACATATCATAATTGCCAGCAATAGTGTATAAAGCTTTTTCATGATTAAAAATATTTATGTTATAACCTACTAAAGGTAGAAAACAGCACGATAAAATACAATGATAATTATCATGGATTTAGCAAATGAGTCCATTTAATCTTCAAAGGGATTAAATGAATTCAAACACAAAAAAACCAAATCCACAAAAGAGTGAATTTGGTTTTTTATCTGCGGTATGAATTGATCAGCTTAGGTTTTTAGAGATCCACGAAGTACATTGCTGAAAGGAATCAAAAATATGTTCTTCTGGAATAAGATCAGGAACAATATCGATAGAATTCATCAAATATAGAGGTTGCGTTTGCACGTCTACAATCAACACATGAATATCATTTTTTTCAAGCTCCAGCATAACATCTTCCAATGCATAGAGCCCTGATTGGTCAATATAAGGCACTTTGTCCATTCTAATGATCACGTGGGAGGCAGTAGGTGGAATCTGTTTGGCCAGCACCTGTATAAAACTTGTAGAGCCAAAGAAAACAGGGCCTTTGATATGTTTAATAAACACTTTTTCTTTCATCTCTTCCGGAAAATTCTTTTCATCCGCCCAAGATTTCTCAGCCTTCAAAGTTTTAACATCTGAGGTGTCAGCAGTGTAATCTCCCATTTTTTTCATAAATACGAGTGACGCAATGATTAGTCCGATTCCAACGGCATATACCAGATTCCAAAAGGTTGAAAGTAGTAAAACCACAATCATCACTATAACTTCTGCCCGTGGCATGGAAGGAACTGCTTTTAATCCTTTGTAATCCATCACACCAATACCAACCGTGATTAATATACCTGCCAAAACAGCCGCTGGTATTTTTGATGCAAGAGGTCCAATGGCCAAAAGGATTGCCAAAAGGAAAATTCCTGCAATCATTCCGGATAATTTGGTTTTCCCTCCCGCGTTTATGTTTACTACTGTTCTGATAGTGGCACCTGCTCCTGGAAGCCCACCAAATAAACCAGCCAAACTGTTTCCAATACCCTGGCCGATCAATTCTCTGTTAGGTTTGTGATTGGTTTTTGTCATATTATCAGCAACTACAGAGGTAAGTAATGAATCAATAGCACCTAAAAAAGCAAGTGTAATGGCTGTAAAAATATAAGGCGAAATTGATGCAATACTAAACTGGTTGAATATACCAAAGTTGAGCATGGGGAAGCCACTTGGGATTTCTTCAATGGGCCTATAATCAAGATCGGCACCGATGGCAACCGCCGAAACTACAACCAAGGCAACCAAAGTTGAAGGGACCTTTGTACTGATTTTTTTGAATCCATATATGATAAAAATAGTAGCCAACGCCAAGATCATTTCCAGATAATTGATGGATTTGAGTGCTCTGGGTAAACTTTTAATGGCACCTGTGACGCCGGAGTTTTCTTTATTGGCCAAAATTTTGGCCTCATTCATGATTTCCTCTTCAGAAATCTTTTCCGCCCTTTTGATTGTTTCTTTAAAATCTTCCAAAACTAAAAGGCCTTCTGCCGCCTCATCTTTTAAAATATTTTCAATAATCAGTTCTTCAGCCTGGGGTTTGAAACTTTGTATTCTTTCATGATCATTTTCTACATAGTAACCTAGTATAGGTAAGAGATTGGTAATAATGATAATAACACCAATTGCAGTCATAAACCCGGAAACTACCGGATAAGGTATATATTTTATGTACTTCCCCAATCCGATCGCACCGATGAGTACCTGAAAGAGGCCGGCTATAATAAAAACACTTAATATAATGGGTAAAGCCTTGTCGATATCACCATCATTGGTTTGAAGTATTCCGGCAATCATGATCATACTTACAGCCGTCATCGGGGCTGTGGGTCCTGAGATTTGTGTAGGTGTTCCTCCAAAGATCGCGGCGAAAAACCCTAGGAAAATGGCTCCATATAGACCTGCACTTGGCCCTAAACCAGAGGAAACCCCAAAGGCAAGAGCAAGAGGTAAGGCCACAATTCCCGCGGTAACACCTCCAAAAGCATCACCTTTGATATTCTTAAATATGTTTTTCATCAACGTATTATTTTTTCAAGAAAGTGAAAATAATCAATTTTAGACTATTATCCATCCTTTTTTTATAGTTTTGGGTTTTAGATAATAGTAGGTAAAATAGCTTTTAAAACGCTTGATAATGTTAATTCTAGGGATTGCAGGAGGAACCGGTAGCGGTAAAACAACAGTGGTCAACCAAATTCTAAACGAGTTACCTGAAGATGAGGTAACGGTGATCTCACAGGATTCATATTATAAGAAGAATGATCATCTGAGCTATCAGGAAAGGTGTAATATCAATTTTGACCATCCCAATGCCATTGATTTTGACTTGCTTATTGATCATATGCAAGAATTGAAAAAAGGTAATGTTATTGAGCAGCCCATATATTCATTTGTAACTCATAATCGGGTTCAGGATACCTTGATTACCCATCCCAAAAATGTGGTAATTATCGAGGGAATTCTGATTTTGACCAACAAACAACTGAGAGACCTTATCGATATAAAGGTTTTCGTTCACGCAGATTCTGATGAAAGATTGATTAGGAGACTGAAACGTGATATTCAAGAACGTGGCAGGGATATTAACGAAGTGTTGGAAAGGTATCAGTCAACATTAAAACCGATGCATCAGGAATTTATAGAGCCTACAAAAAATTATGCAGATATTATTATTCCTAATGACACCTATAACACTGTTGCCATTGATATTGTAAGAACGGTTATTAATGAAAGCTTAGGAAGATGACGTTAAAACAAATCAAAGAGAATAAAGTCTTCCGCATTGTTAGTAATAAGTATGTCATCATTTTGGTTCTTTTTATTATATGGATGGGTTTTTTCGATGAGAATTCATTTATGAACCACAGGGAACTGGATGAAGAAATCGATAAATTGGAAAACGCCAATGAATACTACAAAAAACAAATTGATTCAGATCAAAAAGTAATTGACAATTTGAATCATCCTGATTCTCTTGAAAAATATGCAAGGGAAGAGTACAAGATGAAAAGAGAAAATGAGGATATCTTTATTGTTGAGTATGATACTATTGACAACGACTAAAAGAATCTTTTGATAATCATCGGCTTATACTTTTTTAAAAATAAAATTGTCTAAATCAGACCAAATGTCCCCAAGAAGTTATAATCTCAGACAAAGAGGCATAGAGCTTTCCAATAAATTCGCTCAAATGGAAGGGAGACGACCTAGAATTCTTATTGGAAGGGCCGTTAATTCTACTACGGACACAATGAATAAAATATGCAATACTTTCGCCGATATGGGCTCAAATGTTGATGTAGCCCCAACATTGGGTAAGGTGGAGGAACTTGCTAAACAATGCCTTGAAAATGATGCAGATATTGTACTGCTCTTAGGGGCTGATAATGCTGGAACTACCGAATTAAAGAATCTTTATGAACTGATTGTAGCCAACCATCCAGAGATCATTCTATCACTACTTCTTGGAATATCTTCGTCAAGCACAGATACATTTGAAGCCAGAGACAAGTATATTGTTTTCTCAATGGAAACAGATATTTTTGAAATGGGTCTGTCTTTATTAGAGCATCTTTTAGGGAAATCATCCTGATAAAACTTCTGCAGATGCAGGGAGTTTTCACCGCGATAAAAACTAGTAAATATATCGCAATAGCTTATTTTTATGAACAAGCAAGCGTAATTCTTTTTCCATAAGATGAAAGTATTTACTTGTTTTTGATTTACCAATCATGTCGATTAGATCCTTTTCCCAAACGGTTGCCAATATTTTAAGATCTTCCTTCTGATCTTGTTCTGATTTGGTACTCTCTAAAACATCGTATACTTTATCCACATAGCCTTTGTTATATTCCATTAATTTGGAAGTCTCTAAATTGGTAAGTTTCAGTTTGTTCACATAGTTCAAGGTGTTTAACAGCACTTCTTTTGGTACAGTTTCCTGAGCCTTCAAGTTGTCTGTTGTGAAAAGCCCCAATATAATTATAAGTAGTAAAGCATTTTTTTTCATAGTAATTTTCAGTTATTTATTGATTTAAAAGTAGTTAAAAAATGTCGAAAATTTAGAAGCTATTCTATTTTTCAACCAATTTAATTTTCAGAAACAATATTTTCTGTCACTTTTTTCGCCAGATCCCATTTGAACCCAAGATAAAACTCAATACCGTGATTTGGAGCATAGGCATAGGCTGTATCAAAATAGGGGCTAAAACCGGATTCGTAATTTGGATCATCATATGCTGCCAAAGGCGATTCCGTCTGGATGAAATTGAATAAATTATTGACACCACAGTAAAGACTATAATTAGTATTAATCAGTTTACTTATTTGTATTTGATGAAGAGAAAATGGAATACTTGTTGTAGGTCTTGGTTCTTCGAGCGGTACACCAGAAGCGTCAAGGTCATAAACTTCGGGCAACGCCATTTCACCAGTAAACTGCGCAGTGTATGCTAAGGTTATTCTCTGTCTTTTCAATTGGTAATTCGCTGTGATGACGCCACTCCATTTAGGAGCAAAAAGTATATCATTAGTCAATTCATCACCTGCTGAATCTGTTTCTGTCTCTGTAGAATTCAAAAGATTAATACCTAGGTTTAAGCTTAAAGGAACGCTAAAATTATGATTAATGTTCATGCTCAATCCCGTGGATGTAGCATACCCATTAGAATTTTCATATACAATGAATCCCGGAATATCATAATCTGGAATAATTTTATTGGTGAAATGAGTAAAAAAAACCTCCAAGTCAATTGAACCACTTCCACCCAGACCTGTATATATCTGATTATAATTGACAGAAAAATTATAAGAACTTTCGGGCTTAAGATCCTCCGCTATAATTACTTCACGCTGACCGGTAACGAAGGCATGATCTTCTGTAAACAAATTAACCACTTTAAAACCTGTACCAAAATTAAAGCGGAAAGTGGCCCAGTCTGAAGTCTTAACTTTTACATTCAGTCTAGGGGCATAAATAAGGCCATGTTCCATATGATGGTCTAATCTAACTCCCCCAAGGAGGGTGAGTTTTTCAGAAATAAGGTATTCATCCTGAACAAAAATTCCCGGAACAAATTGATTATTTGGTGTATTATAAATATCTCCATCAATTTCCTCCTCAGTTGCCAGGGTGTTGTCGTCGTAGGCATCATATCTTAGTGTGGCACCTATTAAAACATCATGTTTACTTTTATTAAAATACCACAAAAAATTACCAAAAGCTATTTGTTGTGAGGCCTCAAAAAATTGATCCCCATAATAACTGTCTTGGACGTGATTCGAAAGAGAATAATCGATTTTTAAATTAGCCTTAGTGTCGAGTGCATATGTGCCAAATAATTCGAAACGATTGGTGTAAATACTTTCTCCATAAACCTGGTCACTGCCTCTTAAGGTCCGGTATGCTCTGTCTTGTACATAACTTTCAACACCATTTCTTCGATCTTCATAATAGTATTTAGCCGCAAGTGTAAAAATTTTGTCGCTTGGTCTGTAAAAATTCAGTTTCGAGAATATAGAAATGTGATCTGAATTGACACCATCTCCAAAACCATCCAGATTGTTGTCTGCATAATGATTCGCATAACCAAAATTGATTCCTACATAGGCATTAGACTTTCCTAATCTCGGAGCTATGGCGAAATTCCCAAAGACCTCTTCATGTGAACTTGTCATGATATCTGCAGAAAATAAAGGCTGATTTTCGGGATTTTTTGTAATGATATTTATTACTCCAGCAACAGCCTCAGAGCCATACAACGTGCTACTGGGTCCTTTAATCACTTCAAATCGATCAATGATCATATTGGGTATTCCGTTAAGCCCATACACAGACGCAAGGCTCCCATAGATAGGAGTGCCATCCATCAGAATAGCAGTATAGGAGCCGGGAAGCCCATTGACACTTATACTATTCGTATAACAAACGCCGCAAGCCACAACTTCTTGGACACCATTCACTAATTGAACACTTTCTATCACAGAACTTGCTGCGGATGGAAGGTAAGTATCTAACTGTTTTGAGGTGATGACATCAATTTTAACCGGAGATGCGGATACATAGGTTTCCTTCATGGTTCCCGTAACAACTATTTCATCAAGAGTGGAGGAGGATATGAGCTTAAAATTCACAGTAATAGGCTTTCCGTCCTCAAGCTTGATTTGTTTCTTTTGTGAAATATGACCAATAAATGAGGCGATCAAAGTATAATTCCCAGGTCGTAGATCTTCAAGGATATAAAAACCATTTTCATCAGTAGTTGTTCCTTTATTTGAATTTTTAATCTGGACAGTTGCAAAGGGCAAGTTCTCATCATTGCTACTCAGTCGCCCATTTACACTACAATTTTGAGAGAAGCAGCTGAATGAATTCAAAAAAATAATCCAGAAAAAGACGATCTTCAATTGCATTTTATTTTAATTGTATTAAATTTATATTTTGAAGTACAAAACTAATAAAGTTAGACATAACTAACAAATTTCATTTAATGAAAATAACAAGTAATATTGAAGATTACCTTAAGGCTATATTTCACCTGATATTTGAAGGTGAAATAAAAAAGGCAGGAACAAATCAGGTGGCCGATTATTTAGAACTTTCGCCAGCATCTGTTAGTGTGATGCTCAAGAAACTAAAAGAGAAAGGTCTTATTGATTATGAAAAGTACGGAAAGATTTCCTTAACGGAAACTGGTTATTCAATAGCCCTTAGGCTAATAAGAAAACATCGTTTATGGGAAACTTTTTTGCACAGACATATGAATTTTAGTTGGGATGAGGTTCACGAAGTGGCGCATCAGCTTGAACATATTCATTCCGAAAAACTTATCAGCGAACTCGATAATTTTTTGGGTAACCCAAAAAAGGATCCTCATGGGGACGTCATTCCGGATGAGGACGGAAATTTTGAGCCGACGGTTAAAAGATCATTATCAGAATTGAAAGAGGGAGATTTGTGTCGCCTTATTTCTGTAAAAGATAGTTCGGCAGCTTTTTTGAAATATGTTACACAACTCGGTCTTGCTTTAAGCAGTGAAATAAAGGTAATTGAAATACGAGAATTCGATGGTTCCATGTTAATTTCCTATGATAGAAAACAAGAAAATATTTCAAATAAATTTTCAGAAAGTATATATGTTGAGATACTTTAAAATCTATCCCAGTAAATTTGCACTCAATTCGAAATTTTATAAATAATTGGAATTACTACTGTCGATTTTAATCTTATTTATATCATGATAAGTCCCATAAAAATGTAAATTTGCATCAAAATTAAATCAAAATGTTTAATAAATATATAAAACTGGTCCTGGCAGCGTTAATCTTGGTATGGGCCGTCTATGAGTTTTCAAAAGGCCACATTATGAATGGTATCTCCATTGTTTTATTGGCAGGTATATTCGTCTTTTTTTATTTTAAAAATGAGATTCTTTTATTGACCTTTTTCAAATTGCGTAAACAAGATTTTGAAGGTGGAAACAGACTGCTGGATAGAATTAAGAATCCTTCTAGCGCTCTAACATTGAAACAGGAAGGTTATTATAATTTCCTCAGAGGTATTATGGTGTCCCAAACGAACCTGACCCAGGCGGAAAGATTCTTTAAAAAAGCTTTGAACATAGGATTGGCTATGGATCATGATAAGGCAATGGCAAAATTACAGTTAGCCGGAATAGCCCTTACAAAAAGAAGGAAAAGAGAAGCAACTACTTTGATTGCGGAAGCCAAGAAATTGGATAAACACGGGATGTTGAAAGATCAAATTATCATGGTTAAGCAGCAGATGAAAAAAATCTAAGATTATATCCTAGGGCATAGGAGTTCAATGGTGGTCTGATCAAATCCAGTTAGGTCAATTTAACTATGAAAAAGAGTCTTTTAATAATTATTTTTATTTCTATGAGCACAACAATTTTTGCTCAGGAGCTCGCTTTATTGACTTACAATATTCGTTACGCCACGGTCGATGATGGTGAAAATCAGTGGGAAAAAAGGAAAGAGTATGTAGGGAAACAACTTCTTTTCTATGCTCCTGATATATTTGGTATTCAGGAAGGACTGGGATATCAGGTATCTTATCTCGATGATTTTCTTTCAAATTATTCCTATGTAGGAGTTGGCAGGGATGATGGAAAGGAAAAGGGTGAATATTGCGCTATTTTTTATAACAAGGAAAAATTTCAATTGTTAGGGGAACATACCTTCTGGCTTTCTGATACCCCGGAAAAAGTCTCAAAGGGCTGGGATGCGGCATTGGAAAGAATTTGTACCTATGCTTTTTTTATGGACAAAATTACCGGAATAAATTTTTGGGTATTTAACACACATTTTGATCATGTAGGTGAATTGGCACGTGAAAAGAGCGCGGCTTTAATTGTTAAAAAAATACAAGAAACGAATAAGGATGGCTTCCCGGTTTTTATCCTTGGTGATTTCAACCTGAACGAAAAAAGCAAAGCCATAAATTATTTAGCTTCCCATTATAATGATTCGAGAAAAGTGACTTTGGAAAAGCCCTTTGGTCCCTTTGGAACCTTTACAGGATTTCAATTTAATGCGCCTGTTAAAGACCGAATTGATTATATATTTTGTTCAAAGCAAAACATTATAGTCGAAAAGTATGGAGTGCTTACTGATTCCAAGGAAGGAAGATATCCTTCAGACCATTTTCCAGTGATGATCAAGGCTCGTATGAATCATCCGGAAAACTAACGATTAAATATCTAATTTTTTACCCAGATACATAAGTTTGAATCCTTCTTTTGCCTTAATTTGAGCTTGATCGGCCGGGATTATGTGAATCTCATCCTTCAGACCCTTTACAAAAAGAGGTATGGATTTCAATTCCTTACTTATGGCATCTATGATCTGCTGATAATGTTCCTGTGAATTAATGACCAGCTCATTGATCACAGGGTAATCCCTAGCTACTTCAGAAATATTAATATAGTCGTCTGTCTGAGAAAATAGCCCAGACTCGGGATTATTCGAAGGATCTCTCATTTCTTCACTACTGATCAGTCTGAATGCTCCTTCTTCCCCAAAAGCAGATTGAAGTTTTGACAAGGCGTATTCATTAATGGCATTGCTCCCCGTAAGCGCCAGCAGATAGCCCATATCATTTAATTCGATATTTTCGAAAATCTCATCTCCATAAATATCACACTCTATGGCCTCAAGTCCTTCCTTCGTCGCTTTGAAAATATTATTTCTGTTGCTATCTATCAAGACCACTCTTTTCTTGTTATTTTTTAAATATTTTGCAATAAGTCGGGATGGTTTCGAAGCACCAATGATCAAAATACCTTCAGATTTCTTTAATAGCACTCCGGTAAATCTTGCCACTATTCTTGCCGTGGTCGCATTGAGTAACACGGTTCCAAGAACAATCATGAACACGAGTGGTGTAATATAATTAGCGTTTTCAACCCCTAGCATGGTTAGCTTTAATCCGAAAAGGGAGGCGATACCTGCAGCTACAATTCCTCGTGGTCCCACCCAGCTGATGAATATTTTCTCATTTTGAACCAAGGAACTTTTCCGGCTGCTTAGGTATACGCCAAGGGGTCTGACGATCAACACGACAATGCCAAAAAGGATG
Organism: uncultured Flavobacteriaceae bacterium; assembly: GCA_964595535.1. Taxonomy (GTDB): domain Bacteria; phylum Bacteroidota; class Bacteroidia; order Flavobacteriales; family Flavobacteriaceae; genus Lutimonas. Next base: position 24,145 of record CAZQRD010000010.1, on the reverse strand, counting down.
AGTGAATTCCAATTATAAATTAACTCAAGATCGCGAATATCAATATTTGCAGAGAGCAGAATAAAAAGAATTGATATTAATAAGATACTGATCGTTTCTTTAAAATATAAAACATCCTTTAAAGCGGGTAGTTTCATATTTCCCAAAACCATTCCCATGACTACAACAGCAAGGAGCCCGCTTTCATGGGCAAACAGATCAGCGAGAACAAATACACCCAATACGAGGGCCAAGGAGACTACATTTAGCAAATAATGAGGTATCCATTTATATTTTAGGGCCATGGCAAAGGAATATGCTGAAGTAAATCCAATAGAAAAACCTATAATTAAAATCTTACCGAATTCTACTAATGTCTCTTTGGTGTATTGCGTGCCGTGGTCTCCACCCACACTTATAAATTCGAAAACAAGCACCGCAACCAAGGCGCCTATGGGATCAATAAGAATTCCTTCCCATTTAAGCACGGTTGAAATATCTTTTTTTAAGGGCAGATTTCTCAAAATAGGTGTAATTACTGTTGGACCTGTAACAATAATCAGTGATGAGAATAAAAACGACAGAGACCAGCTGAGGCCTATGAGAAAATGAGCCGCAATTCCTGCTGTGAGCATCGTAACGAAGGCTCCTAAGGTAATGAGTTTGTAAATGACAGGCCCTACACTTTTTATTTCATCTTTTTTTAAGGTTAGGCCACCTTCAAAAAGGATTAGAGCGATTGACAAAGAAACAAAATTAAACAGGCTTTCCTCTGGAAACAGACCATTTTTCCCATCCCATAAGGGCTCAATCCACTTGTTGCCATCATCTGAAAACATAGTTGAGAATGGGCCAACAAACAATCCGATAAGAATAAGGGGAAGTATGGCAGGAATCTTGAATTTCCAGGCCACCCATTGAGCAATTATCCCTAAGATTATAATACCGGCAAGTTCGAGCATATTAAATTTTATTGATCGTATAAAAATACTATTTTTATACGACTCAAAACCTATTAATTGGAAGTAGAGAATTCTTGAAGTATTTTTTTAATCCTTAGAAGCTCAATTAGCGAGTTCATCAAAAAGTATAGCATATGAAATTTGAATTGTGTACCGATAGCGTTGAAGGAGCAATGCTGGCAGGGGAGTATGGATTTACGAGCATTGAACTTTGTTCTGCACTTTCAGTTGGGGGGCTAACACCGAACTACGGATTGATCAGGCAATGTGTTAATCGTTCTGAGGTGGAAGTTCATGTGATGGTAAGGCATAAAGAAGGTGGTTTTCAGATTACAAAAGAAGATCAGTTTCTTATGAGTTTAGATATTGAAGCGGCTAAAACAGCCGGAGCTCATGGGGTCGTTTTTGGTATTCTTGACAATGAAAATCTGGTTTCGAATAAAAACCGTGATCTTGTTCAACTCGCCCATAATTTGGGCTTAAAGGCTACTTTTCACAGAGCTTTCGATTTTGTCCCTGATTTTAGAACTGCTATTGAAAAAGTTGTTTCTTTTGGATTCGATCGATTGCTAACCTCAGGTTTGCAGCCCAAAGCAGAAAATGGAATGGCAGTGATTTCAGAGATTCAACAGACGTATAGGCATAAGATTCAGGTCATTGCAGGAAGCGGTATCAGTCTTGAGAATGCCTTAAAATTTTCTATTTCAGGAATTGATTACCTGCATTTTACAGCGAGAAAACCCGAGAGGGAATCGGTAGAAATGGGCATGGGACAACGTATGGTTACTGATGTCAGGAAAATCGAACAAATAATCAACCTTCCCTTCGATCATATCAATTAATGATTGCCAAGGTTTTGATCAGTCATGTCAATATATGTATCAAAATAACTGCGCTAGAGCAAGTTATCGAATCATACAATAATGCTACTGCCCTTGGCCGAAATAGTGTTGCTGTCATCAAAAATAAAATCAATCCTTCCCATATTGACGCCCCAGCACCCTACCTGATTCACAAGTAAATTTGTATTGTCGATGTTTTTAACTACAGTCGGTTTTTTTAGAAAAGTATGTGTATGTCCGCCGATAATAAGGTCAATATTTTTGGTATTTTTAGCAAGTGTCAGGTCGCTTATAGATTCAGGGTTTTTTTTGTAAAAATACCCCAGATGCGACAAACATATAACAAGATCACATTTTTCATCATTCTTTAAAATAGTTGTCATGTCTTGAGTTATTTCAATCGGATCGAGATAAACAGTTTCTTTATACATGACCGGATCAACAAGTCCATCAAGTTTGATTCCTAGTCCAAATACACCAATTTTCAAGCCATCCGCATAAAAGATCTTATAGGGCTTGGTTCTTCCATCGAGAATTGTGTTTTTGAAATCATAGTTGGCTATGAGAAAATCAAAACTTGCATGTGGTAATTGTTTTTCAAGACCATCGATGCTATTGTCAAAATCATGATTTCCAATGGTTGAAGCATCATAGCCAAGTTTGCTCATCATTTTGAATTCCACCTCACCTCCGAAATAATTAAAATAGGGGGTGCCCTGAAATATATCTCCTGCATCGAATAAAAGTGTGTTGGGATTTTCAGAACGAACATTTTCAATAAGTGAAGCCCTTTTTGCGACCCCTCCAATATTCGGATATTTGTGGTGACTGTTTGGAAATGATTCTATATGGCTATGCACATCGTTCGTGTGCAGGATGGTAACTTTTTTTTCAGAGTTAGGCTCACAAGAAGTTAAGGGAATTCCTCCCAATCCAATCAGGGATCCGGTCGCGAGAGTGTTTTTTAAAAAATGCCTTCTTTCCATTTAATTGATTTTAGTAAATCTGTTGTCTAAAGAACTCGCGAGAGTGTCCTGTTTTCTTAGGTGATCAATTAGTGCATCCCTTACCTTGTAATTTGCGATAAATAATTCGTCAGGTTGTGTGAAAAATGACATATTATCTCCACCATGTTGTAAATAGTCATGCGTAAGTATCCAGTAGCTTTTATCCGGTTCAAATAGTTTACCCTGAATTTTAATACTTGAAAGGGTGTCTTTATCCAAAATAAGTTCAAGACCCGATATGGGGTGTGCCTCTTTTCTCATAGCCAAATAATTGAAAAGTTCTGTCACCTTGTTCCCAGGTAATCGAACAACTACTAATTTGTTTTCAAAGGGCAGAAGCTTGAATAGGGTTTTGACCGTAATGGACCCTTCTGGTATCTCAGTTCTAATTCCTCCATAATTGAATAATGCGAAATCTATATGCTTACCTGATTCAATGAAAAAAATACTGTCGGCAGTTTTAAAGCATACATCCGCATAAAAATTTCCTAAAGAACTTTCAAGCTCGGCTTCACTTCTGGAAAGAACTCTGGGATTGTAGCACAAGATTTCGTTAATCTTATTTTGAAGTTTATCCTTATAGGGCTGGATTTCTTTTAGTATTTCCTGATCAGACTTAAGATCCGGGCTGATTTCAATTTGTTTACCTCGTATCATTTTCAGTTCACTGTTTTTTTCTTTACAGGAAACCATAATTTTGTTTAATAATGACGAAATCAGTATTAATACTATAATTTTATATAGTTTTGTTGACATAATTCAGGTGAATGGGAATATTGAATTTAAAGAATAAAACTGCCGACAAATTTATAAAAAACCAACGAAAAGCTAGTGGTTCCAGCAAGGAAATCAAAGTTAAAATCATAAAGCGTGTTGGGGTTTTGGCAGAACTGGCTTTATATCAAACCTATGATTTTACAAAAAGGTTAAGTGAAGGCTTGCATTTGGAGCCGGATGATCTTAAGATCGTTTTATTTGATCCTACCGGAAAGGGAGAGCCAGACGGGCATTATAGATCGTGTGACGAAAAACATTTTGGATTGAATGGAAAGATAAAATCAGAGATCCTTAACAAATTTGTGAGCAGAGATTTTGACCTTTTGATCAATTACTGTGATCCGGAACTTTTGTTTCCAAAAGTAATCATGCTGAGGTCGGCTGCCCAAATAATAGCAGGATTTGATCATGAATCTAATTTTTTCAACGATATTTCGATCAAAACTACAGGGAACGATATAGATACTTTTAATGAGGAGCTGGCAAAATATTTACAGATACTTAAACTGATCAAATAACAATAATAATTATCAAAAAAACAATGGAACAATTTAGAGGAACAGGGGTGGCATTGACAACGCCTTTTACTTCGAATAAAGAGCTTGATTTAGAAGCCTTGGAACGGTTGGTTAACTATCAGGTTGATAATGGGATTGATTATCTGGTCGTTTTGGGTACCACCGGAGAAACGGCTACACTTAATGATGAAGAAAAAGAGTTGGTAAAAGCTAAGGTTCTGGAGGCTAATAGAGGCAGATTACCGGTTGTATTAGGATTGGGAGGAAACAATACCCTAAGTATTGTGAAGGAGCTAAAAGAGGGTAATTTAGATGGTTTTTCGGCAATATTATCGGTTTCCCCATATTACAATAAGCCTTCTCAAGAAGGAATATATCAGCATTATAGAATGATTGCTGAGGCGAGTCCTTTGCCGGTTATTCTTTATAACGTGCCCCCTAGAACAGGTAGTAATGTGACTCCAGACACTGTGATGAGACTAGCCAATGATTGTAAAAATATAATTGGACTAAAGGAGGCTGCAGGAGATTTTGAGCAAGCTCTGGAGCTGATCAGGAAAAAACCTGCTGATTTTCTCCTTATCTCAGGAGAAGATAAACTGGCATTACCTTTCGTATTGGCCGGAGGAGCAGGTGTGATTTCAGTGATTGGACAAGCCTTGCCAAAAGCTTTTAGTCAAATGATACGTTTAGGGCTCAAAGGAGAGAGCCAAAAGGCATTTGAAATCTTTTACAGCCTGGTAGACAGTATTGATTTGATCTTTGCTGAAGGTAGCCCGTCAGGGGTCAAAAGTATGTTAGATGCACTGGATATCTCTGAATCATTTGTTAGATTACCATTGGTACCTAATACGCAGGATTTACAACAAAAAATTAATACCTTTGTCATTCATTTTAAAAAGTAACTAATGGTTTCAACTTTAATTCAAGAAGCATTAAATCACCAGATTCAGATTGAGGCTGAATCTTCACAAATATATTTAGCCATGGCGTCATGGGCTGAAGTTCAAGGTTTTGAGGGAGTAGCATCGTTTATGTATGCCCATTCCGATGAAGAAAGAATGCACATGCTCAAGCTGGTTAAGTTCGTTAATGAAAGAGGTGGCCACGCGCAGATCACGTCCTTGGAAAAGCCTCCTGTTTCATTTGGGTCTTTCAAAGAAATGTTCCAGAGTCTGTTTGATCATGAAGTGATGGTATCACAAAAGATTAATGATCTCGTTGATATAACCCTTAGGGAAAAAGACTATGCCACGCATAATTTTTTGCAGTGGTATGTAGCTGAGCAGATTGAAGAAGAGGCTTTAGCTAGAAATATTCTTGACAAGATCAATTTGATCGGTGATGATAAAGGAGGACTGTACCTTTTTGATAACGATGTAAAACTACTTGTTGCAAATCAGGCTGCACCTCTGTAAACTGGATTATTTAACAAAGTGTTAAATTATTTAATTAAGAATCAAGTGATTAATACTTGATTCTTTTTCTGTGTATACATAAAAATATTTTTTCTATTTCCGTTTTAAAAGAGTAATTTTGCCAAATGCAAAAAATGAAGAAGTTAGCCATAGTTTTGTTGATGACCATTTTACTGGGTTCATGTGGTGAGTATCATAAGGTTTTGAACAAAGGGAAGAATACTGAGAAGTATCAGATGGCGGTCGAATTGTATGAAAAGAAGGAATTCAAAAAAGCCATTGAGCTGTTTGAAAAGGTTATGGGGCCTTATGCCAATAAACCTCAGATGGAAAGAATTCAATTTATGATCTCAGATTCTTATTATCAAACTGAGAATTATACGATGGCTTCGTATTATTTTTCGAAATTCATTACGAATTATCCAGAAAGCACTAAAGCTCAGGAAGCTGCTTATTTGAGCGCTAAGAGTTATTATTTGGCATCACCTGTTTACAGTAGGGATCAGGAGGATACTTATAAAGCATTGTCGGCTTATCAGGACTTTATTGATAAATATCCAAATTCTGAATTGATTGAGGAAGCAAACAAAGATTATGCAGCATTGAACAGGAAATTGCAATTCAAGGATTTTGAAGTGGCAAGACAATATCATCATACGGAAAGGTATGCTTCTGCAATACAGGCTTTTGAAACATTCAACGAAGATCATCTTGGGTCAGAATTTAAGGAGGAGACATTTTATTTCAGCTTTAAGTCAGCGTATGCCTTAGCTATGAAAAGTGTGTTAACTAAAAAAGTAGAAAGATTAGATGAGGCAATTTTGTCCTATAAAAAATTTCAAAAAACATTCCCTGAATCAGACAAAATGAAGGAGCTGGATGGGATGAATGTTAAACTTGAGGAGGAACTAAATGATACCAAAGAATTATTTAATACAATATCACAAAAATAATTAACTGATGAAAGATTACAAAAACACAGAAGCTCCTGAGAGCACGATTACTTTTGATAAAGTCAAAATTGAAGAGCCAACTCAGAACATTTACAAGGCTATTGCCATTATGTCAAAAAGAGCATCTCAGGTTAACGAAGATCTAAAAAGTGAATTGATTGATAAACTAGAGGAATTTGCCACCTTTAATGACAGTCTTGAAGAAGTTTTTGAAAATAAGGAGCAGATAGAAGTTTCTCGTTTTTATGAGCGTCTTCCAAAGCCAACTTCTATTGCGGTAAAGGAATGGCTGGATGGCGAAATTTACTATAGAACTCCAGATACAAGTAACGATAATTTAGACTAATTATGTCTGTTTTAAGCGGTAAGAATATTCTTCTCGGGGTCACTGCGGGAATAGCTGCTTACAAAACATCCTTCCTGGTAAGGCAATTTATTAAGGCGGGTGCTGATGTAAAGGTAGTGATGACTCCTTCTGCTAAGGATTTTGTAACACCGCTTACGCTTTCCACCTTATCTAAGAATCCTGTTCATTCCACATTTTATGATAAAAATGAAGAGAATGAATTATGGAATAGCCATGTAGATTTAGCACTGTGGGCAGATCTCATGGTATTTGCACCTTTAACGGCTAATACTTTAGCCAAAATGGCTGACGGTATTTGTGATAATTTACTTTTAGCCACATATCTTTCAGCAAAGTCAACTGTATATTTTGCCCCAGCTATGGACCTGGACATGTATCAGCATGAGACAACTTCCAGAAATATTCGTACTCTGGAAACAAGAGGAAATATTTTTATTCCACCTTCATACGGAGAATTGGCCAGTGGCCTGGAAGGCGAAGGAAGAATGGCAGAGCCTGAAGAGATCGTCACTTTTATTGAAAAGCATTTGACGGAGGGTTTAGCCCTTAGAGGAAAACATGTATTAATTACGGCTGGTCCAACTTACGAAGCCATCGATCCGGTAAGGTTTATAGGAAATCACTCCTCAGGGAAAATGGGTTTTGCGCTCGCAGAAGAAGCAGCTCAATTAGGTGCAAAGGTAACATTGATTTCAGGTCCGAGCCATGAAATGGTGGATCAATCGAATATTGACAGGATCGATGTAGTAAGCGCAGAACAAATGTATGAGGCAACTCATAAATTTATCGGAGAGGTTGATATCGCTATCTTTTCGGCTGCAGTTTCAGATTTTACACCAAAAGTTGTATCTTCTCAAAAAATAAAAAAGAAATCTGTTGACATGCAGATTTCTCTGGCACCAACCAAAGATATATTAGCTTCAGCAGGAGCTATAAAAAACAATCAATACCTGGTTGGTTTTGCATTAGAGACTGAAAACGAACTTGAAAACGCTAAAGATAAGATCAAAAGAAAGAATCTGGATCTTATCGTGCTGAATTCTCTTCAGGATAAGGGAGCTGGGTTTAAATCTGACACCAACAAGGTTACCCTTATTGATAAAAATTTTCAAATTCAGGAGTTTGGCCTCAAGAGTAAACAGGAAGTGGCTACTGATATTTTTAATGAGATTTTAAAAAGTGTTCATGCATAAGTTTTTAATCATAGGGTTGCTTTTATTTGGGATGAAATTATCGGCTCAGGAATTGAACTGTGTTGTTTTTATCAATAGCGCTGAAATTGGTATTTCCAATAAGAAGTTGTTTGACACAATGCAGAATGACATCTTCGAGTATATGAACAATACTAAATGGACAAGCTCTGTATATAAAACGCATGAGCGCATCGAATGTTCACTTACGATAAATATCTTAGAGGCCTTATCAAGTAATAGTTTTCGGGGTAGTTTGCAGCTTCAAATTTCGAGACCTGTTTATAATGCAACCTATAAAACTGCGATTCTGAATTTAAATGACAATGATATTTCCTTTACGTATCAGGAATTTCAGCCATTGGTATATAACGAGAATACTTTTGATTCCAATCTTGCTTCCCTTATGACCTTTTATGCCTATACGATCTTGGGATATCAGGCTGATACTTTTGGTTACAAAGGGGGCGATGATTTCTTCAAACAAGCTGAAAACGTGGTGAACCTGGCTCAACAAGGTGGTGGAATAGGTTGGAACAGGATTGATGGTAATTATACGCGATATCAACTAAATGAGAATCTGTTATCTCCTGTATATGAGCAATACAGAAAGAGCATGTATGAGTACCATCTGCTTGGACTCGACAGAATGGTCGACAATACAAGAGAAGCCAAAGAGGTAATGAGCAGATCGATAACGGACCTTCAAAAGTTATATAATGAGAGACCGAATACTTTTTTAATAAGGGTATTCTTTGATACCAAAGGAGATGAAATCGTTGACGTTTTTGCCGATGGACCTAGAATTGATACCTCGCAACTTCGAGCAGTCCTTTCCAGGATTTACCCTGCTTTTGACGAAAAATGGAAGGAAATTAAAATCTAGTCTCTTTGAATAACGCTTGTACTTTTTAATTAAGTTTGTTAATAGATACATATATTTATTAATTGAATAGATTTTATGCTTGCATCGCTGTCTATAAAGAATTATGCCCTGATAGAAAACCTAAAAGTCGATTTTAAGGAGGGTTTATCTATTATCACCGGTGAGACCGGTGCTGGTAAATCGATTTTGATGGGTGGTCTGGCGTTGGTCCTTGGAAAAAGAGCGGATACCAGTTTGGTTTATGACAAGGCAAAAAAATGTGTAATAGAGGCAGAGTTTCAAATCGGAGCCTATAATCTGAAGGCATTCTTTGATGACAATGATTTGGACTATGATCCTTGGGTAATTATAAGGAGGGAAATTTTACCCAATGGAAAATCGAGGGCCTTTGTTAATGATACCCCCGCAACTTTGGCAGTATTAAACAGTTTGTCCAGGCAGTTGATCGATATACATTCTCAACATGAAACCTTACAGTTGTCTGATCCTTTTTATCAGTTTCATATTATTGATTCACTCGCAGATAATAGCAAGTATCTTGATGATTATCACGAGACTTATTCACAGTATAAACTTTTGCTTAGAAAATTAGAGGTGTTTAAAGAATCTCAACGCCAGGCTCAGAAGGAATACGACTATCATATCTTTCTCTGGGATGAACTGGATAAAGCTGATTTAAAAATTGATGAACAGGAAGTTCTTGAAAAGGAGCTGGAAAAATTGTCACACGCTGAAGAGATCAAAGCAAACTTATCCGGCATACTCGAAATATCTGAAAGAGAGTCGCTTGGTACTTTGAGCCAGCTGTCAGAAATTGATCATCAATTGTCACGTATTGGTGAATATGCTGATCTTTACGAGAGCTTATCTGATAGGATGAAAAGTTTGTTGATCGAATTTAAGGATTTACTCGGAGAAGTTGAATCTGAAAATGATCATTTGTTGTATGATCCTGTCGCATTGCAAAAGGTGGAGAACAGGTTGCAGCTTCTATATGATTTACAGAAGAAACATGGAGTTTTCACGGTTAAAGAATTGATCGAAGTGCGAGATGGTTATAATTTAAAAATTGCTGATGTTGATCAGGCAGAAACCATTATTTCAAGAATGTCGGCAAACATTAATGAAGCTGAAGGTTTATTGGATGGGCTTTGCAAGGAGTTGCATAAAAGAAGAAAGCTTGCCATTCCTCAATTCGTTTCACAAATCGAAACATCCTTGACAGGTCTTGAAATGAAAAACACACGATTAAGGGTAGAGCTTTCCGAAACAGAAGAGTTTTTATCCAATGGTAAAGACCAGTTAGTCTTTTTAATGTCATCTGATAAGGGGAAAACATATGAATCTATGAAGAAGGTGGCATCCGGAGGTGAAATGTCAAGAATGATGTTGGCTGTTAAATGGATCCTTTCTCAATATTCGAATCTTCCGGCTATTATTTTTGATGAAATCGATACAGGAGTTTCGGGAGAGGTTTCTAACAGAATCGCGGAGGTCATGCTGGCCATGAGCAGGAATATGCAAGTGATTACTATAACACATCTTCCTCAGGTAGCAGCCAAAGGGAAACATCACTTTAAGGTATATAAAGAAGAACAAAGGGAGGGAATTTCGTCAAATATAAAGTTGTTGAATGAAGATCAACGTTTGGTTGAACTTGCCGAAATGCTGGGAGGTAATAAAATTACTGAATCTGCAATAGCTCATGCTAAACAGCTTTTATCATAAGATTCATATAAAAATAAACGCTTAACTTTGCCGGTGTTCGCTGAAGAAATAACTGTAGAACATTAGCACAAATACTAAAATAATAAAACAATAAGTATGTACAATCTATTAAAAGGAAAGAAAGGGATCATATTTGGAGCTTTAAATAAAGACTCTATAGCTTGGAAGGTTGCCGAAAGGGCACATCAGGAAGGCGCCACTTTTGTATTGACTAATGCCCCTATTGCTATGAGAATGGGTGAAATCAATAAGTTGGCTGCCGACACAGGGTCAGAGATTATCCCTGCGGATGCTACAAATATGGAAGATCTTGAAAATTTAGTAGAGAAATCCATGGAAATTTTGGGAGGGAAAATTGATTTTGTACTGCATTCAATTGGTATGTCAATTAATGTTAGAAAAGGAAATCATTATACCGAATCCAACTACGATTATACACATAAGGGCTTTGATGTATCGGCATTATCTTTTCACAGAGTGATGAATGTGCTATATAAAAAAAAGGCCATGAGTGAATGGGGATCCATAGTAGCCTTAACGTATATGGCTGCCCAGAGGGTTTTTCCTGATTATAACGATATGGCCGATAATAAGGCTTATTTGGAATCGGTCGCAAGAAGTTTTGGGTACTTCTTCGGACGTGATCATAAAGTTCGTGTAAATACGATTTCCCAGTCTCCAACACCAACTACTGCAGGAAGCGGCGTTAAAGGTTTTGGAGGGTTTTTAAATTATGCTGAAAAAATGTCTCCCTTAGGTAACGCTACCGCCTTAGAATGTGCAGATTATACACTTACACTTTTTTCTGATCTCACCCGAAAAGTGACACTTCAAAATTTATTCCATGACGGAGGATTCTCAAATATGGGAATTAGTGATGTGATTATGGATGGTTTTATGGAAGGAGAAGAATAAATTAATTCAATTTGAATGACAACTAATGATCGGGAAATTTTTGAGTGCATCTTAAATTCCCGATTTTATTTTAAACTTTATTCCCTAATTATTTACCTTGCGTTTTTCTATTATCATACCGGTTTACAACAGGCCTGAGGAGCTCGATGAGCTGCTTCAAAGTATTGTTGATCAAGATATTGATCATAAAACGGAGGTGGTAGTTGTAGAGGATGGCTCGTCTATTTTAAGTAAAAATGTTGTAGATAAATACAATGATGATCTTACTATAAAGTATTGTTTTAAGAAAAACTCAGGACCTGGTGAGAGTAGAAACTATGGAATGGAGCGTGCTTCAGGAGTTTATTTTATCCTCCTGGATTCTGATTGTATCCTTCCCAAAGAATATTTATCTACCCTAACAAATGCCCTTGATACTAATTATAGCGATGCCTTTGGAGGACCCGATACGGCTCACGAAAGTTTTAGTAGCTGGCAAAAAGCCATTAATTACTGTATGACTTCTTTTCTTACCACAGGAGGTTTAAGAAGTAATGAAACTTCTTCGAGAAAATTCCAGCTAAGAAGTTTTAACATGGGGGTATCAAAACAGGCTTTTGCTTTGACCGGGGGGTTTTCCAAACAACGAATAGGAGAGGATATTGACCTTAATTTTAAGCTGTTAAAGCATGGCTGTTCTACACAGCTGATTCCTGAAGCATTCGTGTACCACAAAAGACGTACCAGCTTGTTGGCGTTTTTCAAACAAACCAAAAATTTTGGGGCGGCCAGACCTATTTTAAACAAAATGTATCCTGGTTCCGGCAAATGGACTTATTGGTTGCCATCAGTTTTTCTCACTGGATTTTTGGGGGCAATTGCTCTGTTCTATGCAGGCTATATGGCTGCGCTGATCATTTTTGTTTTTTATATGTTACTAGTAGCTGCAGATGCCTTTTCAAAGACTAAGCAGATCTCTGTGGCCTTGTTAGGCGTGTTGGCGATGTATGTTCAATTCTTTGGCTATGGGTGGGGTTACTTAAGATCGTTTTTCAGACTCCATGTACTTCGTATGGAGGTCAAAGAGGCTTTTCCCGGAATGTTTTAGCAGATATTTTCCATAGGTATTATTCGTTGCTGCTTTCTGATTTTATTTTCCTTAAATTTGATAATCCCAAATAGAGCAAATGAAATTCGCCAAAAATATATTAGAAACCATCGGAAATACACCTATGGTAAAACTCAATAAAATAGTTGAAGAGATAGATGCCTTGGTGTTGGCTAAGGTTGAAACATTTAATCCTGGAAACTCGGTGAAAGACCGTATGGCGCTTAAAATGATAGAGGATGCGGAAGCCTCTGGATTGTTAAAGCCTGGAGGAACGATTATTGAAGGAACGTCTGGAAATACTGGTATGGGACTTGCCATAGCTGCCAATATAAAGGGCTATAAATGTATATTCGTTATCGCAGATAAACAGTCGAAAGAAAAAATTGATATTTTAAGAGCCCTGGGAGCCGAAGTGGTTGTTTGCCCTACTCATGTGGAGCCTGAAGATCCAAGATCCTATTATTCGGTTTCGCGAAGACTGTCGGAGGAAACACCAAATTCATGGTATGCACTCCAATATGATAATCTCTCAAATACAGCTGCTCATTATGAAAGTACCGGGCCCGAAATTTGGGAACAAACAGATGGGAAGGTAACGCATTTTGTTGTGGGAGTGGGTACAGGAGGAACCATCTCCGGTGTTGGAAAATTCTTGAAAGAGAAAAATCCAGACATCAAAATATGGGGGATAGACACCTATGGCTCCGTGTTTAAAAAATACCATGAAACAGGAATTTTTGATCAAAATGAAATCTATTCTTATATCACAGAAGGGATCGGGGAAGATATTCTACCAAAAAATGTAAATTTTGACATCATTGATGGTTTTGAAAAAGTAACCGACAAAGATGGAGCCGTTTATACCCGGAAACTGGCAAGGGAAGAAGGTATTTTTGTTGGTAACTCTGCTGGTTCTGCAATAAAAGGAGTACTGCAATTAAAGGAGCTTTTTAAGCCTGATGATGTGGTTGTAGTCTTATTTCACGATCATGGGAGCCGTTATGTAGGAAAAATGTTTAATGATGACTGGATGCGGGAACGAGGCTTTCTTGATGAAAACATCACAATTGCAGCAGATCTTATTAAAAATAAAAATGAGGAGTTGGTTTCTGTTAAAACTGAGGAATTGGTCTCTCATGCCATTGAACGCATGCGGAAATATGAAATATCACAGCTTCCTGTAATGGACGCTGAAGGTTTTGTTGGATCCTTGGATGAAAGCCAGTTATTCAGATTGTATTTTGAAGACAAACATATTGCAGACAAGCCCATAAAAGATGTTATGAGCGAGCCTTATCCAGTAGTCAAAAAAAGCGTATCGGTTGAAAAAATTTCCTCTTTGATCCACAAAAACAATCAAGCCGTGATTGTTGATTCAGGAGATGGTCATTATCACATTATTACGAAGCATGATATAATTAGAGTGATACATTGATTAATTCATTAATACTCCGCGTACCAGTCACGAAGCCTTACATCTATAGCCGGGTCTACGATGTTAACAAGATGTTTAAAGGCTTCTGTATCGCTCATGTCAGGATTACCTCTATAATGGTATGGATATACCACCTTTGGTTTGAATTCAAGTACAGCACTTGCGGCTTGTTCGATGTTCATTGTATAAGGCAGGTTCATACACACAAAGGCAATATCAATATCCTTTAATTCTCTCATTTCATCAATATCTGCTGTGTCTCCCGAAATATAGACCTTCTTTTTGCCAATATGTAGCAGATAGCCATTGCCTCTTCCTTTTACATGTTTGGCGTCAGCTGTTTCAGGAAGGTTGTACATAGGAATGGCCTTTATATCAATTCCCAGTTGCTTACTATGCTCGCCATTTGACAGAATGACCAATTGACTTTGGTATTTTTCAGAAATTTGGTCGGCTACTGCCTGAGGAGCTACTATTTTGATTCCCTCTGTTTCCAGTGCATCCAGTGTTTCTTCGTTCAAATGATCTCCGTGGATATCTGTGATCAAAATTAAATCTGGCTTTGTTATGCCTTCAAAAGCCTTTGCTCCTCCATATGGATCAACATAAATAACTTTTCCTTCATATTGAAAGGCAAGGGCTCCATGTAGGATGGGTTGTATAACAAGGTCTCCTTTTTTTAGTTTAAACACATCAGCTTCAGGTCTTTGACCGAATACAAGAAGGGTGTTCAGAAGAATAAGGAAAATGGAGATAGATTTTCTGTTCATGGTATTTTTTTAGATTGTTAAAGATAATAAATAAGCGCAGCAGCTCTTCACATTCTGAAATCATGAAAAGAGATTGAATAGCGATAGGTCTAAAATATTTTTTTAACCTCTATTTTTAAATAGGAGATAGCAGCACTCGTAGGGCCGTCATTTTTACCCAGATTGCTCAGGATATCTGCCCTCAATTGCTCTGCAGTTTCAATCTCCTTTTTATCAGCGGTGGTCCTGATAATTTTAACAATAAGATTTTTGGAAGTAACTACAGCTTTCCAGGCCGTTTCAGACACATAGATTTGCTGTGCAAGGTTGTGTTCAAATTCCTGTTCGACGATGCTAATTAATTTATGACTGTATTTTTCAGGATCTTTGCCTGTGGGCTTTATCCTGATCAATAATTTGTTAAGTGATATTCTTTCCAGAAAAAGCGTTAGCCTTTCAAAAGCTTGCAAACGAAGAGGTAAAGCCTGTTTTTGACTTTCCATTCTAAGCAAATAAGCACGCCTGTTATCTTCGTTGGCTGTATGGTTTTTGAAGAAGTAAAGGGCAACCAGTCCGGTAACCACCGCAGGTAGCGTGTAGGATATTAATTCTATAATTTTTATCAGGTCCATAGATAGAAATTTGAGGTTAAAATATAGCTTATGTAACTATAATTACAAAGCGAATTTTAGATGACATTTGTCACAATTAATTGTAACATATGATACTAAATTTGATCTAAATTAACAGATCGCATAAGTTAAAAAAGATGAAATCAATATTATTAGAGTTGATTTCACTTATTTTCAACAACGCGGCACAAATTTAATCATTATGTTACACAAATCAATCAAACTATTTTTAATACTCTTGAGCAGTATGGCTATGGCCCAAACCGGACATCTGATGCAGGGTGTAGGGGCTGTGAATATGTCAATGGGGGGAGCCGCAACGGCCCAACCTCTTGATATTAGTGGGGCCATGCAATGGAACCCTGCCGCACTTTCTGTATTTGACGGAACTAAATTAAAATTGGATGTAGGAGCATTCTTTTCATCACCAACATTGTATTCTACGGTGCCAACTCCAGATGGAGGATCTTTTAGCGGTTCCACTGAAGATGATCGAGGAACATCTCCAATGCCGGCTTTGGCTATTGCATGGGGTAAGGAAGAATCAAATCATACCTTTGGGGTATCTGTATTTGGCGTAAGTGGTTTTGGTGTAACCTTCCCGGAAAACATGTCAAACCCAATCAACAATCCGCAACCCAATGGTTTTGGACGCGTTGAATCTGATTATATGTTATTACAAGTTGGATTTACCTGGGCTTATAATTTTTCAGACAAATTTTCCATTGGTTTACAACCTACCTTTAACTGGGCATCTTTATCGTTGGAACCTAACCCATTGGCTCAACCTGGCCCAACAGGTTATCCTAAAGGGGATGCAACGGCCACAGGTTTTGGTGGGCAAGTAGGTTTATTCTATGATTCACAAAAAGGAATCAAATTAGGAGCTTCATATAAAACACCACAAACCTTTTCGGAATTTGATTTTGGAAACGGAGATACGTTTCAAATGGATTACCCAGCAGTTTATTCAGTTGGACTGGGATATTCCAAAGGAATTGTAGATTTTGCCTTAGATTATCGTTATGTTGATTATGAAGGCACTGAAGGCTTTAAGCAATCGGGTTGGACGCAATTCGGTACTGTTCAAGGATTTGGTTGGGAAAATATTTCCATCGTATCCGTCGGATTACAATTGAAAGCGATAAACCGCTTGCCTTTGCGATTTGGGTATACCTATAGTTCGAATCCGATCAATGAGGAATTAACCTTTTTCTCAGTTCCTGCAACGGCTATTATAGCCCATGCATTTCAATTTGGCCTGAGCTATGAATTTAGTGATAATTTTGTTTTAGATGCAGTCTATCATTATGGAACAAGTGATGGTAAAACTTCAGGTAGTATGTTAAATCCTGGATTTATTAGCCCCACTGATCCTCTTGGTAAAATTCCTGGTAGCGAAGTCGCTTATGATATGACCACATCTATGATTATGGTTGGTTTGAACTTCAACCTTGGTGGGAAAGACACCGATAAAGATGGCGTTAAAGACAAAGATGATCTATGTCCTGAAGTAGCTGGTCTTAAAGAATTCAACGGTTGTCCTGATACAGACGCCGATGGTATTCAGGATTCTAAAGATAAGTGTCCAAACGAAGCAGGTTTAGCCGAATTCAATGGTTGTCCAGATAAAGACGGTGACGGGTTCCCTGACAACGTTGATATGTGTCCTGACGTTGCGGGATTAGAACAATTCAATGGTTGTCCTGATACAGATGGAGATGGCGTGATGGATTCTAAAGATGAATGCCCAAACGAAGCGGGTCCAGTTGAGAATAAAGGTTGCCCAGTGCAAGATGCTGATGGCGACGGCGTTTCTGACGATCAGGATAAATGCCCGAATGTAGCAGGTGCGGCTGAAAATTACGGATGCCCTGTCATAACCCCAGAGGTGCAAAAAGAACTTACTGATTTGGCAAGAGCTATCTATTTTAAAACCGGGAAAGATTCTTTTACCGATGAAACGCAGATCAGACTTGAAGGTATTGACAAGATCCTTACTGAGTACACCACTTCATCATTTGTAGTTGAAGGACATACTGATAGCACTGGTAGTGATAAGATCAATAGTGAATTATCTCAAAAAAGAGCTGATGCAGTGATGAATTATTTAATAGAAAATGGTTTTCCTGCAGAGAATATTAAAGCCGCAGGATACGGTTCTTCAAAACCTATTGGAGACAACAATACTTCAAAAGGTCGTCAGGCCAACAGAAGGGTAGAAATCTATTCTAACAACTAGGAGCTCACACAGCATTTTTTAAAAACCGCTTTTTATTAAGCGGTTTTTTTTTGACAAAATGTCAATAACTTTTATTGTTGTTCTTCAATATGCATTGTATTTTTGAAGAAAACGAGGTGTAGTGAGTAGTTATTTGGACGAGTTAAATGAAGCGCAAAAAGAGGCGGTTCTTCAAAGGGATGGACCTATGATCATCATTGCAGGAGCAGGGTCAGGTAAAACAAGAGTACTGACCTATCGAATTGCTCATTTGATGAAAAATGGGGTGGACCCATTTAATATCCTTTCGCTCACTTTTACGAACAAGGCGGCAAGGGAAATGAAGAGCAGGATTGCAGGAGTTGTAGGACCCAGTGAGGCCAAGAATTTATGGATGGGTACTTTTCACAGTGTTTTTGCAAGGATCCTCAGAAGTGAAGCTGAAAAACTGGGATATCCCTCTAATTTCACTATATACGACACCCAGGATTCGGTTAGATTGATCAGCTCCATTATCAAAGAATTGCAACTAGAGAAAGATAAGTATAAACCCAAACAAATTCTTGGAAGAATTTCACAGTTTAAGAATAGCCTGATTACCGTCAGGGCCTATTATCAAAACCCTGAACTTATGGAAGCTGATAAGGTTTCGGGAAGGCCTAAAATTGGAACCATATATAAAGAATATGTGGAGCGATGTTTTAAGGCAGGTGCCATGGATTTTGATGACCTCTTACTGAGGACTAATGAATTGTTAACAAGGTTCCCCGAAGTGCTGGCAAAATATCAGAACAGGTTTCGGTATATTTTAGTTGACGAATATCAAGACACAAATCATTCTCAATACCTTATAGTCAGGGCGCTGGCAGACAGATATCAAAATATTTGTGTGGTGGGTGATGACAGTCAAAGCATCTATTCTTTTCGAGGTGCCAACATTAAAAATATTCTTAATTTTCAGAAGGATTATGATGATGTAAAAATTTTTAAACTGGAACAGAATTATCGTTCATCCAGTACGATTGTTCAGGCAGCCAACAGTGTTATTGATAAGAATAAGACCAAACTGGATAAGGAAATCTGGACCTCAAATCAAGAGGGAGAACCTATTAAGATAATACGTACTTATTCAGAAGGGGATGAAGGTCGGTTTGTGGCAAATTCCATTTTTGAAAACAAGATGCAGCAACAGCTTCCAAATAACAATTTTACTGTTCTTTACAGAACAAATGCTCAATCCAGAGCTATTGAAGATGCTTTAAGAAAAAAAAATATCAAGTATAAGATTTATGGGGGCCTTTCATTTTATCAAAGAAAGGAGATCAAAGACACGTTGGCTTATTTAAGATTACTCATCAATCCAAAAGATGAAGAGGCACTGAAGCGAGTGATCAATTATCCGGCCAGAGGTATCGGTCAAACTACCATTGATAGATTGGTCATTGCCGCAAATCACTATAAGATCTCAATTTTCGAATTACTTCATCAACTCGATGATCTATCGATCAATATAAATTCTGGGATAAAGACCAAACTTTTCAATTTCAGGGATATGATCAGGAGTTTCCAGATTGAAGCCAAGTCTAAAAATGCTTTTGAAGTAGCTGATCTGGTAGTCAAAAAAACTCGTTTAATCCGTGATATTGAAAGCGATGGAACACCAGAGGCCGTTAGCAAGATTGAGAATGTTCAGGAGTTAATGAACGGCATCAAAGATTTTATAGAAGAGCAAAATGAGAAAGAGGAAGATGCTTCTTTGGCTTATTTTCTTGAAGATGTGGCCCTGGCCACAGATTTTGATAAGGACAAGGAAGATGTTCCCAGGGTTTCTCTAATGACCATTCATTTATCCAAAGGTTTAGAATTCCCCTATGTTTATATCGTTGGTCTTGAGGAAAATCTTTTTCCTTCAGCCATGAGTATGAATACCAGAAGTGAGATAGAAGAGGAACGAAGATTGTTCTACGTGGCATTGACAAGAGCTGAAAAACAAGTGTATCTGTCTTATGCACAGTCAAGGTACAGATGGGGAAAATTAATTGATTGTGAACCTAGCAGATTTTTAGAGGAAATTGATGATAAATATATTGACTTTATAAGCCCTCGAAAAGAATCGGCAATTGCTAACAAATTTATAAATAAAGACATTTTTGGGACCCCGGATCAAAATAAGATCAGGTTTAAAAAACCAGTGCCAAGGAACGCGGAAAAGACCGCCAAGAAACCCTTGGCTAAGCCGGTTAAACTTAAACCGGCCAAAAACCTTAAAAAACTAAGCGACATGGAGGGATCTCAAAATCTCTTCGATAATGATCTGTTGCAGGGAAATTTTGTGGAACACGCAAAATTTGGCAAGGGGGAAGTGCTTTTGGTTGAGGGAGTTGGGAACAATAAAAAGGCAGAAATTAGATTTGAATCAGGCGATACAAAGAAGTTATTGTTACAATTTGCGAAGTTGAAGATTATTGGTTAAATCGTTGCTTTGATCATCAAAATAATTGTTACTTTGCAGCTAGATAAAATTTTAGTAAAACGTAGCGTTAAAGAAACGGAAGGATGGATTTAGAATACAATGCAGATCGTGAACATTTGATCATACCGGAATATGGCAGGCATATACAAAAGCTTGTCAGCCATTGCATGAAATTAGAAGATAGAGATGTGAGAAATACTATGGCAAAAGCCATCGTACATGTTATGGGAAATATGCAACCACATTTAAGAGATGTGCCTGATTTTCAACATAAATTATGGGATCAGTTGTTTATCATGTCTGATTATAATTTAGACGTGGATACGCCTTATCCAAAACCGGAAAGAGAGATTTTACAGGCTAAGCCTGATGGAATGGATTATCCAAAATCGGCTTCTAAATATAGATTTTACGGTAATAATATTCAAATCATGATTGATACGGCTCTCACCTGGGAAGAAGGGGAGATGAAAGATGCCTTGGTATTTACCATAGCCAACCATATGAAAAAGTGTTACTTGAATTGGAATAAAGACACTGTCGATGACGAGGTAATCTTTAGGCATTTAAGTGAATTATCTGGAGGAGTACTGATGCTTAAAGACAAGGAAACTTTGTCGGAATCAAAAGATTTGTTGAGAAAAAAGCCGACTAAATCGTATCAGAAGAACACACAGAAACAAGGCAAAAAGAATTTTAGAAAAAGATAATTCCTATTAATACTCTCCGCTAATGTCAATATTTAAAATTGAAGGTGGACATCGTCTCAAAGGTGAAATTGTCCCACAAGGTGCTAAGAATGAAGCACTTCAAATAATATGCGCTACTCTTTTAACAGCTTCTGAGGTTGTAATACACAATATTCCAGACATTAGAGATGTTAACAAGCTTATCTTTATACTAGGAGAACTAGGTGTAAAGGTCAAAAAGTTGGATCCAAATACCTACAGTTTTCAGGCAGATGATATCAATCTGGAGTATCTGGAATCTCTTCAGTTTAAAAAAGATGGAAGTTCACTTCGTGGTTCTATTATGATTGTAGGGCCTTTACTCACCAGATTTGGAAAGGGTTATATTCCAAGACCTGGTGGCGACAAGATCGGACGCAGAAGACTTGATACTCACTTTGAGGGGTTTATAAAACTGGGAGCTACCTTCAGATACAATAAGGAAGAATATTTTTATGGTGTCGAAGCCGCTGAACTTTACGGAACAGAAATGCTTCTTGACGAAGCGTCAGTGACCGGAACAGCGAATATTTTAATGGCCTCTGTTTTGGCTAAAGGTGAAACGATTATTTACAACGCGGCATGCGAACCTTAT
The DNA here is from genome assembly GCA_964595535.1 of uncultured Flavobacteriaceae bacterium. GTDB lineage: Bacteria > Bacteroidota > Bacteroidia > Flavobacteriales > Flavobacteriaceae > Lutimonas. Next base: position 2,680 of record CAZQRD010000010.1, on the reverse strand, counting down.
ATTCAGCAATTGTGTAAAATGCTTGTCAGTATGGGAGCGCGCATTTCTGGTATAGGTTCGAACAGATTAATCGTAAATGGAGTGTCAGAACTCAGTGGTTGTGAACACCGTATACTGCCTGATATGATAGAAATTGGTAGTTGGATAGGTGTGGCAGCTATGACAAGGTCGGCCTTAACGATTAAAGACGTGAGCTGGAAAGACCTTGGACAAATTCCAAGTGTATTCAGAAAGCTGGGTATTGAACTTCAGCAAATCAATGATGATATTTATATTCCCTCTCAGGAAAGTTATGAGATTCAGGGCTATATGGATGATTCAATTTTAACAGTGTCGGATGCACCCTGGCCTGGCTTCACCCCGGATCTCCTAAGCATTGTATTGGTTGTTGCAACCCAGGCCAAGGGCAGTGTTTTGATTCATCAGAAAATGTTCGAAAGTAGGTTGTTCTTTGTTGATAAACTCATTGATATGGGAGCCAAAGTCATTTTATGTGACCCGCACAGGGCGACAGTCATAGGGATGAATCATGAGTCTAGTTTAAAGGCAACTACGATGAGTTCTCCAGACATAAGAGCAGGAATTTCCCTGCTTATTGCGGCCTTGTCTGCTAAAGGTACAAGCACGATTCACAATATTGATCAGATTGATCGGGGATATGAAAACATAGATGAGCGATTACGCTCCATAGGAGCCAGGATCGAAAGAATCGAAACTAGCTTCTAAAGAATCTTTAACCTTAATCTTAATTTTGTGACAATATGACACAATTATGCACTTGGCAAGTAATTTGCTTAGCTAGGTGTAGGAGGATTAAATTGAGTAAACATGAGAGATCAAGAACATAAAGAGAAAGAAATGGATAAAGATATATCAAATCAGGAAGTAGATAATAATAATGAGGAAGTAGCGGCTGATAACTTAAATGATTCACAAGACGCTGATAGTGAAATAGTTGAATCTGAAGTAGATATACTTAAAGAAGAAATAGTAAAGGAAAAGAATAATTTTCTAAGACTGTTTGCCGAATTTGAAAATTATAAAAAAAGAACTTCTAAAGAAAGGATTGAGTTGTTTAGTACAGCAAACAAGGAACTTATGACAGTTTTGTTGCCAATTTTGGACGATTTTGAAAGGGGATTAAAAGAGGTTGAGAAATCTTCTGATAAAGTATTGTTGGAAGGTATGAAATTGATTGATAACAAATTCAAAAATATACTAAGTCAAAAAGGACTTAAAGTAATGGAAGTGAAGCAAGGAGATACTTTTGATGCTGAGATTCATGAAGCCATTTCTCAGATCCCGGCGCCTTCAAAAAAACTGAAAGGTAAGATTATTGACACGGTTGAGCAGGGATACAAACTAGGAGAGACCATCATTCGCTACCCAAAAGTAGTCTTAGGTAATTAACAGTACCAATCATTTTAAAACCATCATTTGTGAAACAAGATTATTACGAGATACTGGGTGTAACTAAGAATGCTACGGCCAATGAGATAAAGAAAGCGTATCGGAAAAAAGCGGTTCAGAATCATCCGGATAAAAACCCTGGAGATAATGAAGCGGAGGAAAGATTCAAGCAAGCTGCTGAAGCTTATGAGATTTTGAGCAATACTGATAAAAAGGCTAAATATGATCAATTCGGTCATGCGGCTTTTGAAAACGGGGGAGCTGGAGGTGGATTCGGAGGTATGAACATGGATGATATATTCAGTCAGTTTGGCGACATTTTTGGGGGTCACTTTGGTGGTGGCTTTGGAGGTGGCTTTGGTGGTGGATCAAGACAGACCCGTATCAAGGGAAGTAACTTGAGAATCAGGGTGAAATTGGAGTTAAAAGATATTTTAAATGGCGTAAATAAAAAAGTAAAAGTTAGACGCCAGGTGAAAGCAGAAGGCGTTACTTATAATACATGTTCTTCTTGTAACGGACAAGGGAACGTTATGAGGGTTACCAATACTATTCTCGGGAGAATGCAAACAGCCACTACGTGTCCGACCTGTAAAGGATCCGGAAAGATGGTTGATCACAGGCCAAAAGGATCAGATGCCAATGGCATGATTATAAGAGAAGAAACGGTTGAAATCGAAATCCCGGCAGGAGTTACTGATGGAGTGCAACTCAAAGTATCCGGTAAGGGAAATGATGCTCCGGGAGATGGTATTCCAGGAGATATTCTTGTAGTAATACAGGAAATTCAACACGAAAAGTTAAAAAGGGAAGGAAATAACCTTCATTATGACCTTTATATTAGTTTTGCGGAGGCAGCACTCGGAAGCAGTAAAGAAATAGATACGCTTACCGGAAAAGTAAGAATTAAGGTAGAAGATGGCACTCAGAGTGGAAAAATCTTGCGATTAAGAGGCAAAGGATTACCCAGTCTCGACCGATATGGAAATGGTGATTTATTGGTACATCTAAATGTTTGGACCCCTAAAAAGCTATCAAAAGATCAAAAGGCATTTTTTGAAAGTGTTGAGAATCATGAAAATTTCATCCCAAATCCATCTATTTCGGAGAAATCTTTTTTTGAAAAAGTAAAAGACATGTTTTCATAACTTTGCAAGAATCAATTTCTTATAAGGAAGTATTTGATGATAATGGATTTTTTTAAGAATAATTTCATTATATTTGTTTTGCTGGATTTTTAAATTCAGTAACTTTTTCTTTTTCATAGCAA